>NZ_JBEXCR010000035.1:0-152924 GCF_040605375.1 Nonomuraea sp. NPDC005650
CGGTTACATTCCGAACCCGGAAGTTAAGCTTCTCTGCGCCGATGGTACTGCACTCGGGAGGGTGTGGGAGAGTAGGTCGCCGCCGGACAATCTTTTGTAGGGGCTCGACGCCTTGTGCGTCGGGCCCCTTTTTTTGTTGTCTGGGCGGGTCTGTGCGGCGCTGTGCGGCGCTCTCCCGCACGGTCAGCTGACGACACCCGTGTTACCTTCAGCGGCACGCGCCGCCCTAAGCACGCATTTTTGTAAGTGTGCCGTTTCACGCATCCTCGCGGCTGTGCATCGTTTCGAAATTCGAGCCTTCGCCTGGAATAAGAGGCCGGCATCGACCGCTTCGGCAAGGCGGTGACAGGACCCTGATTTCAATTGACCTCCGAGCCCGTCGAGCCGATCTCTGGGCCGCGTTCAGAATGACCTTGATGACGGTCTACACCAACCACCCCGGATGTTCGCTGAAAGCGAGGTCCAGCAGGCGAGGTCTTGGCATGAGGCAGGCAGATCCAGCCGGCGAATCGCGCTTGTCGTCCGTCAAGGAGGTCGGACCTCGGATATTTCGTGGACGCGTGGTGACATAGTGAGCACTCTCGCTGACCGAGCGTTTGTGGCCCCGTCAATATACGGCTTGCGTCCGGGCTCATGGACGTACTGCGGCTTGCTAGGCTGGGAGGAACCGGGCCACCCCCACGGGTGGCCTTCGTCGCGTAAGGCCCGAGAGGCGGCGACCAGCCACGGTGGACCGTCGTTGTGAGTCCGCTGGGTGAGCCAACGAAATGGACCAGAAGTGAACAGAGATAACGGATCGGACGGCGGACAGCGCGGGCGCGGCGACTCCGGGGACAGGCGCTCCAGCGGAGACAGGGGGAGCGGCGGATACGGCTCTCGCGGACGAGACTCCGGCGGCGACCGTCCCTTCCGTTCCGACGACAGGCCGCGCTCCTACGATCGTGGAGACAGAACGCCGCGACGCGACGGCGGCTACCGAGACGATCGCGGTCCGCGCCGAGAGGGTGACGAGCGTCGTTCGTTCGGGGATCGGGATGATCGTGGTCCCCGTCGTGAGGGCGGTTACGGCGAGCGGCGCGAGGGCCGGTACGGCGACCGCCGTGAGGGCGGCTCCCGGGACGACCGAGGACCGCGTCGTGAGGGCGGTTTCCGGGACGACCGGGGCCCACGCCGGGAAGGCGGCTTCCGGGAGGACCGGGGCCCGCGCGCCGAGGGCGGTTTCCGTGACGATCGGGGCCCGCGTCGCGAGGGTGGCTTCCGGGAGGACCGGGGTCCGCGCGGCGAGGGCGGTTTCCGTGACGATCGGGGTCCGCGCCGTGAGGGTGGCGGGTTCCGGGACGATCGCGGTCCACGCCGTGACGGTGGCTTCCGCGACAGCCGCGGCCCCAGGCGTGAAGGTGACGATCGTGGACCTCGTGGTGACGATCGTCGTACCTACCGGGATCGGGACGATCGCGGTCCGCGCCGCGAGGGCGACGAGCGCCGTCCGTTCCGGGATCGGGATGATCGTGGTCCCCGCCGTGAGGGCGGTTACGGCGAGCGGCGCGAGGGCCGGTACGGCGACCGCCGTGAGGGCGGCTTCCGCGACGACCGAGGACCGCGTCGCGAAGGCGGCTCCCGTGAGGACCGAGGACCTCGTCGTGAGGGCGGCTTCCGGGAGGACCGCGGGCCCAGGCGTGAAGGCGGCTTCGGCGAGGGCCGGTCTGGCGACCGCCGTGAGGGTGGGTTCCGTGACGATCGGGGCCCGCGCCGTGAGGGTGGCTTCCGTGAGGACCGAGGACCTCGTCGTGAGGGCGGCTTCCGTGATGACCGCGGCCCGCGCCGAGAGGGCGGGTTCCGTGACGATCGGGGTCCGCGTCGTGAGGGTGACGAGCGCCGTCCGTTCCGGGATCGGGATGATCGTGGTCCCCGCCGTGAGGGCGGTTTCGGTGACCGGCGTGAGGGCGGCTACGGCCCCCGCCGCGAAGGCTCGCGTCCGTTCTCGCGGGACGATCGCGGTCCGCGCCGCGAAGGCGGCTTCGGCGACCGCCGTGAGGGCGGGTTCCGGGAGGATCGGGGCCAGCGCCGCGAGGGCGGATTCGGTGACAGGCGCGAGGGCGACCGTGGCCCGCGTGGTGGTGGCGACCGTCGCGAGGGCGGCTACGGTCCCCGTCGCGAAGGTTCGCGTCCGTTCTCGCGGGACGACCGCGACGAGCGTTCCGGCTCTTCGGGCACCCGCGCCAGGTACGGCAGGTCCGACCGCGAGGCCGAGGCCCCGCGCGAGAAGCTGCCCGAGATCGCGCCCGACATCACCGCGGACGAGCTCGACAAGGAAGTGCGTGAGGAGCTGCGCTCCCTCCCCGGCGACCTCGCCGAGCTGGTGGGCCGGCACCTGGTCGCCGCCGAGCGGGCGCTCGAGGACGACGACCCCGACCGGGCGCACGAGCACACGAAGGTGGCACGGCGGTTCGCGGCCAGGATCGGCGTCGTACGGGAGGCGGCGGGCATCGTCGCCTACCGCGCGGGACACTTCTCCGAGGCGCTGAGCGATCTGCGCGCTGCCAGGAGGATGACGGGATCTGACGCGTACCTGCCGGTCATGGCCGACTGCGAGCGCGGTCTCGGCCGGCCGGAGCGGGCGCTCGACCTCGTACGTTCGCCGGAGGCCGAACGCCTCGACCGGGCCGGACGCATCGAGCTGACCATCGTCGAGTCCGGTGCCCGCCGCGACCTGGGCCAGCACGACGCCGCCGTGATCACCCTGCAGCGCCTCCCTGAGCTGCGCGACCCGCAGCCCAGGCCGTGGTCGGCGCGGCTGGCATTCGCGTACGCGGATGCTCTGGCCGATTCCGGGCACCAGGAGGCGGCCACGGACTGGTTCGGACGGGCGATGGCGTTCGACGAGGACGGGGAGACCGAGGCCGCCGAACGCTACGCGGAGCTGACCGGGTCCGTCATCGAGGACGTCGAGGAAGATTTCGACTACGAGGACGACTTCGACGACGCCGGCGCGGCCGAAGCAGCTGAGGCGGCCGAGGACGTGGACGACGCGACCGCCCTGGCGGAAGCGGGCGACCTGCTGGACTCCCCGGAGAACGTAGCGGACGAGGCGCGGACCGACGCCGCCGACGTACCGGAAACGGCTCCAGTTGGGGAGAAGCCGCAGGAAACGGTTCCGGCCGACGTTCTTGAAGATCAGCCGCAGGGCGCGACCTTCGGGGACATTCTGGAGGCGGAGCCGCAGAGCGCGACCTCAGCGGACGCATCGGATCAGGAGCCGCAAGAAGCGGCCCCGACCTCGACGGACGCATCGGACCGGGAGCCGCGAGAAGTGGCCGCGGCCCCGGCGGACGTACAGGAGTCGGGAGAAGCGGCCCCGGCTGCGGACGCATCGGACCGTGGACCGCAAGCGGCCCCGGCCGAAGCGCCCGAGCAGCCCGGTCCCGCCGACACTCCGGAGGTCGCTGAGACTCCGGAGGGCGCTGACGAGCAGCGGACCGCTCCGGAGGCGGCGAAGCAGGTCGAGGCGCCGGGCATCACTCCGGCGTTCATCGAGCCCAATTTCGGCGACACGCTCATCGACGAGTCCGACGAACCCGCCTCGGACGCCAAGCGCAAGTCCGACGACTGACGCCGCACGTCCCCGCCGTACCCGGACCGGCACCGTCATCACAAGACGGTCAAACCGGTCCGGTACGGCGGGGAGGCGCGAGCGGCCGCGCACGAGTTTCACCGAACGACGAACACCCACGCATGCCGACCACCGGGGGATCCTCCGGCCGATGAACGGCGAGAAGCCCAGCACGCGCATGCCATGGAGGAACCGGCTCACGTCTGGCGACCTGGCGTTCGCACGTGTAAAGCTGCGCACCCGTGTGGCGGCGAGCCCGGTAGCAAGGAATGTCGCACGCGTCTGACGGCGAGGAGCCCGGCCCGCGTACGGGACGGAGAGCTCTGGCCCACATTTGGGGACGCATCGGACCACCTGAAGCCCCGCGCCCGTCTCGTCACGAGGAATCCTGCACGCGTTGACGGGTGAGGAGCCATGTATACGCGTGATCTTAGGCACTTGACGCCGATGAATCCGGTGCACGTACAGCGGCTGAGTCCCGCGCACGAACAGTGGCTGAGTACAGAGCACGTTCAGCAGCGCGGAGTGCCCGCACGCGCATGGGGCCGAGAAGCCCGGCACCCGTACGACTTCGGGGCATATTTGACGATCAGGCGACGGTGGCATCCGCCCGCCCCCGTCGCCCCGGACCTCCCGGAGAAGGCGACTACGGCGAGACGCGGTTGAGCCAGTGAAGGATGCCCGCCACATTCGACGGAGCACCACTCAACAGCTCGAACTGCTCAGCTGCCCCATCATCTCCGCCACCAGCCTCCAACGCGCGATAGCGATCCTTGGTGCGATCCCTCACCATTGCGACAGCATGGTCGAGATCCATCCCCTCAGAATGAGCCTGCCGTGTCAGATCAACCCAGACGCGGAGCTCTTCCGCAGACCGCTCCAAGGTCTCCTGTACCGCATCGACCGGCCCATAGTGGCTGAACAGCAGCCGCTGCGGCCCAAGCGCCCCGAACAACGCGATCGAGTCGAGCGCCGTCTGCAGGTCGAAGTCCGGCGGCGGCGTGGCCGGGCGGAGATCGCCCGTCTCGGGAAGGTAGACGCCAGCCGCGTCGCCGACGTACAGGTCGCCGGTGGCGGAGTCGATCAGGCCCACGTGGTGTTTCGCGTGGCCGGGTGAGTAGTGGCTGTTCAGCGTACGTCCGTTGCCCAGATCGATGGCTCCGGTGTCGCCGAGGGCCACGATGCGTTCGGCCTCGGTGGGGGACAGTTCGCCGAAAAGCGTGTCGAGCTTGTCGCCCCACACCATCCGCGCGCTGGCCATCAACCGTGACGGATCAGCCAGATGGCGGGCGCCCTTCTCGTGTACGACGATCTGCGCGGACGGGAAGAACTTGGCGATGTCCCCCACGCCACCCGCGTGGTCCAGATGAATGTGCGTCACCACGACGGTGGCCAGGTCCTCTGGGCCGACGCCGAGCGAGGCGAGCGCGTCGCGCACCACAGGAGCCGAGGTCGAGGTGCCGGTCTCCACGAGACACGGCCGATCACCCAAAATCAGATAACCGGCCGTGATACCCGTGTATCCAGCCATTTTGGTGTCGATTTCATAGACGTCGCCACCCAACGCGGTGATGTTTTCCACAGGAACTCCCGACCCTCCAGCCGCTGTCCCCAGAACGGCATTCCAGCCGATCCGGTCTCCCCTTCATCGTAGATAGTGATCTCCACCAGAGCACCGCTAGGAGGACGACAGTGGATCGCAACGAAGTCTTGCTGGTAGGCCGGCTGTCAGCGGGGGTCGAGGAGCACTCCTTGCCCAGCGGCGACACCGTGGCGAAGTGGCGCATCATCGTGCGCCGGCGCCGTAACCGACGCGGGGCCGCCCTGACGGACAGCATCCCGTGCGTCACCTTCGACCCGGAGACGGCGACAATAGTCCGCGGCCTCAAACCCCGCGACTACATGGAGGTGACGGGGTCCTTCCGCTGCCGCGTCTTCGGCCCGTCCGCGGCCAAGATCTGGCGGTACGAGGTGGAGGTCAGCTCCGCCAGGCCGTACGAAGCCGACGTACCCCTCCCCATCGACCTCCCGGACGACCCCACCCACAGCCCCAACGGAAGCCTCGCCGCCCTGATCCCCCGCCAAGTGGTCTACCTCGCCCCCGCAAGCTGACCCACCCACCCACCACGCCACGGCCACGGAGCACCGAGCGCGATGCGAAATCCATCGAGCCTCTCGCACCCGCTAACAGCGTCCCAGCGCGGGGCAGCAGGCCGGCCGCCGCAGGCGTAGCCTCCCTTGAGGCTTGCCCGACCGTGGACGATGTCCTCGTGCTGGGGCGGTGGTTGGCTGGCGCGGGCGTGTTCCTTGAGGCCTGCCTGGCTGCGGATGGCGTCCTCGTGCCGGGCGGGTGGGTTGGCAGGCGCAGGTTCCCTAGAGGTCTGCCGGACCGTCAACGGCGTCCTCGTGCTGGACGCCGGGCCGGCCGCCGTGGGCGCATTCCCTTGACGTCTGCCCAACCATGGACGGAGTCCTCGTGTTGGAGCGGGGGGTCGGCGGCCGCAGGCGCAGGTTTCCTTTGAGGTCTGCCGGACCGTGAATGGGGTCCTCGTGTTGGGGCTGACGTAGGCGTGTCTCTTGAGGTCTGCCCGACCGTGAACGGCGTCCTCACTCCGGCGCGGTGGGCTGGTCGCCGCGGACATAGGTTCCCCCAGGCAGGTGAGGCGTACGCGTCGCGTGGCCAGCGGTAGTGCCGGCACCCATTAAGTGGAGTCGTTCGACCCAGGGGTTTTCCGGTTGGTGGATGGCTGTGCCGACCGGTCGCAACTGGAAGGAGACGGTTGCGTCAGTCGATGGCGAACATACGGAGGATCAGTCCGGTCCTGGGTTTCGGGCCGAAGGAGGTGGACTTGCGGGGGACTCGTTCGCCGCCCGCTGCAACGGCCAGCACGTCGTCGACCGCGAGCGGCTTGAGGAGCACCGCGGTGCCGCCGGTGCGGATGGCCAGTCGCACTGCGGCGTCCGTGTTGTGATGGACGATGCGTACGGCCTGCTCGTCGTCGCGCATGCCCCACACCTTGGGCAGGACGAACTCCGAGAGGACGGAGGTGTTGAGAGAGTTCCAGCGGTCGGAATGGTCGGGCGGCATGGCGCGGGCGAGCTGCACCGGGTCGGGGTTGGTGAGCAGGTGCACGCCGCCCTCACCGGCGAGCAGGAAGGCAGGCTCCGCAGCCTCCTTCAGGGCGGCCAAACCCTGCGCCAAGTCGTCGAAGTCGTGCACCTGCCACGCGCCCCTGGCCTTGGCAGTTGCCTCGGAGAGGGGGAGGCCGGGGATGACGCGGTGGATGGCCTGCAGATTGGGCGGGTACGCGGTGGAGTCGACGAGCAGCGCCAGCCCGAAGTCCCACGGCCCGACCAAGGGTTCTGGCGTTGCAGGTCCGCCGCTGGAGCGCTCGGATCCGGGCTCGCCAGGGCCATCGGGGGCGTCGGAGGCACGGGGGACACCGGGAGTCCGTGGTTTCTCCTCCTCATCAATGTGCTTGGCGGAAGGAGATGACTGTGTCACTGAAGGGATGACGGGATGAGACGGCTGAGCCGCCGGCCCGACGGGCGAGGGAGACAACGGGGCTTCGGACGGGATGTGGAGTTGTCCCGGTGCGGTGGTGGGTTGCTGGGCTTCTGCGGCGATGACTGGATGCGCGATGGTGGGGGCTGATGGTTCGGGCTGGGCGGAGGCAGTAGGGGCTGATGGCTCAGGTCGAGGGGCGATGGTGGGGATTGCCGGCTCGGGTTGGTGGGAGCGGTGGGTGGCGTGCTCCTGGCGTTGGAGTACGCGGTACGTCGCGTACCGGTGGTGGCCGTCGGCGATCAGGGCTTGGCGGTCATGGAGGTCGGCGTTTATCGCGTCGATCTCCGATGTGTCCGTGATGGCCCAAAGGCGGTGTGTGAGGCCGTCCTCGGTGTGGGCGGACACGAGGGGGAGCCGGGTCGAGGCGACCATGTCCACCAGGCGTGTGGCCGCGCCGTTGTCGCCGTTGTAGAGGAGGAAGATGGGCTCGAGGTTGGCCTTGGTCGTGCTCATGAGGGCGAGCCGGTCGGCGATGGGGCCTGGCATGACGTCCTCGTGGGGGAGGATGATGCGCTGTCCCGGATCGGCCAGGCCCACGTCGCCGATCAAGCCGCGTTGCAGGATGTTCGGTCCGCTCTGCTCGTACACATAGAGCGCCGGAACCTCGTCCGGCACCAGGACACCCGCGTCCAGCCAGGCCCTCAGCGTGTCCCGTGCCCCGGCGTAGCGGGTTGCGAGCCCGGCGTCGGGCGGGGTGGCAGGAGTGGGCGCTTGCTGTTGGGCGGTGGTCGGTTCGCCGTCGGCCGAGGGACGGTGGGCCGCGGTATGGGCGTGGGGTGTGCGGTCTGATTCCTGTTGCCGATAGGGGTTTGGTGGTTGTGCGGAGGAATCGCTCCGAGGGGAGCGGGGAAGGATGAGGCGGACGACGTTGTTCGGATGGGAGTCCAGGAGGGCGTCCACGTCGGCGTCGGAGATCAGGTCGTATGGTGGGGAGGTCACCCTGGCGGGATCTTCGACGGCGAAACGAACCCCTCGGAAGGGCCGCAGCACCAGCCCGTCCGGCATCGGCAGTTCAGGAATCCCCATACCGGGCATGCTCCCATAAATGCTTGTGCCTTCCGGAAGTCGCCCCATGGTTGCAGCCCGTGCCCGTTCCGCAGCAGGGCGAAGCGGGCCGTCGTTCAGCGATGAAGGAGTCCCCACGCATGGCCCACGACGGAAATGTTCAGAACGAGAATTCAGGCGCTCCCGGGGGCGGTGTTTACGACTGGTATCAGCGTGGGGTGAGGTTGCTCAAAGAGGGCAGTCCGGCTGCCGCTGCCGCGTTGCTGGAGCGTGCCGCTGCGGCAGAGCCTGAATCGCGCAGCATTCTGGAGGCATTGGCTCGGGCGCAGTTCAATTCACGGCAGTACGCGGAGGCTGCCGCTAGTTTTCGGCAGATCGTGAATGCTAATCCGGCCGAGGATTATGCCTACTTTGGGTTGGGGCTGGCGTTGTGGCGGACCGGGGATGTGGAGGGGGCGCAGGAGCCCCTGGCCATCGCGGTGGCCATGCGGCCGGATGAGCGGCATTATGTTTCGGCTTTGAAGAGTGTTCGCGCTACCTTGCGGGCTCGGCGCGAAATGTAATCGGAGAGCGTGGGGTGTTGGGGGCCGTCCCGGCCTCTTTGCGGTCGTCTTCTTCTTTGGATCTCTGAACGTGTCTCGTTGTGGCGTGGGTGCGTCCGTTGAGCTGCGTCTTGTGTCGTTCCGTTTGAGGTTGGGTATTGGCCGGAACCTTGCGCCCGGTTCCGCCTGCTAGTGCATGGTGGCCGGCGCCTTTTTGTCGTGCTTGTGTTCTCGTGCGGCATTGGGTTGTCGGGCAAGGTCATGGCGCTGTGAGGTTTGGCGTTGAGTGGTCTCGTCGCGCGAGGGCACGGGTGAAGGCTGCTTCGGTTTGTGGGTGGGGTTGGTGGTTGTGGGACGCCTGACTCGGGATGCGGGCCGTCGGCGTGCGAAGGGTGTCGGAGCTGATGGCAACCACGATGCACTGGCGAGGCGGAACTTCGATGGGCTGAAGGGGCGCTTCGATGGGGTGAAGGGCAGATGTGGTGGGGGGATCGGGGTGCTGATCGTGGAGGGCGATGCGGTGAGCGCGTGGGCGTGTTGGGGGTCAGGACTGCTGGTGGTGTGAGGGCCTATTTGGTGAGGATCTGGATGCGTGAGGGTCTGGGTGTCGTGAGGATCCAGGCGTGGGCGTGGGCGTGGGCGTGGGTGTGAGGGCGGGAACGGGTGTGGGTGCGGGGGGCGGGATCGGGTGTGGTGGAGGTGCGGTGGGAGCCAGGGCGTGCTGAGGGTCTGGGCGTGGTGAGGGTGTGAGGTTGGGGGAACTGGGCGTGTTGGTGGTGGCGGGGATTGATGCGGTGAAGGCGTGAGTGCGGTGGGGAGCGGGGGCGTTGGTAGTGCCGGACTTTGGTGGGTGAGGGTGTGATTGGGGCTCCGGGGTGTCGGTGGTGGAGGGCCTTTGGTGCGTTGTGGGAGTGGGGTGCGGTTGAGGGGTTGGGTGGGTGAGGGGTTGTTGGCTTGGGGAGATGGGGCGTGGAAATGGCTGGCCTTTGTGAGGGTGAGTGTGAGGGCAGCGCTAAAGTCGCACGCGGCGTGAGAGTCAAACGGGAGAGGCGCTGTGCTGATCGACGGCTATGACACCTTGCTGCTCGACCTCGACGGTGTGGTCTACCTGGGCAGCCATGCGGTGCCGGGGGCGCCGGAGGCATTGGAGGAGGCTCAGCGGCGTGGCGTGCGGCTGGCCTATGTCACCAACAACGCTTCTCGTACGCCTGCCGCCATCGCCGCTCACCTGCGTGAGCTTGGGGCGCCGGCCTCGGCCGACGACGTGGTGACCTCTGCCCAGGCCGCTGCCCGGCTGGTCGCTGAACGGGTGCCGCCTGGGTCGAACGTGCTCGTCGTCGGTGGGTCCGGGTTGCGGCTGGCCATACGGGATCGAGGGCTTCGGCCGGTTTCGACCGCCGCCGAGTCGCCTGTCGCCGTGGTGCAGGGGATCGCGCCCGGTCTGTCGTACGGGCTGTTGTCGGAAGGGGCGTTGGCAGTGCGGCAGGGGGCGTTGTTCGTGGCGTCCAACGGGGACAGCACGATGCCCACGGGGCGGGGGGAGTTGCCGGGAAACGGGGCCATGGTTCGGGTGATCGCAGCGGCTACCGGGGTTGAGCCGGTTTATGCGGGTAAGCCTGATCCGCCGTTGCATCGGGAGTCCATGATCCGTACGGGGGCGCGGCGGCCGCTGGTCGTGGGGGATCGGTTGGACACCGATATCGAGGGAGCCTCCAACGCGGGGGTTGAAAGCCTGCTGGTTCTGACCGGGGTGGCGACGGCTGTCGACGTGCTGACGGCGGAGCCGCGTCATCGGCCCACCTACGTCGGTGAGGATCTGCGTTCGTTGCTGGAGGCGTACCCCGAGGTGCGGGATGGGGCTTGCGGGGGGTGGCGGGCCCGATGGCTGGACGGCGTGCTGCGGCTCGATGGTGAGGGGAGCTGGATCGATGGGCTGCGGGCCGCCTGCGACGCAGCCTGGGCAGGGGCCGGTGAGGGGCGGGTCGAGGAGGATGCCGTGAAGCCCGTGCTGGATCGGTTGGGTTGAGGTTCGCGGGGGGCTTGGTCCCCGTTGAGGCCGCGTTGGTCGCGTTGAGTGCTACGCGTCGGTCTCGTGGAGGGGGCGCTCGCCATGCCCCCCCTGGACGTTGCGCGCCGGCCTGTGGAGGGTGTGTGCGTCGGTCGCGTTGAGTGTTGTGCGCTGGTCTTGCGGAGGGAATGCTCTCCGGTCTCCCTGGGCGATGTGCGTCAGCGTCGCTGGGGGTTTCGCGCCGGTCTTGTGGAATGTTGCGGGCTGGTCTGGGTGAGGGTTGCGGGTGGGGGCGGCGAGTTTGTTGGGGGCGGGTTGGCGTGATGGCCGGAGTTCTTGTTGGAGGGCTGTGATCGTCGACCTCGCCTTGGTCCTCCGTCGCCTTGGTCCTCCGTCAGGGAGGATCGCCTGTCCGTCGCGGGTGGTGGTCGTCGGCTGGTTCGGTGGGTGCCGGTGCCGGTGCCGGTGCCGGTGCCGGTGCCGGTGCCGGTGCGGGTGCGGGTGCCGGTGCGGGGGCGGGGGCGAGGGCGAGGGTGGGTGGTGAGCCGCCCTTGAGGGGCGGCTGGGGTTTGTGGGTTCGGGAGACTGGTGGTCGGGGTGGGCACGGCCCCGAGGGGGATCGGTGGGTACGGCCCCGAAGGGAGTCGGTGGGTACGGCCTTGAACGGTGGGTGAGGACGGGCCTGAAGGGGTTCGGTGGGTGGGTATGGCCTTGAAGGAGTTTGGTGGTGGGGTGATTCGTTAGAGGAGTCTGCGGAGGCGTAGGAGGTCGCCGAAGCTGGCGTCGATCTTCACTCGGCCTCCGAGCAGTGCGCGGCCCAGGTCCAGTTCGCCGTCCACCAGGGCGATCAGGTCGTTGCTCGCAATCGTGAGCTTGACGTCCGCCGGCTTGCCGCCCGCCGGTGGATGTTCGGTGAACGGGTCGAGCCCCCCGTAGTGCAGTCGGCCGTAGAAGGTCACGTCGAGGTCGGGAACCCGGCAGCTGACCGTCCGCTCGACCACGTGCTTGGCACGATCCTGCTCGTCGATCTCGTCGAACTGGGCGACGAGCTTGGCCAGTGCCGCCCGGCACTCCTCGACGCTTGCCATGATGCGCATCCTTTCATTTCCCTTTGCGGACGGTAGCGTTCCACATCAGTAGCACCCCCGTATGAGCTTCAACGCGTGACACGCCTGCCAAGGTCCCGGGCGCTCGCGGGAGGCGTTACCGTCGAGTCATGAGTGAGCTGCCGGAGGAGACCGGCGACGAGCGGGTCGATGCCATCGTGGCCGGTCTGGGCCGCCTTGGCGAGCTGCCGGTGAGTGAGCACGTGCAGGTCTTCGACGAGGCGTTCTCCGGGCTCGAGTCCACGCTGGCCACCGCAGTGGAAGAGCAGTGAGCCGTCGCATTCGCCTGGACAGCGAGCTGGTGCGCCGCGGCCTGGCCAGGTCGCGTGAGCAGGCGGCCCAGCTCATCGAGGCCGGTCGGGTCAGCGTCGGGGGCCAGGCGGCGCGCAAGCCCGCCACTCAGGTCGAGACCGCCTCCGCCATCGTGGTCGCGGAGTCGGAGGAGGGGCCCGACTATGTTTCGCGAGGAGCGCACAAACTGCTCGGGGCGCTGGAGGCGTTCGAGAGTCTGAGGGTGGAGGGCCGGCGCTGCCTCGACGCGGGCGCCTCCACCGGCGGGTTCACCGACGTGCTGCTGCGCCGCGGCGCCGCCCACGTGCTCGCCGTGGACGTGGGCTACGGCCAGCTGGCCTGGTCGCTGCGTACTGACGAGCGGGTAACGGTGATGGAGCGCGTCAACGTACGCGACCTGACCGCCGAGATGGTCGGCGAGCCGCCCACGCTGGTCGTGGGCGACCTGTCGTTCATCTCGCTGCGGCTGGTGCTGCCCGCTCTGGCCTCGGTCGCCGCGCCGCGGGCCGATTTCGTGATGTTGGTAAAACCGCAGTTCGAGGTGGGCAAGGACCTCGTCGGGGCGGGTGGCGTCGTGCGTGATCCGGAGTTGCGCAGGCGTTCGGTGAGCGATGCTGCCGCCAGGGCCCAGGAGCTGGGGCTGACGGTGCGCGGTGTGACCGCCAGCCCGCTGCCGGGACCATCGGGAAATGTCGAATATCTGCTCTGGCTGGGCAAAGGGGAGGGCGAGCCGGCTGTCGCCGACCTCGAAGCCGAGATCCAGCGTGCCGTCGCGGAAGGGCCGCAATGAAACGGACCGTGCTGGTCGCCGTACACACCGGGCGTGACGCCGCAGTGGAGAGCGCTCGCCTGGTCATCAACCGGCTGGTGGATGCCGGTATCAACGTAAGGGTGCTGGAGTCCGAGTACGTCGAGGTCGGCTGCGGCGGAGTGGAGGCGGTGCCCGGAGACCCGGGTGCGGTCAAGGACGCCGAGGTCATGATCGTGCTCGGCGGTGACGGCACGCTGCTGCGTGCGGCCGAGCTGACCAAGCCGGCGGGTACGCCGCTGCTGGGGGTCAATCTCGGACATGTCGGGTTCCTGGCTGAGGCGGAGGTGGCCGACCTGGCCGAGGCCGTCGACAGCGTCGTGGCGGGCCGCTACGACGTCGAGGAGCGCATGACGATCGACGTTCTCGCCCGGCAGAACGGCCGGGTGATCGCCGACACGTGGGCGCTCAACGAGGTGACCGTCGAGAAGCAGGAGCGCATGCTCGAGGTGGTCGCCGAGATCGACGGCCGCCCCCTGTCGCGGTGGGGGTGCGACGGTGTGATCTGCGCCACGCCGACGGGCTCGACCGCCTATGCTTTCTCGGCGGGCGGACCCGTCGTGTGGCCGGAGGTGGAGGCGCTGCTCATGGTGCCCATCAGCGCGCACGCGCTGTTCGCCAGGCCGCTGGTGGTCTCGCCGCGTTCCACGCTGGCCGTCGAGATCCTGCCCGACACACCGGGCGGGGTTCTGTGGTGCGACGGGCGGCGCCGCTTCGAGTTGCCGTCGGGCTCGCGGGTCGAGGTGCGCAGAGGCGCCGAGCCCGTACGCCTGGCGCGGCTGCACGGCGTGGAGAACAGCGGCGCGCCCTTCACCGACAGGTTGGTGGCCAAGTTCGAGCTACCTGTTCAGGGCTGGCGCGGAAGGGTGCGACCCTGAGTCAATGGATGCGGGACCGCGTAGGATCGCCTGGGCACACGTTGGCACACGTGTTCGGAGACTACGCGGGTGACCATCAGACACGGCAGTGAACGGGAGTGGGCAGTGCGACCAAGGGTCGAGGAGGTCCGCATCCAGGGGCTCGGCGTCATCGACGAGGCCGTCCTCGAGCTTTCGCCAGGTTTCAACGTGGTCACCGGCGAGACCGGGGCGGGCAAGACGATGGTCGTGACCGGGCTCGGGCTGCTGTTCGGCGGCCGGGCCGACCCCTCGCGCATCCGCCCGGGGGCCGACCGGGCGAGCGTCGAGGGCACGCTGGTCATCCAGTCGGGCGGGCGCGTCTCCCAGCAGGTCGAGGACATCGGCGGCGAGGTCGAGGACGGCGAGCTGATCATCTCGCGCACCGTCTCGGCCGAGGGCCGGTCCAGAGCCTGGCTCGGCGGCCGCACGGTGCCCGTCGGCACGCTGACCTACCTCGCCGACGACCTGGTGGCCGTGCACGGGCAGATGGACCAGCAGCGGCTGCTCCAGCCGGCCAGGCAGCGCGCGGCGCTCGACCGCTACGCCGGCAACGATCTGGTCAAGCCGCTGCGGGCCTACTCGCAGGCGTACAAACGGCACAAGCAGGTCGGTGCGCTGCTCGAGGAGCTGACCACCAGGGCCAGGGAGCGGGAGCAGGAGGCCGACCGGCTGCGCTTCGGCCTGGAGGAGATCGAGAAGGTCGACCCCAAGCCGGGCGAGGACACCGACCTGCGCGGCGAGGAGGAGCGGCTCTCGCACGCCGACGCGCTGCGCAGCGCCGCCACCACCGCGCACACCGCGCTGCTCGGCGACCCCATGGAGGCGGCGGGAGGCCCGCACGACGTGGTCTCGCTGCTCGGCGAGGCCCGCACGGCCGTGGAGGCCGTACGCGACTTCGACCCGCAGCTCGCCTCCGTGGCCGACCGGCTGGCCGAGGCCGGATATCTGATCTCCGACGTGGCGACCGACCTGGCGGCCTACGCGGAGTCGATCGATTCCGATCCGGCGCGGCTGGCCGCGGTGCAGGAGCGCCGGTCCGTGCTGTCCGGGCTGATCCGGAAATACGCCGAAGACAGCGCCGGCGTCCTGGCCTGGGCGCAGCAGGCCGCCACGCGGCTGGCCGAGTTGGAGGGCGACGACGAGCGCATCGACGAGCTGAGCCGCGAGCACGAGGAGCTGACCGCGCGGCTCACCGACCTGGCCGCCGAGCTCACCAGGGTGCGCGAGGCCGCCGCCGAGCGGTTCGGCGAGGCCGTGACCGAGGAGCTGACGGCGCTGGCCATGCCCCACGCCAGGGTCGTGGTGCAGCTCAGCCAGAGCGAGGAGTTCGGCCCCGAGGGCCGCGACGAGGTGGAGCTGCGGATGGCCGCCCATCCCGCCGCGCCGCCGCTGCCGCTCGGCAAGGGTGCCTCCGGCGGCGAGCTGAGCCGGGTCATGCTCTCGATCGAGGTGGTGTTCGCGGGGGCGGACCCGGTGCCGACGTTCGTGTTCGACGAGGTGGACGCGGGGGTCGGAGGCAAGGCCGCGGTCGAGATCGGGCGCCGGCTGGCCAGGCTGGCCCGCACCGCGCAGGTCATCGTGGTCACCCACCTGCCGCAGGTCGCCGCGTTCGCCGACCAGCATCTGGTGGTCGAGAAGGCGAGCGACGGCAGCGTCGTGCGCAGCGGCGTGGTGACACTCGACCACGAGGGTCGGGTACGCGAGCTTTCCCGCATGCTGGCGGGTCTGGAGGACTCCGAGCTGGGCCGGGCCCACGCCGAAGAGCTCCTTGGTCTGGCCGCGGCAGACAGGTGATCCTGGGTGACATAGCGGACACGCCGTGTAATGCGTGGCCTCTGCGCTGTTTCGCTCTGGCAGGATGGTCTTGATGAAGGTTCCGGGAAGCAGGATGCCGGGCCTCCGCGGCCGGAAGGTTGGAGACCTTCCCGGTGTAACGGCAGTGGCGAGAATCGACCGGCGGACCAAGAGGCTGACAAAGCGCCTCCAGCCCGGGGAAATTGCGATTATCGACCACGTTGACGTTGACCGGGTCAGCGCGGAGGCGCTCGTTGCGTGCGGTGCCGCGGCGGTGGTGAACATCGCCTGCGGCATCAGCGGTCGCTACCCCAACCTGGGGCCACAGATTTTGCTCGAGGCGGGCGTGCCGTTCGTCGACAACGTCAATCAGGAGCTGTTCGAGCGCGTCAAGGACGGCGACGTCGTCCGCGTCAAAGACGGCGTGGTCTACCTCGACGACGACATCGTCGGCAAGGGCGAGGAGCAGACCGTCGAGGCCGTCGAGTCGGCCATGGCCGAGGCCCGCGCGGGGCTCGCCGTCCAGATCGAGGCTTTCGCCGTCAACACCATGGAGTACGTACGCGGTGAGGGCAAGCTCCTCATCGACGGAGTCGGCGTGCCCGAGATCCGCACGCCGATGGAGGGCAGGCATGTCCTCATCGTGGTGCGCGGATATCACTACAAGGAAGACATCGCCACCCTCCGCCCCTACATCCGCGAATACCGTCCCGTCCTCGTCGGCGTCGACGGCGGGGCCGACGCGCTCATGGATGCCGGTTATCTGCCCGACGTGATCGTGGGCGACTTCGACTCCGTCTCCACCAAGGCCCTGACCTGCGGTGCCGAGCTCGTCGTGCACGCCTACCGCGACGGCAGGGCGCCGGGCCTGGAGCGCGTCCACCAACTCGGTCGCGAGGCAGTGATCTTCCCCGCCACCGGCACCAGTGAGGACATCGCGATGCTCCTGGCCGACGACAAGGGCGCCGAACTGATCGTCGCCGTGGGCACCCATGGCACGCTGGAGGAGTTCCTCGACAAGGGGCGCTCCGGCATGGCCAGCACGTTCCTCACCCGGCTGATCATCGGCAGCAAGCTCATCGACGCCAAGGGCGTGAGCAGGCTCTACCGCAGCCGCATCTCCACCCCGCAGCTGCTCCTGCTCGTGATCACGGCGCTCATCGTGATGAGCGTCGCGCTCTTCCTCTCGCCGATCGGCCAGACCTGGCTGAACGGTCTGCAAGATGCCTGGAACGCCTTCATCTTCTGGCTGGTCGGACTTTTCTCGTGATCGATTTTCGCTACCACCTCGTCTCCATCGTCGCGATCTTCCTGGCGCTCGCGGTGGGGATCGTGCTGGGCACCACGTTGCTGCAGGAGCCCGCGGTCAAGTCGGCGCAGGAGGTGGCCGCCCAGCTCACCAAGTCGAAAGAGGAGCTGCGGACACAGCTCGACGCGCTCCAGGGCCGCGAGTCCGGCAACGACGCGCTCATCACCGCCCTGACGCCGGACCTGGTGGCCGGCGACCTGACGGGCCAGCGGGTGCTCCTCGTCGAGACGCCCGGCTCCAGCAGCACCGTCCGCGAGGCCGCGCAGCAGGTGCTCACGCAGGCGGGCGCGGAGATCACCGGGCGGGTCACGCTGACGGAGAAGTTCCTCGACCCGAAGGGCACCGGCGTCCTGGACGGCCTGGTCAACCAGCTCAAACCGGCCAACATGGTCTTCCCGGCCACGGCCACGTCCTGGGACCGGGCCGCCACGCTGCTGTCGGCCGCCTTCGTCACCCCCGACCAGGCCCAGGCCAACACCCCCAACCCCGCCACGGCCGACGTCGTCAGCTCCTTCGAGACCGGCGGGCTGCTCAGCATCGACGGCGACCCGATCAAGCGGGCCACGCTCGCGGTCATGCTCGCGCCGGAGAAGCCGTACGAGGGCGAGACCGCCGACGTCCAGTCGGGCGCGCTCGTCTCCGTGGCGGGCGGGCTCGACCTGGCGGGCAAGGGCACGGTGCTGGCCGGGGCCGTCGCGACCCCCGCCGCGCCCGGCGACCCGATCGGCGCTCTGCGCGACGACGGCGACGTCTCCAAGCGGGTCAGCTCGGTCGATACCGCCGACATGCCCGCGGGCCGGATCGCGATCGTCTACTCTCTGCGGGAGCAGCTGAACGGTCGCGCCGGCCAGTACGGCATCGGCAAGGGCGCCTCCGCGATGCTGCCCACGGTGACGACCGCCACTCCGTCCCCCTCCACCCAGTAAGGGAGCTGACATGCCTGCCACCCGGGCCCGTGGCCTCCTCTACGCGATAGCCGGTGCCGCGATCGGCGCGGCGGCGGCGCGCGTCGCGTACGCCGCGTTCACCCGCAATCGGCCGGCCGACCTGAGCGGCCGCTGGACGCGCAAGAACCACCGCGGCGAGCCCATCACGCTGCTGGAGGGCCCCGCGTTCGTGGCGGGGGCGAGCACGGCGGCCGCGCTCACGCCGGGCCTGCCGGGCCGTCTGCGCCTGGCCGCGCTCGTCGCGGGCGCGGGCAGCGGCGCGCTCGGCGCCTACGACGACCTGTACGGCACCACGTCGTCCAAGGGCTTCAAGGGCCACCTGACGGCGCTCACCCGGGGCGAGGTCACCAGCGGCGCCGTCAAGATCCTCGGCATCGGCGCGACCGGGCTCGGCGCCGCCGCCCTCGTCTCGCAGGGGCCGGTCGACACCCTGGTCAACGGTGCCACCATCGCCGGCGCCGCGAACCTCGCCAACCTCTTCGACCTGCGCCCAGGCCGGGCCATCAAGGTGGGCCTGCTGACCGGCGGGCCGCTGCTGGCCGCCTCCCTCTTCCGCAGCTCGCCCGCCGCGGCGGCGCTGGCCGCCGTGCCGCTGGGGGCCGCCGCGGCGCTGCTGCCGGAGGACCTGGGCGAGCGCGCCATGCTCGGCGACGCCGGGGCCAACTCCCTGGGCGCCCTGCTCGGGCTCGCCGCCGTCACCAAGCTGGGCCGTCCCGGCCGCTACGTCCTGCTGGGCACCGTGGTGGCGCTGACCGCCGCCGCGGAGAAGGTCAGCTTCACCAAGGTCATCGCCGGCAACCCCGTGCTCAACCCCCTCGACATGCTCGGCCGCCGTCCGGTCGACCCTGTGTGACCGCTCGTTTGTCGGTACGACCTGCCAGGATGTTCCTCGTCGGCGCGATCGGACGCGGGGCTGGGGAGGCCGGGTGGCAGTGGTGACGGCGCGAGGAGTCGCGGGCGGCGCCATGCTCATCGGGGCCATCACGGTGCTGGCCCGCGTCGCCGGGTTCGCCAAGCAGTACGCCTTCGCGCAGACGGTGGGCACCAACTGCCTGGCGACCGCCTACATGACCGCCAACCAGATCCCCAACATCGTGTTCGAGGTCGTCGTCGGCGGGGCGCTGGCCGGGATGGTCGTCCCGGTGCTGGCGGGCGCGGCCGCCCGGCCCCCGGACGACGAGCGGGTGGCGCGGATCAGTTCGGCGCTGCTGACGTGGGTGGTCGTCGTGCTCGTCCCGCTGGCCGTGCTCACCGCGCTGTTCGCCGGGCCGGTCATCGGGCTGTTCTTCGGCGCGGGCCTCGAAAAGTGCGACATCGGAGCGGTCACGGCGGTCGCCACCCGGATGCTGGTCGTCTTCGCGCCCCAGATCCCCCTTTACGGCGTCGCCGTCGTGCTCTACGGCGTGCTGCAGGCGCACCGGCGCTTCGCCGGGCCGGCGGTCGCGCCCCTGGTGTCCAGCATCGTGGTCATCGTGGCCTACCTGCTGTTCGTGCCGCTCAGCGGCGGCGACAGCGTTCCCCAGATGCTGCTAGGCCCGGCCGAGCTGGCGCTGTCGCTGGGGACCAGCCTGGGGGTGCTGTCCCTGGTGCTGGCCGTGATCAGGCCCACGGCCCGGCTGGGGCTGAGGTGGCGGCCCACGTTGCGGTTCCCTGACGGGGTGGCCGGGCAGGTGCGCCGGCTAGCCTTCGCCGGGATCGCCGCGCTCCTCGCCCAGCAGGTCGCCATGATCGTGGTGGTGCTGCTGGCGAACAAAACGATCGGCAGCGGGGCCATCGCCGTCTACAACTACGCGTGGGCGATCTACCTGGTGCCGTACGCGGTGCTGGCCGTGCCCATCGCCACCAGCGCGTTCCCCCGGCTGTCCGCGCAGGCCGGCGAGCCGGCGGCGTTCGCCGAGCTGGCGGCGCGCACCACGCGGGCGGTGGTGCTGGTGTCCGGGCTGGCGGCCGGGGTGCTGGCCGCCGCCTCGTGGCCGGGCGCCGTGGTGTTCCTCGGGTCCAAGACCGACGTGTTCCCGGCCGAGCTGGCACACGCCATCGCGCTGTTCGCGCCGGGCCTGGTGGGATACGGGCTCATCGCGCACCTGAGCCGGGTCCTCTACGCGGCCGGCCGCGGCCGGGCGGTCGCCGTCGGGACCGTGACGGCGTGGGTGGTGGCGACGGTCGCGCAGACGGGTTTCGCGCTGGTGCTGCCCGGGCCCTGGAAGATCGGCGGCCTGGCGCTCGGCATGAGCGTGGGCATGAGCGTGGGCGGCGCGCTGCTGCTCGGGTCCGTGGTCCGCGCCCGCGGGAGCGCCGCGGTGGCGGGCCTGGCCCGGGCCGTGGCCGCGGCGGCCGCGGGCGGTTTCCTGGGTTACCTGGCGGGGGCGGGCACGGTGGAGCTGGTCGGGGCGAGCGGCATCTGGCCCAACGTGTGGGCCACCGTCCTGGCCGCCGTCGTCGCGCTGGTGGTGGGGGCCGTGGTCGTGGCCCTGGTCGATCGGGCCGACGCCGACGCCGTGGCCGGGCTGCTGCGCCGGGGCGGATCGGGCTGAGCGTGCCGCTCCACGGCCCGGCGGCCGGGAGCGGCGAGGAAGGAGCGGATCGTGCGGGTGGCTTTCGTGCTGGGCACCACGTCCGGTGGCACCGGCCGGTATGTCCGGATGCTGGTCGAGGGGCTGGTGCGGCGCGGGCACCGGGTGATCGTCATCGGGCCGCCCAGCGTCGAGGAGCAGTTCTCCTACACCGGCGCCGGGGCGCGGTTCGCGGCGGTGGCCGTCTCGGACCGGCCGCACCCCGCGAACGACCTGCGCACGGCGCTGGCCATCAGGCGGCTGACCCGAGGCGCCGACATCGTGCACGCCCACGGGCTGCGGGCCGGGGCGCTGGTCGCCCTCGGGAAGACGGGCGGGCCGCGGCTGGTGGTCACCCTGCACAACGCGCTGACCGCGGGAGGGTTCGTCGGGTTCGTCTACGGGGTGCTGGAGCGCATCGTGGCGCGGCGGGCCGATCACGTGCTCGTCGTCTCGCCGGACCTCGGCGCGGGCATGGCCCGGCTCGGCGCGCGTGACGTGCGGGCCGCCGTGGTGCCCGCGCCCAGGCTCCGGCCGGCGGGGCGCACCCCGCAGGAGGTCAGGGACGAGCTGGGCGCGGGCGACCGGCCGGTGCTGCTGACGATCGCCCGCCTGGCCCAGCAGAAGGGGCTCGAGACGCTGCTCGACCTCGCCGCCGGGCCGTGGCCGTCCGAGCAGCCGATGTTCGTGGTCGCGGGGGAGGGGCCGCTGCGCGGGGAGCTGCAGCGCAGGATCCAGGCCGAGCGGCTGCCCGTGGTGCTGCTGGGGAACCGGGACGACGTTCCCGACCTGCTCGGCGCCGCCGTCGCGCTGGTGATGCCGAGCAGGTGGGAGGGCCAGCCGCTGACCCTTCGCGAAGCACTCATGTCGGGGACTCCGGCGATCGCCTCAGCTGTGGGTGGGATTCCAGAAATTTTGGGAGATGCTGGGATCTTGGTCCCGGCCGGGGACGTCGAGGGGTTTCGCGGGGCCGTACAGGCGCTCCTAGCGCCAGGAGCTGCGGAAACGCTCGCCGCGGCGGCCGCGCGGAGAGGGCGGGAGATGCCCGGGGACGACGACGCCGTCGAGAGCGTGCTGGCAGTTTACGGTGGTCAAGATCCAAAGGATGATTAGGCCGCGTCGAACGGTTCTCATATACTGCCTGGGTTAGGGAGGGGAGTATCCCTTCGCGACAGCCTCGTCATCACGGTGCAGCCCCGCTCCACGGGGCCCCCGGGGCTGCCGGTCCGCGGTTTTGAGCGGGCGGGAGAGACCTCCGGCAATGAGTCGTGCATGCCGGAGGGTCTTAAAGTGACTGTACCCGTGTGGGCCTGGATCGCCGTGATCGGCGGTCTCCTTGTTGTCCTCGCCATCGACTTGTGGATCGTCGACCGTGGGGAAGCCCGCGAGTTCTCCATGCGGCAGGCCAGCTACTGGGTGACGTTCTATGTCGCCCTCGCCGTTGTGTTCGGGGTGCTCCTGTGGGTCACGGTCGGAGGAGGCAAAGCCGGTGAGTTCTTCGCCGGCTACATCACCGAATACAGCCTGAGCGTCGATAATCTGTTCATCTTCTTCATCATCATGAGCAGGTTCGCCGTCCCCCGGCAGTACCAGCACAAGGTGCTGCTCGTGGGCATCCTGCTCGCGCTGGTGATGCGCGGCATCTTCATCGCGCTCGGGGCCGCGGCGCTGGAGCGCTTCAGCTGGCTCTTCTACGTGTTCGGCGCCTTCCTCGTCTACACCGCGATCAACCTCGTCCGGCAGCACCTCAAGGGTGAGGAAGAGGAGTTCAACGAGAACGTCGTGCTGAGGTGGGTCCGCAGGGCCTTCCCGACCACCGACGGGTACGTCGGCTCCAAGGTCACCGTCAAGATCGACGGCAGGCGCATGGTGACCCCGATGCTCATCGTGATGGTCGCGATTGGGAGCACCGACCTGCTGTTCGCGCTCGACTCGATTCCGGCGATCTTCGGGCTCACCAAGGACCCCTTCATCGTCTTCACGGCCAACGCCTTCGCCCTGATGGGGCTGCGCCAGCTCTACTTCCTGCTGGGCGGTCTGCTGCAGCGACTGGTCTACATCAGCTACGGTTTGGCGTTCATCCTGGGGTTCATCGGGGTTAAGCTGATATTGGAGGCGTTGCACGCCAGCCATGTCTCCTGGGCGCCAGAAATTCCCATCTGGGTGTCGCTCTCGGTCATCGGGGCCACCATGGTCATCACCACCGTGGCCAGCCTGATCAAAGCCCGCATCGACGCGCGCGAGGGCGAGGAAACGCACCCGGAGCAGGTCTAGCGAAACGGGCTTCGAGGCGCTTTGCTTGTGTAGTTGTGCCGTGTAATAGTTGCTAGTTCTGTAACATCACGGCAAAGCGCCCAATCCAGTCACCATCAAAGGTTGTACGTGTCAGACGATTCTGCCAAGTCGAGCCGCGTCAGGCTCGCACGCGGGGTCTCCCCGTGGCTCCTCCCGACGGTGGCCGCGGCGGCCGCCACCGCGCTGCTGACGCGCCGAGACAGGCGCTGGGCGCTCGCGGCAGTGCCGCTGGGCGCGCTCACCGGCGGCATGCTCTGGTTCTTCCGCGATCCTGACCGCACACCTGGCGAGGGGCGCGTCCTGTCGCCCGCAGACGGCGTGGTGCAGAGCATCGACCCGTGGCCGGACGGCCGCACCAGGGTCGCGATCTTCATGAGCCCGCTGAACGTCCACGTCAATCGGGCCCCTCTTGCGGGAAATGTCACCTCCGTGCAGCATGTGGCAGGTGGGTTCCTGCCGGCGTTCAACAAGGACAGCGACCAGAACGAACGCGTGGTGTGGCATTTCGAGACCACGCTGGGCGACATCGAGATGGTGCAGATCGCGGGCGCGGTGGCGCGCAGGATCGTGCCGTACGTGAGCACCGGCGCGAAGGTCGCGCAGGCCGAGCGGATCGGGCTCATCAGGTTCGGTTCGCGCGTCGACATCTACCTTCCCGATGGGATTTCTCCCGCGGTGTCCGTGGGTGAGAAGATGGTTGCGGGGGTGACCAGAATTGACCGCGGCTGACGCCGGCAGTTGGCAGGCGGATGAGGAAGAACCTCGTGGTCCCGTCGGCAAGGCGTTCCGCCTGTCCGCCGCGGACTCCCTCTCGCTGGGCAACGCGGTCTGCGGATTCCTCGCGGTCTGCGTCCTGGCGTATTCCGCGATCCAGCAGCTCAAGGTTGCCGGTGGTCATTTCACGCCCGTTCCGAGCTACTTCGCCACCGCCATCGTGCTGCTGCTCATCGGCGCGACGTGCGACCTGTTCGACGGCCTCGTCGCCCGGCGCTTCCGCGCCTCCGCGATGGGGGCCGAGCTCGACAACCTGGCCGACGTCATCAGCTTCGGGTTCGCGCCCGCGTTCATGGTCGTGATCTGGGGCGGGTTCACCGACCAGGTGCCGTTCCCGATGGTGGTCGGGGCGGCGGCGGCCGTGCTGGTGGCAGGCGTCGTACGCCTGGCCAGATTCGCCTGCGTCAAGACCAAGAGCGGCGACTTCATGGGCCTGCCCATCCCCATGGGGGCCATGACCGTGATCTCCATCGTGCTGCTGTTCCAGCCGAGCTTCTGGTCTCTGCTGGCCGTGCTCGCCGTGGCGTGGCTGATGGTCAGCCGGATCGAGTACCCCAAGCCGAAGGGGCAGCTCCTGGCGGGCGTCCTGGGCTGGATCATGGTGAACGTGGCGTTCCTGACCTTCTGGGTGGCCTGGCCCGAGGGCGGCGACATGCCGATCAAGATCGGCGCGAGCATGCAGATCGCGCTTGTGGCGGCGATCCCCCTGCGGGTGCTGGTCTACAAGCGGGAGCAGCGCCGCGAAGCCGAACGTATTAACAACTGACCGGGATTTTTCGTCTTACTTCGGCTTTGATGGAGCCATGTCGGCTACGCCGCGCGAGCACACGCGCACGTACTTCCTCGGCAAGCTGGCCACGGAGCTGGAGCAGCGCGGGCTGACGGCCATCCTCCGGCCCTATCCGCCCGCGTTGCGGATCAGTGATCCCGACACGGCGCTGCTGGCGGAGACCGTCGACTGCGTGCCGATGTCCGAGGGATGGTTCTATCGGTGGTCCTGGGGCGAGCTCGTCGGGCTGGCCGACGATCCCGCCCTCGCGGCCGACCGCATCGTCCACGTCCTGGCCGCCCGCCAGTAGCTCCACCTTGCCGGGCGGCCGTCCATACGCGGGCAGCGCGTTTTCGACGGCGGTTCGGGGCTGTGTTCTCTTGATGCGGTGACGGTCGGGTTGACCACGGAGTCGGCCCAGGAGACGCGTCGTCACGGCGAGCGGCCCGTGAGCCTTCACGACCGGCCATGACGGACGGTCACCCACGTCGGCGCGTGCGGCCCACCGAGCGCAGCCGTAAAAGATGGGTTTTTGGGTGGCGCGGCCGTGATCGGCCGCGGGGGATCACCAGCCGCGGGCCTTCCACTCCGGGAGGGCGGGGCGCTCGGTGCCGAGGGTGGTGTCCTTGCCGTGGCCCGGGTAGACCCAGGTCTCGTCGGGGAGGCGGTCGAAGACGCGCTCCACCACGTCGTTGTAGAGCTGGGTGAAGCGCTGCGGGTCCTTCTGCGTGTTGCCGACGCCGCCCGGGAACAGCGAGTCGCCCGTGAACAGGTGCTGCCCCGCCTCGCCGCCGTCGTACAGCAGGGCGATCGAGCCCGGCGTGTGGCCGCGCAGGTGGATGACCTCCAGGGTGACGGCGCCGACGGTGATGGTGTCGCCGTGCTCGACCGTACGGCCCGCGGGCACGGGGAGGGCGGGCGCGTCGAGCGGGTGGGCGACCACCTGGGCCCCGGTCACCTTGGCCACCTGCTCCAGCGCCTGCCAGTGGTCGCCGTGCTGGTGGGTCGTGACGATCGAACCGACCGGCCGGTCGGAGATCAGGGCCAGCAGCCGGTCGGCGTCGGCGGCCGCGTCGATCAGCAGCCCGTCGCCGGTCTCCGCGCAACGCAGCAGGTACGCGTTGTTGTCGAACGGGCCGACGGCGAGCTTGTAGATCGTGAGCGCGGGCAACTCGCGCACGTCGGCGGGGCCGCCGACCTGGACGTCACCTGTGTAGGTCATGGGTAGTCCTTCGGGGGTGTCGTGGGCAGATCAGCGGGGGCCGGCATCGTCAGCCACGGCGGTGCCTCCGGAAGGCCTGCGCTCACGGCTGCCCCACTGGCACCAGCCTAACCCCCTCACCCCTCGACCGGCCGGTCAGCCAGGTCGGCATGTCGGCCGGCGCGCCCTCGACCGCGGGGCCGGGGCACCTGGCGGCGATCTCGACCGGCAGGTTCTTGAGCACGATCTTTCTGGGGCACTTTGACGTCGGTCTTCGTCCGGCTCAGGAGGTTGAGGTGGTGTGGGCGAGCACGTGTCTTCTGGTTCAGCTGGGCAGGGGGGAGGGATTGTGCCCGGTGGGAGGCCGGGGCCGGCTCGGGCTGGGGTGCGAGTAGGGCGGTCTTGTCTGGATAGTTCGTGAGCTGGGGTGCGGCATAAAGGCGCAGGTCAACTGGTTGAATCCGGAAGGGCTCCTGCGAGGGTGGGAGATGGCCGTAACCTGTGAGGGACGGATTTTCGGGGGCCGGGCAACGGTCCGCCGAAATTGTCGGAGCCCCCGTCTACCATCCCCCGTGGACCTATCCGCCTTTTGACCTCCGGGATCGCCGTGGCAGACCGCCTGATCGTGCGTGGTGCACGAGAACACAACCTCAAGGACGTCTCGCTCGACCTGCCGCGAGACTCACTGATCGTCTTCACTGGCCTGTCCGGCTCTGGGAAGTCGAGCCTGGCCTTCGACACGATCTTCGCTGAGGGGCAGCGGCGCTACGTCGAGTCGCTGTCGGCGTACGCCCGCCAGTTCCTCGGCCAGATGGACAAGCCCGACGTCGACTTCATCGAGGGCCTGTCGCCCGCGGTGTCGATCGACCAGAAGGCCACCAGCAAGAACCCGCGCTCGACCGTCGGCACGATCACCGAGGTCTACGACTATCTGAGGCTGCTGTGGGCGCGCATCGGCAAGCCGCACTGCCCGGTGTGCGCGCGGCCGATCGCCAGGCAGATGCCCGAGCAGATCGTCGACCGCGTGATGGACCTGGAGGAGGGCACCCGCTTCCAGGTGCTCGCCCCCGTCATCAGGGGCCGCAAGGGCGAATACGCGGAGCTGTTCCGCGAGCTGCAGACCAAGGGTTTCGCCAGGGCGAGGGTCGACGGCACGATCGTGCGGCTGGAGGAGCCGCCCACGCTGAAGAAGTACGAGAAGCACGACATCGAGGTCATCGTCGACCGCCTCTCGGTCAAGGAGTCGGCGCGGCGCAGGCTCAACGACTCGGTGGAGACCGCGCTGCAGCTGTCCGGCGGCACGATCACGCTCGAGTTCGTCGATCTGCCCGAGGACGACCCCAACCGGGAGCGTTTCTACTCCGAGCACCTCTACTGCCCCTACGACGACCTGTCGTTCGAGGAGCTGGAGCCGCGCTCGTTCTCGTTCAACTCCCCGTTCGGCGCCTGTCCCGAGTGCACGGGCCTCGGCACGAAGATGGAGGTCGACCCCGACCTGGTGGTGCCCGACCCCGAGCGCACGCTCGGCGACGGCGCGCTCCACCCCTGGTCCGGCGGCCACACGAGCGAATACTTCGTCAGGCTGATCGAAGCGCTCGGCCACACCGTCGGGTTCACCCTCGACACGCCGTGGGAGAAGCTGCCGAAGAAGGCGCAGAAGTCGCTGCTGTACGGCCACGAGGAGCAGGTCCACGTACGCTACAGCAACCGCTACGGCCGCCAGCGCTCCTACTACACCACCTACGACGGCGTCATCCCGTGGGTGCAGCGCCGGCACGCCGAGGCGGAGAGCGACTCGACCCGCGAGCGGTTCGAGGGCTACATGCGGGAGATCCCGTGCCCGGCCTGCAAGGGCGCCCGGCTCAAGCCGGTCACGCTGGCCGTCACCGTCGCCGACAAGTCGATCGCCGAGGTGGCGGGCATGTCGATCGGCGAGTGCGCGAAGTTCCTGGCCGCGCTCAAGCTGTCCGACCGCGACATGCAGATCGCCGAGCGGGTGGTCAAGGAGATCAACGCCCGCATGGGCTTCCTGCTCGACGTCGGCCTCGACTACCTGACCATGGACCGCGCCGCCGCCACCCTGGCGGGCGGCGAGGCCCAGCGCATCAGGCTGGCCACGCAGATCGGCTCCGGCCTGGTCGGCGTCCTGTACGTGCTCGACGAGCCGTCCATCGGGCTCCACCAGCGCGACAACATGCGGCTGCTCGACACCCTCATCAGGCTGCGCGACATGGGCAACACGCTGATCGTGGTCGAGCACGACGAGGACACCATCGCGGCGGCCGACTGGGTGGTCGACATCGGCCCCGGCGCGGGCGAGCACGGCGGCCAGGTCGTCGTGTCCGGCACCGTCCAGGACCTCCTGAGCAGCGAGGAGTCGCTGACCGGCCAGTACCTGTCCGGGCGCAGGAGCATCGCGATCCCCGCCAAGCGCCGCAAGCGCGACAGGAAGCGGCAGATCACGGTCAAGGGGGCGCGCGAGCACAACCTCAAGGGCGTCGACATCGACTTCCCGCTGGGCGTGTTCACGGCGGTCACGGGTGTGTCGGGGTCCGGGAAGTCGACGCTGGTCAACGACATCCTCTACAACGCGCTGGCCAAGGAGCTCAACGGCGCCCGCACGGTGCCGGGGCGGCACTCGCGGATCAACGGCATGGACCACGTGGACAAGGTCGTCCACGTCGACCAGTCGCCGATCGGGCGCACGCCGCGCTCCAACCCGGCCACGTACACCGGCGTGTTCGACCACGTCCGCAAGCTGTTCGCGGCCACCGCCGAGGCCAAGGTGCGCGGCTACCAGCCCGGGCGCTTCAGCTTCAACGTCAAGGGCGGGCGCTGCGAGGCGTGCGCGGGCGACGGCACCATCAAGATCGAGATGAACTTCCTGCCGGACGTCTACGTCCCCTGCGAGGTCTGCCACGGCGCCCGCTACAACAGGGAGACGCTGGAGGTCCACTACAAGGGCAAGACGATCTCCGAGGTGCTCGACATGCCGATCGAGGAGGCCCTGGGCTTCTTCGAGGCGATCCCGGCGATCAAGCGCCACCTGCAGACGCTCAACGACGTGGGGCTGGGCTACGTACGGCTCGGGCAGCCGGCCACCACGCTGTCCGGCGGTGAGGCGCAGCGGGTCAAGCTCGCCTCGGAGCTGCAGCGCCGGCAGACGGGGCGGACGATCTACGTGCTGGACGAGCCGACGACCGGGCTGCACTTCGAGGACATCCGGCGGCTGCTGGGAGTGCTCGGGCGGCTGGTCGACGGTGGCAACACGGTGATCGTGATCGAGCACAACCTCGATGTGATCAAGACCGCTGACTGGATCATCGACATGGGGCCCGAGGGCGGGTCCCGCGGCGGCACGCTGGTCGCCAGCGGGACGCCGGAGGAGGTGGCGCTGGTGGACGAGAGTCACACGGGCCGCTTCCTGCGGAAGATCCTCGCCTTCTGAGCCGCTGAGGTCCTGAGGTCCTGAGCCCTTTGCCCCGCACGGGGGTTGTCCTCGTGCGGGGCGGCTGCTTCTACGGGGTGGCTGTCCCCGTGCGGGGTGGTGGTGACGAGGGGTGTGTGCGTTTCAGGCTGCTTGGTGTTGTTCTGCGCGGGCGGCTCGGGCGCGGCGTTTGGCGGCGTCGCCGCGTTCCAGCCACCACTCGGCGAACAGCAGCGGCAGCACCCAGCCCAGCCACGCGCTCAGCGCGCTCACCATGCTCGCCAGCAGGGTCTCGTCGCCGTGGAAGGTCGTCTCCAGCTCGGGCATCAGGGCGATGGTGAACACGACGCCCCAGAGGCGGTTCGTGATGATGGACAGGGTCAGGGCGAAGCTGCGGATCATCCACCGGCGGTGGTCGACGAACCTGCGCTGCCTGGCCATCCGCCATCCCGCCAGCGTGCAGGCCACCCAGAGGGGCGCGAGCACGACGCCGCTGGCGGCCGTCACGGGGCCGAAGTACGGCGTGGTCACGGAGACGATCAGGCCCAGAACGCCGCTGGGCAGGCAGCCGGCGAACACGTACACGCGGCCGATCCGGCGGTGCGCGCGCGGATAGCGCTGGCGGAACCATGGCCAGATCTGCAGGCAGCACGTGATCATCGCGATCGAGCCGAAGATCACGTGCAGGGAGAGCACCGCGAAGTGTGGCGGGAAGTAGTCGGGGGCGGGCACGCGGGACCGGGCCGGGTTCATGGACAGGTACGGCGGCAGGGAGAACGCGACGAACGCGATCGCCACCACGGCCAGGGGGGCCACCCACGGACGCCGCCACCAGCGTGGCTTGGCGGGGGGTGCGGTCGGGCGTTCTGTCGTGAGAGTCATACGGGCAGGGTGGGGCCCCGCGCTGACCGTCGGCCTACCGCCCGCTGACCGCCGATCGCACCAGGTCGTCTGCTGCCGGCGCTGGTGGCTGGGGGTGCCGCGCTGACCGTCGGTGGCTAGGGAACTGCTGAGGCGCCTCACCGGAATGTGCCGAGTCGCCTGACCGGAGTGTCGATGGCTGGAATATGCGGCCTGCCCGCCTGGTGGGCGGAGTGGGTTGTCGTGTGCGGTGGCGGGCGATACCCGGAGGCCGGACCGAGGGGGGTCGGCAATAAGGTTGAGTGATGGTAGCGGCCTGACCTGCAGGGGGTCAGCGGCGACGCGGAGGGTCGGCAAATCATGACGGTTACGGAGCGGGGCGCAGCCATGCCTGAAACGGGGCCTGAATCGGGGTTCGGGCGGCGCGAGATGCTGGGGGCGGCCGGGGTCGCGGCGTGCGCGCTGGCATTGGCGGGGTGTGGTGGGGCAGGGGCCAAGGCGCAGCCGAGCCTCAAGGGCAAGGTCATCGCCAAGACCGCCGACGTGCCCGTGGGCGGCGGCAAGGTGATCGAGGACCTGCAGGTCGTGGTGACCCAGCCCACGCAGGGCGTCTACCTGGCGTTCAGCTCGATCTGCACGCACAAGGGCTGCGCGGTCAGCACCCCCAAGGACAACGTCATCAGGTGCGCCTGCCACGGCAGCGAGTTCGCCGCCGACAGCGGCAAGGCCACCAAGGGGCCCGCGACCGCCCCGCTGACCTCGTACAAGGTCAGGGTCGAGGGCGACGGCATCGTGGTCGCCTGAAGTGGCGGTCCGAACACGTACTTATGCGTAGAGAACCGGATTGGGCTCGGGCACGCTGAACCGGCGCGAGGGCGCTGGCCGTACCTGAAGTGAAAGCCAATCTGGGAGGAACACACCATGACGGAAACGACTCGCCGGGCGATGGTGCTCGGCGCCGGCGGCGCTGGGCTCGCGGCGGTTCTGACGGCGTGTGCGAGCTATGGTTCGCCGACGATCGAGGCGAGCGAGGAGCCGGCGGGGGAGACCGCCGAGGAGCCCACGGAGGAGTCGTCCCCGAAGAAGAAGAAGGCCGCGAGCGGCGGAGGCAAGGCGCTGGCCGACACCGCTGACATCCCCGAGGGCGGTGGGAAGGTCTTCGAGAACGAGAAGATCGTGGTCACCCAGCCGACGGCCGGGGAGTTCAAGGCGTTCACGGCGGTCTGCACCCACGCGGGCTGCACGGTCGCCACCGTCTCGAACAAGACGATCAACTGCCCGTGTCACGGCAGCAAGTTCAGCATCAGCGACGGCTCCGTCAAGGACGGGCCCGCGGGCGAGCCGCTTGAGGAGAAGAAGATCACCGTGGACGGTGACAAGATCAAGCTCGCGTAGATCACGTCTCATGAATTTCTCACCTAGGTGCGGTTGGGTGAGCGCATGGGAGAGGACATTCAAAGCCGTCGTGCAGTGTTCGCGAGCGTGGGAGCGGGCGGTCTGGCCCTGGCGCTCACCGCCTGCGGCGGCGGCACCGATACCGCACAGTCCGCCGGCACCGGCTCCGAGTCGGGTGCCCCGCAGTCCAGCGCGCCCCAGGCCGGTGGTGCGCTGGCCAAGACCGCCGACATCCCCGTCGGCGGCGGGACGATCTTCAAGGACCAGAAGATCGTGGTGACGCAGCCCGCTTCGGGCGAGTTCAAGGCGTTCAGCGCCGTGTGCACGCACAACGGGTGCACGGTCGGCAGCGTCTCGGACGGGGTGATCGTCTGCCCGTGTCACAACAGCAAGTTCGCTATCGCGGACGGCTCGGTCACGGACGGACCGGCCGACAAGCCGCTGCCCGCGCAGCAGATCAAGGTCGAAGGCGACCAGATCACGCTCGCGTAGGCGGGCCCCTTTGAGGGAGGCCCGCCGCGCCTTGGGGAAAGGCGCGGCGGGCAACCTTGTCGGTGGGGGCTACTAGTCTTTGAACGTGGCGAGATCAGCGGGCAGCCCCTTGAGTTTCCGGCCCAAGCCGGGTTCCATCCCCGATTCCCCGGGGGTCTACCGGTTCAGGGACGCGCACGGCCGGGTGATCTACGTCGGCAAGGCCAAGAGCCTGCGCCAGCGGCTCAATTCGTACTTCGCTGACTTCTCGGCGCTGCATCCGCGTACGCAGACGATGCTGACCACGGCCGCCGACGTCGACTGGACCGTCGTCGGCACCGAGGTCGAGGCGCTGCAGCTCGAATACTCCTGGATCAAGGAGTTCGACCCGCGCTTCAACGTGAAATACCGCGACGACAAGTCGTACCCCTACCTCGCGGTCACCATGGGCGAGGACTTCCCGCGCGTGCAGGTCATGCGCGGGGCCAAGCGCAAGGGCACGCGTTACTTCGGCCCCTATTCGCACGCGTGGGCCATCCGCGAGACCGTCGACCTGCTGCTGCGGGTCTTCCCGGTGCGCACGTGCAGCGCGGGGGTGTTCAAGCGGGCCGGTCAGATCGGCCGGCCGTGCCTGCTCGGCTACATCGACAAGTGCTCGGCGCCGTGCGTCGGCCGGGTCACCCCGGAGGAGCACCGCGCGCTGGCCGAGGACTTCTGCGACTTCATGGCGGGCAACACCGGCCGCTTCATCAAGCGCCTCGAGAAGGAGATGCGCGAGGCCGCCTCCGAGCAGGAGTACGAGCGCGCCGCGCGGCTGCGCGACGACATCCAGGCGTTGCAGCGGGCGCTGGAGAAGCAGGCCGTCGTGCTCGGCGAGGGCACGGACGCCGACGTGATCGCGCTGGCCGAGGATCCGCTCGAAGCCGCCGTACAGGTCTTCTACGTGCGCGCCGGCCGCATCCGCGGCCAGCGCGGCTGGGTGGTCGACAAGGTCGAGGAGACCTCCCCCGGCGAGCTGGTCGAGCAGTTCCTGCTGCAGATGTATGCCGAGGCGAGCCCCGACTCGATGCCGCGTGAGGTGCTCGTGCCCGCGCTGCCGCCCGACAACGACGCCGTCGCCGAGCTGCTGACCGAGCAGCGCCGCGCCCGCGTCGAGGTGCGCGTGCCGCAGCGCGGCGACAAGAAGTCGCTGATGGAGACCGTCGAGCGCAACGCCAAGGAGTCGCTGGCACAGCACAAGATCCGCCGCGCCAGCGATCTGACCACCCGCAGCAAGGCGCTGCAGGAGATCGCCGACGCGCTCGACCTCGACCAGGCGCCGCTGCGCGTCGAGTGCTACGACGTCTCCCACCTGCAGGGCGAGAACGTCGTGGCGTCCATGGTCGTCTTCGAGGACGGGCTGGCGCGCAAGAGCGAATACCGGCGGTTCGCCGTCAAGAGCAAGGAGGGCGACGTCGCCTCGATCTACGAGGTGATCACGCGTCGCTTCCGCCGTTACCTGGAGGAGAGCTCGGCCACCGGCGAGCTGGCCGCCGCCGACGACGACGGCGGCCACGGCCCCATCGACCCCGAGACCGGCAAACCGCGCAAGTTCGCCTACCCGCCCAACCTGGTGGTCGTCGACGGTGCGGGCCCCCAGGCGGCCGCCGCGCAGCGGGCGCTCGACGAGCTCGGCATCGACGACGTGTCCGTGTGCGGGCTGGCCAAGCGGCTGGAGGAGGTGTGGCTGCCCGGCGATGACCAGCCGGTGATCATGCCTCGTTCAAGCGAGGGTCTCTACCTGCTGCAACGCGTGCGGGACGAGGCACACAGGTTCGCCATCACCTACCATCGTTCCAAGAGGTCCAAGACGGTGAAGGAGAGCGCGCTCGACGGCGTGCCCGGCCTCGGGCCGGCGCGCAGGCAGGCGCTGCTCAAACACTTCGGCTCCGTGAAAAAGCTACGCGAGGCCACTGCCGCGGAGATCTGCGAGGTTCCCGGCATCGGCCAGTCCATCGCCGAGGTCATCGTGTCGACACTGAAGGGAGAGTCACCATGATCTCGCCAGCATGTCACGGCGTGTCCAGGTGCCTCCGCTATGGTGGTGCGCCCAGGCAGGGCGTGCGGGACGGAGAGAGGCAATGAGCACCGAGCCGGCGTTCGTCATCGTCACCGGCATGTCCGGGGCGGGGCGCAGCACAGCCGCCAAAGCGCTCGAGGACCTGGGCTGGTTCGTCATCGACAACCTGCCGCCCGGGCTGCTGTTCGCGATGGCGGAGGAGGCGGGCAAGGTCAAGCTGGCCGCCGACAAGGTGGCGGCCGTCGTCGACGTGCGCAGCCTGGCCTTCACCACCGATCTCAACGCGGCCATCGAGGAGCTCGAGGGGCGCGGCGTGCGGGTGCGGGTCGTGTTCCTGGAGGCCAGTGACGAGGAGCTGGTGCGCAGGTTCGAGAACGTCCGCAGGCCGCATCCCCTCCAGGGCGAGGGGCGGCTGGTCGACGGGATCACCCGGGAGCGGGGGATCCTGCGGGAGGTCAGGGCCAACGCCGACCTGGTGATCGACACCTCGTCGCACAACGTTCACGACCTGCGCAACAAGATCGTCGCCTACTTCGGCGGCGAGGACCGGCCCGGGCTGCGGCTCAACGTCGTGTCCTTCGGGTTCAAGTACGGGCTGCCGGTCGACGCCGATCTGGTGGTCGACTGCCGGTTCCTGCCCAACCCGCACTGGGTGCCGGACCTGCGGCCGATGAACGGGCTCGACGCGCCCGTGCGCGACTACGTCCTCGGGCAGCCCGGGGCCAAGGAGTTCCTCGACGCGTACGAGGAGGTCCTGCAGGTGGTCGCGGCCGGGTATGCGCGTGAGGGCAAGAGCTACGCGACGCTCGCGGTGGGGTGCACGGGCGGCAAGCACCGCAGCGTGGCCATGGCCGAACAGGTCGGCGCCCGCCTGCGCGACCGCGGGATGGAGGTCCAGGTGAGCCATCGGGATGTGGGGCGGGAGTGACCGATGAAGGCTTCGCAGCAGCAGGTTCGCCGCGCCCGGCGGAGGGTGGGCTTCCCGGCCCTGTGACCCGGTTCGACGCCGAGGGGTCCGGCGCGGGGCGTGCTGAGGGGCCAGGTTCTGAGGAGCCTGGTGCGGGGCGTGCTGAGGGTCCGGGTGCCGAGGGGGCCGGCGTGGGGCGTTCTGAGGTTGCGGAGGACGGTGCGGGTGAGGTGTGCCCCGTGCGGCTTGCGCGGCCGGTTGAGGGGAACCCCGTGCCGGAGCGTGGGACGTACTCGAGGACGTTCTCGGGGTTCGGGCCGCACGTCGTGGCCCTGGGCGGCGGGCACGGGCTTTACGCTTCCCTGTCGGCATTACGGATGGTGACCGACCGGTTGACCGCCGTGGTGACCGTCGCCGACGACGGCGGGTCCAGCGGGCGGCTGCGCCGTGAGCTCGGCGTGCTGCCCCCCGGCGATCTGCGGATGGCGCTGGCCGCGCTGTGCGGCGACGACGAGTGGGGCAGCACCTGGAGCGAGGTCGTGCAGCACCGCTTCCGCAGCGAGGGCGAGTTGCACGGGCACGCGGTGGGCAACCTGCTCATCGTGGCCCTGTGGGAGCTGCTCGGCGACCCCGTGGCCGGGCTCGACTGGGTCGGGCGGCTGCTGGGCGCGCACGGCCGGGTGCTGCCGATGGCGTCGGTGCCGCTCGACATCGTGGCCGAGGTGGAGCTCGACGGCGTCAGGTCGACCGTGCGCGGGCAGGTGGCGTGCGCGCTGACGCCCGGACGGGTGCAGGCGATCTCCCTCGTGCCCGAGGACCCGCCCGCGCGCCCCGAGGCGGTCGAGGCGGTGCTGGAGGCCGACTGGCTCGTGTTCGGGCCGGGATCGTGGTTCACCAGCGTGCTGCCGCATCTCAAGGTGCCCGAGCTGGCCAGGGCCCTGCACGCGACCAAGGCCAAACGGCTCGTCACGCTCAACCTGGCGCCACAGCCGGGTGAGACGGACGACTTCTCCCCCCAGCAGCACCTGGAGGTGCTCAGGCAGCACGCCCCCGACCTGTCGATCGACATCGTGCTCGCCGACACCGGGGTGGTGGACGATCCCGGCGCGCTGGAGAAGGCCGCGGCGGCGCTCGGCGCACGGCTCGTGATGGCCGGCGTGGCGACCGCGGACGGCTCGCCGAGGCATGACCCACGACGTCTTGCCTCCGTCCTGGACGAGATTTTCCTCCAGAAGCGTTGATCCTGGTCGGCGTGGCGCCAAGGTGCGAGAGACTGCTTGAGCCGGTCTGAATGGGGGAGAGGACTAACGCATGGCCATGACAGGTGTGGTGAAAGACGAACTGAGCCGCCTGCCGGTGCTGAAGCCGTGCTGCCGCAAGGCGGAGGTTTCCACGCTGCTGCGGTTCGCCAGCGGTCTGCACCTGGTGGGCGGGCGGATCGTGATCGAGGCCGAGCTCGACACGAACGCCACCGCACGGCGACTGATCAAGGACATCGGTGAGGTGTTCGGGCACAAGGCCGAAGTGCTCGTGCTCGCGCCCGCCGGTCTGCGCAAGGGGTCGCGCTACGTCGTGCGGGTCTATCGCGACGGCGAGGCGCTCGCCCGTCAGACGGGCCTCATCGACAACCACGGTCGTCCGGTGCGCGGGCTGCCCCGCCAGGTGGTGGCGGGGGCCGCCTGCGACGCCGAGGCCGCCTGGCGCGGGGCGTTCCTGGCGCACGGCTCCCTCACCGAGCCGGGGCGTTCGATGTCGCTCGAGGTCACCTGCCCGGGGCCGGAGGCGGCGCTGGCCCTGGTGGGCTCGGCGCGGCGGCTCAAGATCCACGCCAAGGCGCGTGAGGTGCGCGGGGTGGACCGCGTGGTGGTGCGCGACGGTGACGCCATCAGCGCGCTGCTCACCCGGCTGGGGGCGCACGACAGCGTGCTGGCCTGGGAGGAGCGCCGGATGCGCCGCGAGGTCCGGGCCACCGCCAACCGGCTGGCCAACTTCGACGACGCCAACCTGCGGCGGTCGGCGCGGGCCGCGGTGGCGGCGGGGGCGCGGGTGCAGCGCGCGCTGGAGATCCTCGGGGAGGAGGCGCCCGACCACCTGGTGGTGGCGGGGCGGCTGCGGGTGGAGCACAAGCAGGCGTCTCTGGAGGAGCTGGGGCAGATCGCCGACCCGCCGCTGACCAAGGACGCCATCGCGGGGCGGATCCGGCGGCTGCTGGCCATGGCCGACAAGCGCGCCTCCGACCTGGGCATCCCGAACACGGAGGCCAACCTCACCGTCGACATGCTCGCCCCGTGACCGGTCGGTGCGGCTGCGCGCTCGTCTCGATGGCTCTGCGGTTTGTGCTGGTCTGAAAGCCCATTTTTTACGGCTGCGCACGGTGGGCCGCACGCGCCGACGTGGGTGGCCGTCTGTCATGGCCGGTCGTGAAGGCTCACGGGCTGCTCGCCGTGACGACGCGCATTCTGAGCGGGCTCCGGGGTGGGCTTGACCGGGGTGCGCTCGTCGGGTCGCTGGACGGGCGAGAGTCGTGGGTCGTGAAGCGGGGTGGGGAGTCGCGGCTCGCGGGGCCGGGCGAGGGCGCGTGGGCGTGAGGGGTGCACCGGCTTGTGGGGTGCGGGTGGCAGAGGGCACGGGTGATTGCCGTGGGGCGGGTGTGTTGAAGGGGTGCCCCGTGGGCGGTGGGTGCCGGTGCTGACGCCGGGCGTGCGCTGGGGTGTTGATCCTGGGGAGGGGGCTGTCAGTCCTTGGTGGGGTTGCGGGGGGTGAACAGGTCTGTGGTCGGCTTTGGGGTGGGGGCCTGGGCGGGCTCGAAGGGGGCGCGGTACTCCGGCTCCGATGCCTCCGCCTCCGCCTCGGCGGCCTGGGCGCGGTGGGCGCGGCGGACCCGGACCACGCGCAGGGTCAGCAGGAACAGTGCGGCGAGGGCGGCTGCGGCGATGTAGAGCCAGGCCGCCCACGACACCGAGAGCGGATCCCGGTAGAGCGCGGGCGCGTAGGGGAGGCCGGCGGTGAAGTTGTCGAGCGTGACGTCCGACAGGTCGGCCGGACCGCGTTCGGCGGGCGGGGTGCGCAGGGTGGAGCCGATCCAGATCGACGAGCCGGCGATCTGGCCCGCGGCCATGGCGCCGCCCGCGTACAGGGCCGCCATGGGGATCAGGAGGACGCTGCGGGGTCGTACGGCGCCCATCGCGAGGGCGACGATCAGAGCGACCACGAGAGACGACGCCAGCGACAGCGGATGACCGTTGCCGAAGCCGATCACGGCGGCCGGCAGGCGGGTCTGGAACAGCACGGCCGCCCCCAGCACTGCCGCGCTGACCAGCGCCGATAGCAGGCCTACAATGAGTCCGGGCAGCAGGCCGGACCGCTTGTGTGACATCTCAGCCCCCAGAGAATGCACGAATTTACATCGATGAGTCGGGCACTTTACTCGAACCTCACAAAACGTGCCTCCGGAACGCTGATTCACACGCGGGGACCTGCAGTGGTCTAAACCAATTTAGGTCCGATAGTGTTCGTGGTTGAGGTTTCAGCCCGCCATCTGGTTTCGAGGAGATCGGTTCCCGTGAGCATCCGCGTAGGCGTCAACGGCTTCGGCCGCATCGGTCGCAACTTCTGGCGCGCTGTCGCCGCCAGCGGCAAGGACATCGAGATCGTCGCGGTCAACGACCTGACCGGCACCGCGACGCTCGCCCACCTGCTGAAGTACGACAGCATCCTGGGCCGCCTGCCTTACGAGGTGAAGGCCACGAGTGACGAGATCACGGTCGACGGCAAGGCGATCAAGGTCTTCGCGGAGCGCGACCCGGGCAAGCTGCCCTGGGGCGACCTCGGTGTGGACGTGGTCGTGGAGTCGACGGGGCTGTTCACCGACGCCACGAAGGCCAAGGTGCACGCCGAGAACGGCGCGAAGAAGGTCATCATCTCCGCTCCGGCGAAGAACGAGGACGTCACGATCGTGATGGGCGTCAACGAGACGAGCTACGACCCGTCCAGCCACACGATCATCTCCAACGCCTCCTGCACGACCAACTGCCTGGCGCCGATGGCCAAGGTCCTCCACGACACCTTCACCATCCAGAAGGGTCTGATGACCACCATCCACGCCTACACGCAGGACCAGAACCTCCAGGACGGCCCGCACGGCGACCTGCGCCGCGCCCGCGCCGCCGCGCTCAACGTGGTGCCCACCTCCACCGGCGCCGCCAAGGCCATCGGCCTGGTGCTGCCCGAGCTCAAGGGCAAGCTCGACGGCTTCGCCATGCGCGTGCCGATCCCCACCGGCTCGGCCACCGACCTCACCGTCGACGTCAGCCGCGAGGTCACCGTCGAGGAGGTCAACGCCGCGGTCAAGGCCGCCGCCGAGGGGCCGCTCAAGGGCATCCTCAGCTACACCGAGGACGAGATCGTCTCCTCCGACATCGTCACCGACCCGCACTCGTGCATCTTCGACGCCGGCCTGACCAAGGTCATCGGCAACCAGGTCAAGGTCGTCGGCTGGTACGACAACGAGTGGGGCTACTCCAACCGCCTCGCCGACCTGATCGAGCTGGTCGGCCGCGACCTCTGAGCCGCCCGGGTCACCGAGCCGCCGCATCCGTGGGGAGCGCCGTCGCCCGGTCCCGCCAGGGTAGGCAACGGCCCTGGGCGACCGGGCCCGCCTCCGCGGAGCGAGGGCCGTGAACGCGCGGCGGCACGATGGCGGCTGAGCCGCCTTCATGGGAGTGGCGGCCGTGAACGCGCGGCGGCACATAGGCGACTGAGCCCGCCTCCACGGAGTGGAGGCCACGAATAGGGAGCATGAGCATGCGCACGCTCGAGGATCTCGACGTGAAGGGGCGGCGCGTGCTCGTGCGCGCCGACCTCAACGTCCCCCTCGACGGGGAGACGATCACCGACGACGGCCGCATCCGGGCGTCGGTGCCGACGATCAGGGCGCTGGTGGAACGTGGCGCCAAGGTCGTCGTCTGCGCCCACCTGGGCAGGCCCAAGGGCAAGGCCGACCCGAAATACTCGCTCAAGCCGGTGGCGACGCGGCTGGGCGAGCTGCTGGGCCAGGAGGTGGCGTTCGCGACCGACGTGGTCGGCGCCAGCGCCCAGGGCACGGTTGAGACGCTCCAGGACGGCGAGGTCGCGCTGCTGGAGAACCTGCGCTACGAGCCGGGCGAGGAGTCCAAGGACGACGCCGAGCGGGGCGCGTTCGCGGCGAAGCTGGCGGGGCTGGCCGAGCTCTACGTGGGCGACGGGTTCGGCGCGGTGCACCGCAAGCACGCCAGCGTCTACGACGTGCCCAAGCTGCTGCCGCACGCGGCGGGCGGGCTGGTCGTGGCCGAGGTCGAGGTGCTGAAGAAGCTGACCGAGAGCCCCGAGCGGCCCTACGTGGTGGTGCTGGGCGGCGCCAAGGTCTCCGACAAGCTCGGTGTCATCGCCAACCTGCTGGCCAAGGTCGACCGGCTGCTGATCGGCGGCGGGATGGCGTACACGTTCCTCAAGGCCCAGGGCTACGAGGTCGGCAACTCGCTGCTCCAGGAGGACCAGCTCGACCAGGTGCGCGGCTTCCTCAACACGGCCGCCCAGCGCGGCGTCGAGCTCGTGCTGCCCGTCGACGTGCTGGCTGCGGTCACGTTCGGGGCGGACGCGGAGCACGACGTGGTCGAGGCCACCGCGATCCCGGGCGACCGGGAGGGGCTCGACATCGGGCCCAGGACGCGCGAGCTGTTCGCCTCGAAGCTGGCCGACGCCAGGACCGTCTTCTGGAACGGGCCCATGGGCGTGTTCGAGTTCGACGCGTTCTCCGGCGGCACCAGGGCGGTGGCCGAGGCGCTGGTCGCCTCCGACGCCTTCACCGTGGTGGGCGGCGGCGACTCGGCGGCGGCCGTACGCAAGCTGGAACTCCCCGAGGACGGTTTCTCCCACATCTCCACCGGTGGCGGGGCCAGCCTCGAATACCTTGAGGGCAAGACCCTCCCCGGACTCGCGGCCCTGGAGGACTGAGCACTCATGAGCACGCGCAAGCCGCTCATCGCCGGCAACTGGAAGATGAACCTCAACCACCTTGAGGCCATCGCGCTGGTCCAGAAGCTGGCCTTCGCACTCAACGACAAGGACTTCGACAGGACCGAGGTCGCCGTCCTGCCGCCGTTCACCGACCTGCGCAGCGTGCAGACGCTGGTCGACGGCGACAAGCTCAGGATCGTGTACGGCGCCCAGGACCTGTCGCAGCACGAGGCCGGCGCCTACACCGGCGAGATCTCGGGCGCCATGCTGGCCAAGCTCGGCTGCACCTTCGTGACGATCGGCCACTCGGAGCGGCGGCAGTACCACCGCGAGGACGACGACCTGGTCAACGCCAAGGTGCAGGCCGCCTACCGGCACTCGCTCACCCCGATCCTGTGCGTCGGGGAGGGCCTGTCGGTGCGTCAAGAGGGCGGCCACATCGCGCACAGTCTTGGACAACTCGACGGAGCGCTGCGCAAAATCAGCGCCGAGCAGGCAAAATCGATAGTGGTGGCCTACGAGCCGGTGTGGGCGATCGGCACCGGCGAGGTGGCCACCCCGGAGGACGCCCAGGAGGTCTGTGGCGCGCTGCGAGTCAGACTCGCTGAGCTCTACGACACCGAAGTGGCCGCCGGGATCCGTATCCTTTACGGAGGTTCGGTCAAGTCAGGCAATATCGCGGGGATCATGGCTCAACCCGATGTCGACGGCGCGCTCGTGGGCGGTGCCAGCATCGATGCCGGGGAGTTCGCGAAGATCTGCCGTTTCTCCGATATGCCAGGCTAACTGAGCCGTTCTGGGGGTGCGACTTGACAACAGGCCGTACCCTCAGAAGGCAAGTCTGAATCGTCACGCGTAACAAAGCATTGAAGGAACAGGCATACCGTGGAAATCGGAATCTCCATCGCCCTCATCCTGGCGAGTGGTCTCATGATCCTGCTCGTGCTGCTCCACAAGGGCAAGGGTGGCGGCCTGTCTGACATGTTCGGCGGCGGTTTCTCGTCGAACTTCGGTGGTTCCTCGGTGGTGGAGCGCAACCTCGACCGGCTGACGATCATCACCGGCACGATCTGGTTCGTCTGCATCATCGCTCTCGGCCTTCTCATGAAGCCCTGAGCAAACAAGTTAACGCGTGACAGTGATTCTCCCCCCGTGCCTGCGCGCGGGGCGATCGAGCGAGGAGTTCATCCGTGGGTAGTGGCAACGCGATCCGTGGCAGCCGAGTCGGCGCCGGCCCTATGGGGGAGGCCGAGCGCGGCGAGGCAGCTCCGAGAGTGCGGGTCTCGTTCTGGTGCGCCAACATGCACGAGACGCGCCCCAGTTTCGCCAGCGACGCGGCGGTCCCGGAGCATTGGGACTGCCCCCGTTGCGGCCTCCCTGCCGGACAGGACGAGTCGGCCCCGCCTGCCCCACCGAAGAACGAGCCGTACAAGACGCATCTTGCCTATGTGAAGGAGCGCAGGAGCGACAAGGACGGCAAGGCGATCCTCGAGGAGGCACTGGAGCGCCTGAGGAACAACAAGTCCCCCTGGTAGTGGCTGGGTTCGGCGAAAGGGTCTCGGGGCACCGAGGCCCTTTCGCCGTTTCCTAGGCCGCTCAGCCGAGCTCGTGGACTCAGCTCTCGTGGACGGGGTCGCCGTCCACGAACGTCAGGCGCGCCCGCGTCGTCCAGATCTCGCCCGGCGGGAGCTCGAACGGGTCGCGGTCGAGCACCACCAGGTCGGCCGGGCGGCCCGGCTCGACGGCCCCGGCGGGGGAGCGGTTGATCCAGGCCGAGCCCGCCGTGTAGGCGGTCATGGCGGCGGCCAGGTCGATGCGCTGGCCGGGCAGGAACGGGGTCTGCGCGGTCGGGTAGCCGGCGTGGACCGAGCCGCCGGGCTCCGTGCGGTTCACCGCGACGTGCATGCCCTGCAGCGGGTCGGCGTTCGAGACCGGCCAGTCGCTGCCCGCGCAGAAGCGGGTGCCGTGCGCCAGCAGGTCCGCGAACGGATACTGCCACGACGAGCGCGGCTCCCCGAGGTAGGGCAGCGTCAGCTCGTCCATCTGGGCGTGGTGCGTGGCCCACAGCGGCTGCAGGTTGGCCGTGACGCCCAGGGCGGCGAAGCGCGGCACGTCCGACGGCTCGATGATCTGCAGGTGGGCGATGTGGTGGCGGTTGCCGGGGTCCGTGCCCTCGAAGCTGTCCAGGGCCTCGCGCACGGCCCGCTCGCCGATGGCGTGGAAGTGCACCTGGAAGCCGAGCCGGTCCAGCTCGGCGACGTACTCCTTGAGCTTGTACGGGTCCACGTACGACAGGCCCGTGCCGCCGCACAGGCAGTACGGCTCCAGGGTGGCGGCGGTGAAGTTCTCCGTGATGCCGTCCTGCATGATCTTGATCGAGGTGGCCGTGAAGCGGTCGAGGCCCTCGGCGGCGGCACGGCGTTCGACCAGCTCCTCGATCTGGTCGAGGCCGCGCGTCCTGTCCCACCACAGGGCGCCCACCACGCGCGCCCTGAGCCTGCCTGAGCGGGCCGCGGCCAGGTAGGTGGGCAGTTGGTCCTGGGAGCCGGCGTAGGAGCCCACGATGGCGTCCTGCCAGCCGGTGATGCCCAGCGAGAACAGGTGCTTCTGCGCGTCCTCCAGCGCGTCGTCCAGGTCCTGGGCGGTCGGGCGCGGGGTGAGCAGGCCGACCAGGTCCATCGCGCCCTCGTGTAGCACCCCGGTGGGCTCGCCCGCGGCGTCGCGCTCTATGCGGCCGTCGGCCGGGTCCGGCGTGTCCCTCGTGATGCCGGCCAGCCGGAGGGCCCGCGTGTTGACCCAGGCGGCGTGGTGGTCGCGCTGGATGAGGTACGCGGGGCGGTCGAGGAAGTCGAGCTGCTCGCGGTGGGGGAGGCCACCGGGGAACGCCGACATGTCCCACCCGCCGCCATCGATCCACTCTTTAGCCGGATTTTTCGCCGCATAGTCGGCTATCACTGCTATGTACGCGTCAAGGCCGAAATCTTCTGACAAGTCGCACTTCGCGCGTTCGAGGCCCGCCTGGACCGGGTGCATGTGCGCGTCCGTGAAGCCGGGCACCAGCAGGCCGCCGTCCAGATCCACCGTCTCGTGGGACGGCGCCTGGCGGGCCAGCTCGCCCTCCGGCCCCACCGCCGCGATCACGCCGTCGCGCACCAGCACGGCCTCGCCTCGCACGCCGCCCGGGGTGAAGACGCGGCCTCCCCGGAAGAGGATGTTCATGGGGTTCCTTTCTGTGGTGGATCCGGCTCGCGCGCACCGAGCCCGCCGTACATCTTCCCGCCCGGCCCGGTGACCTGCGACAAGCGGGGGTAGGCACCCCCCATATGGTGAAAAATCGCATCATCTCGTGATGAAGTACGCGATGAAACACATCGGTAGCGGTTGCGTAACAGCCGCCCGGCATGCTCGAAGCCATGGGATTCTTGCGCATCCGTACCACGGTGGACGAGCGACCCGGCCGGCTGGCCTCACTGGCCGCGGCCCTGGCGGACAGGGGCGGCAACATCCTCGGCCTCAGCGTGCAGTCCGACGCTGACGGCACGGTCGACGAGTTCGTCGCCGACATCCCCGCCGGCCCCGAGACGGTGCGCGAGGCGCTGGAGGCGGCCGGCGGCCGCCGCGTCCAGGTGGTCCCCGCCACCGCCCACGAGCTGACCGACGAGCCCACCAGGGCGCTGCTGCTGGCCTCCAGGCTGCGTTCGATGCCGTGGCGGCTGCCCGAGCTCCTGGCCGAGCTGCTGCGCGCGGACGATGCCAGGTGGATCTATGGTGAAGCCGTGAGTGATCTTCCCGACCCGACCCAGCTCGTCGTCCCGGTGGCGCCCAGGCGGGCGGTGCGGCTGCGCCGCTCGGAGCTGCCGTTCACGCTGACCGAGGCGGCCAGGGCGGCCTCCTTCGCCAGGCTCGCCCAGCCCGCCGAGGAGGCGAGCGCCGCCGAGCGTGCGATCAAGCTGTCCGACGGCGTGGAGGTCACGGTCAGGCCGCTCACCTCGATCTACCGCGAGGCCGTGCGCGACCTGCACGACAGGTGCTCGCCCGAGTCGCGCAGGTTCCGCTACTTCACCTCGATGCCCGCGCTGCCGGCGCGCACGTTCGACCGGCTGTGTGACAGGAGCAAGGGGCACTCGCTGGTCGCCGGGCACGACGGGCAGGTCGTGGCGATGGCCAACCTCATGTTCACCCCCGACCCGGGCATCGCGGAGATGGCCTTCCTGGTCGAGGACCGCTGGCAGGGGCTCGGGCTGGGCGCGGCGATGGCGAAGATGCTCGTGCGCAACGCCCGCGACCTGGGCTGCGCCGAGGTCAAGGCGACCCTGCTGTCCGACAACGCCAGGATGCGCAGGCTGCTGATCTCCCTGGGCGCCACGCTCGGCTACACCGAGGACCCCGGGGTGATGGAGGGCAGGCTGCCGGTCGGCACGATGGTGTCAGCCTAGGCCCTCTTCGCCCGGCGGCTCCTCCTCCTGCGGCTTGCCGGCCTGGGGCCGGATGCCCAGGTGGCGTTCGATGCGCTCCAGGCTCTCCTCGATGCGGGCGAGCCGCTCGCCCAGCACTGAGCCGCCGGCGAAGAACATCTCGGTGGGGCGCTCCTTGGAGGCGCGGCCCACACGGTCGAGCAGGCGCTGCCGTACGTCCGCCAGGTCCGCGCCCGCGTCCACGAGCGCCTGGGCGGCCAGCCCCTCGCCCTCCCTGATCAGCCCGAGCAGGATGTGCTCGGTGCCGATGTAGTTGTGGCGCAGCTGCAGGGCCTCGCGCAGCGACAGCTCCAGGACCTTCTTGGCGCGCGGCGTGAAGGGGATGTGCCCGCTGGGCGACTTGGCGCCGTGGCCCACCTCGCGCTCGACGAAGGCACGTACGTGGTCGAGCTCCACGCCGCAGCCGTCGAGCACCAGCGAGGCCAGCCCTTCGCCCTCGTGGATCAGCCCGAGCAGGATGTGCTCCGTGCCGATGTAGTTGTGGCTCATCATCCGCGCCTCCTCCTGGGCGAGGACGACGACCCGTCGCGCGCGGTCGGTGAAGCGTTCGAACACAGGGGCCTCCGTTCGACTGCCACTGCCTCCACTATGCGCTACAAACCCGCGGATGTGGGGTATTTGTCCTGTGTGGATCTTGACGAGGTCGCCGGCCGGCTCTATGCGCTGCCGCCGTCCGAGTTCACCGCCGCGCGCACGGCCGAGGCCCGCGCGGCCAAGGACGCGGGTGAGGCGGGGCTCGCCCGCGAGATAGCCGGACTCCGCAGGCCCACGGTGTCCGCCTGGGCCGTGAACCGGGTGGCCCGCGAGCACCCCGGCGAGCTGGCCGAGCTGCTCGACGTGGGCGAGCGGCTGCGCGCGGCCTGGCAGGAGCAGGACGCCGACGCGCTGGCCGAGCTGACCAGGCTCCGGGCCGGCGTCATGGGCAGGGTGGGCAGGCTCGTCAGGCAGGCCGGCGGCCTGTCGCCCGCGGCGGCGGCCGAGGTGGACCGGACGCTGGAGTCCGCCATCGTGGACGCCGACGCGGCCGCGCAGGTGCGCGGCGGCCGCCTGGTCAAGCCGCTCAGCTACAGCGGCTTCGCGCCCGCCCCCGTCCCGCGCGAGCGGCCCGTCAGGCGGGCGCCCCCCGAGGACGAGGCGAGGAAGCGCGCGGAGGCCGAGGCCAGGAGGGCCGAGGAACGCCGGGAGGCCGAGGCCGCGCACCAGGAGTGGCAGGCGGCGCTGGAGTCCGCCGTGCGGGAGCGCGACGAGCGCGCCGGGCGGGTGGCGGAGCTGGAGCGGAAGCTGGCCAAGGCCCGCAAGAGGCTCACCGAGAGCGAGCAGCGGCTGGAGGTCGCCCGGCGTGAGGAGCGTCACGCGCGCCGGAGACTGGGCTAAGGTGGTGTACGAAACGGTTTCGTACACCTGCCGTGAGCCGACCTGAGGAGTGGCGATGAGCGACTGGACCCCCGACTCCATCCCTGACCTGACCGGCAAGACCGCCATCGTGACCGGCGCCAACAGCGGCATCGGCCGGCCCACCGCCCTGGAGCTGGCCAGGCACGGCGCCCGCGTCGTCGTCGCCGCGCGCTCGCCCGAGAAGGGCGAGGCGACCGTCGGGGAGATCCTGCGGGCGGTGCCCGGCGCCCAGGTCGAGTACGGCCGGCTCGACCTCGCGGACCTGGCCTCGATCAGGCGGTTCGCCGAGGGCGTCGACCAGGTGGACCTGCTGGTCAACAACGCGGGCATCGGCCTGATCCCCAGGCGGGAGACCAAGGACGGCTTCGAGATGCAGTTCGGCACCAACCACCTGGGCCACTTCGCGCTCACCGGCCTGCTGCTGCCGCTCCTGCTGGCCGCCCCCGCCGCCCGCGTGGTGAACGTCTCCAGCGACGCGCACAGCGTGGGCAGGATCGACTTCGACGATCTCGCTCTGGAGCGCGGATACAACCGCCTGGGCGCCTACGGACGTTCCAAGCTCGCCAACCTGCTCTTCACCCTGGAGCTCCAGCAGCGCGCTGAGAGGGCCGGTGTGAACCTCATCGGCGTCGCCACCCACCCGGGCACCACCGCCACGAACTTCGTCAAGCTCGGGCCGCTACAGCCCCTCCTGGGCCTGTTCTTCAAGTCGGCGGAGGCCGGGGCGGTGTCCTCGCTCTACGCCGCGACCTCGCCCGACGTCCGCGGCGGCGAGTTCATCGGCCCCACGCTCAAGCGCCTCACGCCGTCGAAGAGAGCGCGCTCGGAAGCGGACGCCAGGCGGCTCTGGGACGTGTCCACGGAACTGACCGGCGTACGATTCGATGAAATCGCCTACAGCTGAAGGACGTGTGCGTGGCTCCACTCGACCCTGACCGTGACAGGGCCATTCTCGACGCCACGATGGAGCTGCTGTCGGAGGTCGGCTACGACCGGATGTCGGTCGACCAGATCGCCAAGCGGGCCAGGGCGAGCAAGGCCACCATCTACCGGCGCTGGGCGGGCAAGCCCGAGCTGGTGGTCGACGTCATCTGCCGGCGCTTCGACATGGACGCGCCCGCGGGCGAGGACACCGGGTCGCTCCGCGGCGACCTGGTCTCCATCTTCCGCGGGCTGTGCCAGACGGTGGAGCGCAAGCACACGCTCGTCATCGGCCTGTCCTCGACGCTGGTGTCCAACCAGGAGCTGGCGCGCACGCTGCGCGCGCACATGCCGACGAAGGACCTCGATGACGTGCAGGCCCTGCTGGAGCGGGCCGCCGAGCGCGGGGAGCTGGCCGGGCCCGTCGACGCCGGGCGGCTCTTCACGCTCGCCGAGGCGCTGGTCTGGCATCGGATGATCTTCGCGGGGCCGCCGTTCGGGCCGGAGTTCGTGGCCGAGTCGGTCGACGGGGTGCTGGTGCCGCTGGTGACCGCCTGGTCAAAGGGCTGACCTGGCGGCGTGCGCCAGGTAGGCGCACACGGGGAAGCCCTCCCGCTCATACGGGGCCGCCAGCCGGGTGTAGCAGGCCCTGATCCGCTCGACGGTCTCCCGCGGCTGCCTCGCGATCATCGCGAACCTGGGCCCGCCCGCCTGCACGACGTCGTCCCACCAGGCGGTGAGGTCGACCTGATGGCGCCAGCGCACCGGCTCGACGGCCGCCGCCTCGAAGCCCGCCGCCTCCAGCAGCTCGGTGAAGCGCCGCGGGGTGTCGTTGCCGGTGAAGGGCCGGGCCGGAGGCTCGTAGGGGACCCCGGCGTCGGCGATGGCGTCGGCGAAGACGTTCGTGGCGGTCATTTCGTCGGACTTCCACCAGGTCAGGGCGATGGTGCCGCCCGGGCGCAGCACGCGGTGGAGCTCCTTGAGCGCACTGGCCGTGTCGGGCACATGATTGATGACGAAATTTCCGGCTATGGCGTCAAACTCCTCGTCGGCGAAGGGCAGATCGGGGAGCGCGGCCCGGCGGATCGTCGCGTACGGGTGGCGGCGGGCGGTCAGCCGCAGCATGCCGGGATCGGCGTCCACGGCCGTGACCTCGGCGCCTAACGCGAGCGCCGCCGCGGTGACCACGCCGGTGCCGCAGCCGACGTCGAGCAGGCGGGGCGCGCACGCCCGGTCGAGGAGGGGGCCGACGGTGTGGGAGCTCAGCTGAGCGAAGCCGCGATCGTACGCTTCGGCGTTGGTCACGGCCCCCACCCTATCCCAGCCCTCTAACCTGACATTCTTGTGTGAGATTCCCCGGTGAAGGCTATTTTTTCAGGAAATATGGCTCGTATGGTCGTCGCCATGACCATCGACGCCTTCATCGACGCGCTCCCCAAGGTCGAGCTCCACGTGCACCTGATCGGCTCGGCCTCGGTCCCCACCGTGCTCGAACTCGCCCGCCGCCACCCCGGCGGCACGGTCCCCACCAGCGAGGAGGAGCTGCGGCGCTTCTACACCTTCCGCGACTTCCCGCACTTCGCCCAGGTGTACCGGGCCGTCAACGCGCTCGTCAGGGAGCCGGAGGACGTGGCGACCCTCGTCCTCGGCCTGGCGCGCGACCTGGCCCCGCAGGGCGCCCGCTACGTGGAACTCCAGGTGACCCCGTACGCGCACCACGTGGTCGGCATGCCCATGCGCGAGGTGACGGAGGCCCTTGACCTGGCCGCGGCCCGTTCGCTGGCCGATCACGGGGTGGAGATGGCGTACATCTTCGACATCCCCGGCGAGTACGGCGAGGAGGCCGCCAAGGTGACGGTGGAGCACGCGCTCCAGGAACCTCCCGCCGCGCTGGTAGGTTTCGGGATCGGCGGCATCGAGCAGGAGCGCCCGAAATATCGGGATGCGTACAGATCTGCGTTCTCGGCCGCCCGCGCGGCCGGCCTCCACAGCGTGCCGCACGGCGGCGAGATGTCCGGCCCCGAGACCATCTGGGAGGTCATCGAGGGCTACGGCGCCGAACGCATCGGCCACGGCATCAACTGCCTCGCCGACCCGCGCCTGGTCGCGTACCTGCGCGACACCCAGCTCCCGCTGGACGTCTGCCCGACCTCGAACGTCTGCACCGGCCAGGTCGCCGACCTCGCCGCGCACCCGCTGCCGAGGATGCTGGAGGAGGGCCTGTACGTGACGCTGAACAGCGACGACCCGCCCATGTTCGCCACGACGCTGGCCGAGGAGTACCGGGCCGCCGCGCGGGCCTTCGGCTTCGGCAAGGCGGAGCTGGCCCAGCTGGCCAGGAACGGCGTCCAGGCGTCGTACCTGACCGAGGAGCGCAAGCGGGCGCTGATCGAGGAGATCGACGACCTCGCCCGGTAGGAACGCCACAGGGCGGGGACCACGTGGCCCCCGCCCTGTGTCCTGCGATCAGGGGGACGAGATGCGCCCCAGCTCCGGCGGGATCTTGCCGGCCGCCGCCCGGTCCAGCAGGAACAGCGTCCGCGCCCGCCCCCTGGCGCCCGAGGCGGGCACCTGGACGTGCCCCGACTCCGACAGCGCCAGCCGCACGGCCCCGGACTTCTCCTCACCGGCCGCCACCACCCAGACCTCGCGCGAGGACTGGATGGCGGGCAGCGTCAGCGAGATGCGGGTCGGCGGCGGTTTCGGCGCGCCGTGGACGGCCACCACCGGGCGCGTGTCGTACAGCGCGGGCATGCCCGGGAACAGCGACGCCACGTGCGAGTCCGGGCCCATGCCGAGCAGCATCACGTCGAAGCCGGGCACGGGGCCGTGGTCCTCCGGCCTGGCCGCCCTGCGCAGCTCGGCCGCGTAGGACTCGGCCGACTCCTCGGCCGTCAGCCCCGCGTCGGGGCCGAGCATGACGTGGACCCGCTCCGGGTCGACGTCCACGTGGTCGAGCAGCGCCTGCCGGGCGCCGGTCTCGTTGCGTTCCTTGTCACCGGAGGGCAGGAAGCGCTCGTCGCCCCACCAGACGTCCAGCCGGCGCCAGTCGACGGCGTCGCGGGCGGGGGTCGCGGCGATCGCCGCCAGCGTGGCGATGCCGACCGTGCCGCCCGTGAGCACGAGCGAGGCCGAGCCCTTGGCCGACTGCACGTCGACCAGCCGGGTGATGATCCGGGCCGCCACGGCCTTGGCCAGGACGTCGGCGTCGCGGTGGACGACCACGCTGGGAACGCTCACAGATACCAGTTTCTCAGCCACTGAGGTCCCAAGTCATCCCTTGTACGTGCGTGCGAACCGCTTGACCGCGGCCTCGTAGGTCTCGTCGGGGTCGAGCCTGCGCAGCTCCTCCGCCATCAGCTCCGCGGTCTGGCGCCGGGTCAGGGCCACGTTCCTGTCGGGCTGGCCCGGCCGCGAGAGCGTGGCCAGGCGGGCGTCGTGCCTGGCCACGACCAGCTCGCCCTCGTTGAGCTGCAGGCGCACGGCCGTCAGCCCGGGGCCGGAGGAGTCGGCGACCTTGATCGGGACTCCGAGCCGCTCCGACAGCCACGCGGCCAGCAGCGGCGCGCTCGGGTTGCCGGGGGAGGCCTCCACCACGCCCTTGCGGACCTTGCCCACCGGCTGGTCGAACGCGGCCGCCAGCAGGCTGCGCCACGGCGTCAGCCGGGCCCAGGCCAGGTCGGTGTCGCCGCGGGCGTACCCCTTGGCCCTGGTCACCAGCGACTTGACGCCGCCGTCGTCGAAGCCCCTGGCGTCGGTGATCCGGCGCTGCGCCAGGGCGCCGACCGCGTCCTTGGACGGGGCGTCCGGCGCCGCGCCCGGCCACCACACCACGACCGGGGTGTCGGGCAGCAGCAGCGGGCTGACCACGGAGTCGGCGTGCTGGGTCAGCTCGCCGTACAGGCGCAGGACCACGACCTCGCCCGGCGTGGACTCGCCGATGCGCAGCTCGGCGTCCAGCCTGATCGGCTCGTCGGGCTCGCGGCTGATCACGACGATGATGCGCGACGGGTGCTCGCGGGCCGCGTCGGTGGCCGCGCGCAGCGCGTCGTACTGGTGGCGCTCCTCGCAGACCACCACGAGCGTCAGAACCATGCCGATGGCGGGCGCGCCCATCTGGTGGCGCAGATGCGTGAACTGCGCCGAGATCTTCCCAGCCGTCGTGTCCGACAGCATGAAGGTGGTCACTTAGAGTCTCCTCCAGACGCGGCCGTCGCGGGCCATCATCGCGTCGGCCGACGGCGGCCCCCACGAGCCGGACTCGTAAGGCTCGGGCTGGCCCTGCGTGGCCCAGAACTCCTCGATCGGGTCGAGGATCTTCCACGACAGCTCGACCTCCCGCTGGTGCGGGAAGAGCGGCGGGTCGCCGATCATCACGTCGAGCAGCAGCCGCTCGTACGCCTCCGGCGACGACTCCAGGAACGACTCGCCGTAGGCGAAGTCCATGGAGACGTCGCGCACCTCCATGGCGGTCCCCGGCACCTTCGAGCCGAACCGCACGGTGATGCCCTCGTCCGGCTGGACCCGCACCACCAGCGCGTTCTGGCCCAGGATCTCGGTGTCGTCCTTGCTGAACGGCAGGTGCGGCGCCCGCTGGAACACCACGGCCACCTCCGTCACGCGACGGCCCAGCCGCTTGCCGGTGCGCAGGTAGAACGGCACGCCGGCCCACCGCCGGTTGGCGATCTCCAGCTTGACGGCCGCGTACGTCTCGGTCGTGGACTCGGGCGAGATGCCGTCCTCCTGCAGGTAGCCGACCACCTTCTCGCCGCCCTGCCAGCCGGCGGAGTACTGGCCGCGCGCCGTGTTCAGCGCCAGGTTGGCCGGCAGCCGCACGGCCTTGAGCACCTTCTCCTTCTCCCGCCGCAGCGCCGAGGCGTCGAACGAGGTCGGGTCCTCCATGGCGACCAGCGCGAGGAGCTGGAGCAGGTGGTTCTGGATCACGTCGCGGGCCGCGCCGATGCCGTCGTAGTAGCCGGCCCGGCCGCCGATGCCGATGTCCTCGGCCATCGTGATCTGCACGTGGTCGACGAAGCCGCGGTTCCAGATGGGCTCGTAGAGGTTGTTGGCGAACCGCAGCGCCATGATGTTCTGGACGGTCTCCTTGCCCAGGTAGTGGTCGATCCGGAAGATCGAGCTCTCCGGGAAGGCCGAGGTGGTGATCTCGTTCAGCTCGTGGGCCGACTTGAGGTCGTGCCCGAACGGCTTCTCGATGACCACCCGGCGCCACGACCCCTCGGGGGCGTCGGCCAGCCCGGTGCGCTTGAGCTGCTCCACCACCACGGGGAAGAACTTCGGCGGCACCGACAGGTAGAACGCGTAGTTTCCGCCCGTGCCCCGGGTCTCGTCGATCTCCGCCAGCGCCATGGCCAGCGCGTCGAACGCCCCGTCGTCGGAGAACTCACCTGGCACGAAATGGATGCCCTCGCGGATCTGCTTCCAGACCTCCTCGCGGAAGGGCGTCCTGGCGTGCGCCTTGACGGCGTCGTGCGTCAACTGGGCGAAATCCTGGTCCTTCCAATCGCGCCGGGCGAAGCCGACCAGCGAGAAGCCGGGCGGCAGCAGCCCCCGGTTGCCGAGGTCGTAAATCGCCGGCAACAGCTTGCGCTTGGCCAGGTCACCCGTCACGCCGAACAACACCATCACGCACGGTCCCGCAACCCGCGGCAGCCGCTTGTCGCGCGGATCGCGCAGCGGGTTGGCGGCGGCCACCTCCTCGGTGGTGGCGGTGCCCGCGGCTGTGGTGGCCACAGTGGCCGCCATCGTGTTGTCGACAGCGACGGCCTCCTCCGCGGGTGCTGCCGGGTCAGTCATCTCAAGCCTCCTGTGCTGCTGCGAGCAAACGCGCGACACCCGCCGCGCGATCGGTCAAATGCAGGCGTACGGCGGGCCGTCCGCGGGTCTCCAGCGCCCCCAGGTCGCCGAGCGCCTGGGCCAGCTGGAGCCGCCCCAGCGTGTACGGCCGGCCGGGGACCGGCACGTCCTCGGCCACCGCCCCGGTGATCTGCAGGAACACCCCGTTCTGCGGCCCGCCCTTGTGGTACTGCCCCGTCGAGTGCAGGAAGCGCGGCCCCCACCCGAACGTCACCGGCCGGTCGGTACGCAGCGCGAGCAGCGCCCGCAGCGTCGCCGGATCGGCCATCATCCAGGCGTCGGTCATCTGCTCGAAGTCGGCCCCGTCGGGCACCGGGGCGTCGAACGCCGCCATCCGGTCCAGAAAGGCCGTGATCGCCAGATAGCCGCCCGCCGGGATCACGTTCAGCAGCTCGGAGAACACCCCGGGCAGGTCCTTGGCCGTGACCGCGCCGTACACCTCGACGGGCCCGTCCACGAACGCGGGCGCCCCGGCCGGCAGGTCCGGCAGGGCCAGCAGCGCCGCGGTGTTCTCCTTCGACTCGGCCACGTTCGGCTGGTCGAACGGGTTGATCTCCAGGAGCAGCCCCGCGACGGCGGTGGCGTACTCCCAGACCAGGAACTGCGCGCCCAGCGGGCCGTCCACGCGCACGTCCCCGACGTCGGTCTCGATGGCGACGACCAGCTCGTCGCCGCTCTCGTGGGGGTCGGCCCCCACGACGGGCAGGATGCCCCTGCCCGCCTTGCCGGTGGACTCGGCCACGAGCTGCTCGATCCAGTCGGGCAGCCCGGTGATGGCCGAGAGCTGGTCCTCCAGCAGCAGCTTGTCGCGTCCGGCCAGCGCCGCGCCGCCGAGCGCGGCCCCCAGGTCGAGCCCGGGGTTGCCGCTGTCGAGCGACAGCAGCGGCAGCACCTCGGCGGCCTCGTCCAGCAGCCGCGCCACGTCGGCGCCCGCCAGCGCGCTGGGCACCAGCCCGAACGCCGACAGCGCCGAGAAGCGGCCGCCGACGTCCGGCTGGGCGAGCACGAGGTCGTAGCCGGCGGCCACGGCCCGCTTCTCCAGCGGCGAGCCCGGGTCGGTGACGACCACGACGCGGCCGGCGGGCGCCAGGCCGGCGTCCTCGAACAGCCGCTCGTAGATCCGCAGCAGGGAATCGGTCTCCACGGTCGAGCCGCTCTTGCCGGACACGACCACGACCGTGGCGTCGAGCTGCTCGGTCAGCGCGCGCCGCACTTGCCCGGGGTCGGTCGTGTCCAGCACGGTGAGCGGCACGTCGGCGGTGGCGCAGATGACCTCCGCCGCCAGCGACGAGCCGCCCATCCCGGCCAGCACCACGTTCGTCAGGCCCGCGGCGCGGGCCCGCTCCACGAGCCCGCCCAGCACGGGCAGCAGCTCGGGAGAGTAGCGGGGCAGGGTCAGCCAGCCGAGCCTGACCGCCGCCTCCGCCTCGGCGTCCTCACCCCACAGCGTGGGGTCGCCGGCGGCGAGCCGCGCGGGCACGCCGTCGGCGACGAGGCGCCCCGCGACGGAGGAAGCGGCCGAGGCCACCCCCTCCTCGCGGTAGGAAACCTCCATCACGGAACCAGGTTCTTGGTGACGCTCTCGAGCAGCTCGTTCCAGGACGCCTCGAACTTCTCGACGCCCTCGTCCTCCAGCACCTTCACGACGTCGTCGTAGTCGATGCCGGCCTCCTTGAGCGCGGCCATGGTGTTCCAGGCCTGCTCGTAGAAGGGGCGCACCGTGTCGCCGGTGACGTTGGCGTGGTCGGCCACCGAGTCGAGCGTCTTCTCCGGCATCGTGTTGACGGTGCCGGGGGCGACGAGCTGGTCGACGTACATGGTGTCGGAATAGTCGGGGTTCTTGACGCCGGTAGAGGCCCACAGCGGCCGCTGCGGACGGGCGCCCGCCGCGCGCAGGCGCTGCCAGCGCTCGGAGTTCATCACGTCCTCGTACGCCGCGTAGGCCAGGCGCGCGTTGGCGATGCCCGCCTTGCCCTTCAGCTCCGGCTTGCCCAGCTTGTCGAGCCGCTTGTCGATCTCGGTGTCGACGCGGCTGACGAAGAACGAGGCCACCGACTCGATCGAGGCCAGGTTGAGGCCCTTGGCCTGCGCCGCCTCGAGGCCGGCGAGCCAGGCGTCCATGACCGCGCGGTAACGCTCCAGGGAGAAGATCAGCGTGACGTTGACGCTGATGCCCTCCGAGATCGCCTGCGTGATCGCGGGCAGCCCCTCGACCGTGGCCGGGATCTTGATGAACAGGTTGGGCCTGTCGACCGTCCACCACAGCGCCCGGGCCTCGGCGACCGTCTTCTCGGTCTCGCGGGCCAGGCGCGGGTCCACCTCCAGCGACACGCGGCCGTCCACGCCGTCGGAGGCGTCGAAGACGGGGCGCAGCACGTCGGCGGCCCAGCGGATGTCGTACGTGGTGATGGCGCGCACGGCCTCGCCCACGTCCACGCCGCGTACGGCGAGGTCGTGGAGCTGGGCGGCGTACGCGTCACCCTTGCTGAGCGCGTTGGCGAAGATCGTCGGGTTGGAGGTCACCCCGACGACGTTCTTCTCGCGGATCAGCTGTTCGAGGTTGCCGGTGCGCAGGCGCTCACGGCTGATGTCGTCGAGCCAGATGGCAACGCCCTGGCCGGACAGCTTCTTGAGGATCTCGCTCATCTTTTCTTCAGTTTCCCGTCGTCTCGCCCTTTTCCTGACCCAGCTTGGCCAGGCTCGCATGTGCCGCCGCCGCGACGCGCTCGGCCGTCAGTCCGAACAACTCGTACAAAGTCTTGTACGGCGCGGACGCACCAAAGTGTTCGAGACCGACCACTTCGCCGCATTCGCCGACGAACTCGTGCCAGCCGAGCGCGATGCCGGCTTCGACCGCGACGCGAGCCCGGTTCGACGAAGGCAGAACCGTCTGCCTATATGCGATGTCCTGCCCCTTGAACCATTCGACACACGGCATCGACACGACCCGCGTCGGGATGCCCTTGGCCTCCAGCAGCTCGCGGCCCTCCAGCGCGATCTCCACCTCGCTGCCGGTGGCGATGAGGATGACCTTGGGCTGGCCGTCGGAGGCCTCGCGCAGGATGTAGCCGCCGCGCGCCACGCCCTCGGCGTTGGTGCCCTCGAAGACCGGCAGGTTCTGCCTGGTCAGGGCCAGGGCGGCGGGCCGGTCGGTGTGCTTGAGCACGGTCTTCCAGGCGTAGGCGGTCTCGTTGGCGTCGGCCGGGCGCACCACGTCGAGGCCGGGGATCGCGCGCAGCGCCCACAGGTGCTCGATCGGCTGGTGGGTGGGGCCGTCCTCGCCGAGGCCGATCGAGTCGTGCGTCCACACGTACGTGACCGGCAGCTTCATCAGCGCGGCCAGGCGCACCGACGGGCGCATGTAGTCGGAGAAGACCAGGAAGGTGCCGCCGTACGGGCGGGTGCCGCCGTGCAGGGCGATGCCGTTGAGAATGGCGCCCATGGCGTGCTCGCGGATGCCGAAGTGCAGCGTGCGGCCGTAGCGGTTGCCGGGGAACTCCTTGGTCTGGAACTCCTCGGGGATGAAGGACGGCTCGCCCTTCATCGTGGTGTTGTTCGACTCCGCGAGGTCGGCCGAGCCGCCCCACAGCTCGGGCAGCACCGGCGCCAGCGCGCTGAGCACCTCGCCGGAGGCCTTGCGGGTCGAGATCGACGCGCCCGTCTCGAACGACGGCAGCGCCTTGGCCCAGCCGTTGGGCAGCTCGCGCTGGGAGATGCGGTCGAACTCCGCGGCCCGCTCGGGGTTGGCCAGCCGCCACTCGGCGTAGCCCTTGTCCCACTCGGAGTGCTCGGTGCGGCCGCGCTGGGCGATGCCCCGGGCGTGCTCCAGCACCGCGGCCGGGACGTCGAACGTCTTGGCCGGGTCCATGCCGAGGACTTCCTTGGTGGCGGCGACCTCCGCCTCGCCCAGGGCCGAGCCGTGGATCTTGCCGGTGTTCTTCTTGTTCGGGGCCGGCCAGCCGATGATCGTGCGCAGCCGGATGAACGACGGCCGGTCGGTCTCCGCCTTGGCGGCCTGCAGCGCGTCGTAGAGCGCCTGGACGTCCTCGGCGTACTCGCCGCCCTCGGTCCAGTCGACGCTCTCGGTGTGCCAGCCGTAGGCCTCGTAGCGCTTGACCACGTCCTCGGACTTGGCGATCAGCGTGTCGTCCTCGATGGAGATGTGGTTGTCGTCCCACACGACGATGAGGTTGCCCAGCTTCTGGTGCCCGGCCAGGGAGCTGGCCTCGTGGCTGATGCCCTCCTCGATGTCGCCGTCGCTGACGAAGCACCAGATGTGGTGGTCGAACGGCGAGTTGCCGGCCTCGGCGTCGGGGTCGAACAGGCCGCGCTCGCGGCGGGCCGCCATCGCCATGCCGACCGCGTTGCCCAGGCCCTGGCCGAGCGGGCCCGTCGTGGTCTCCACGCCCGCGGTGTGCCCGTACTCGGGGTGACCGGGCGTCAGGCTGTCCCACTGGCGCAGCCGGCGCAGGTCGTCGAGCGTCAGGCCGTAGCCGGACAGATAGAGCTGGATGTAGAGCGTCAGGCTGGAGTGGCCGCAGGACAGCACGAAACGGTCGCGGCCGGCCCACTTGGGATCGGTCGGGTCGTGGCGCATCACACGCTGGAACAGCAGGTATGCGGCGGGAGCCAGGCTCATGGCGGTGCCGGGGTGACCCGAGCCCGCCTTCTCCACTGCGTCCATGGCCAGGGCTCGAACGACGTCGACCGCCTGCTTGTCCAGGTCGGTCCATTCGAGGGCTGGCACGAGTTCGGTGCTCAAGTGCTCGATCTCCGGAATCTAGTTGTCATTGATTGGCTATCCCGCCCACACGGGACCCTAACCGAGTGGAGCTGGCGATCGATTCCCATTCCACCCGCACGCGTCCATGTGCGGCGCAAGCCCCCCATTGGCCGGACCGGCCGCCCCTGCGACTACAGTTTGTTTGTTCGCAGGGGCGCCACGGCGCCCACCCATGGATCCGCTCTAATCAGAGGTTACGCGTTGACTCCGCACAGGCTGGAAGCGCCTTGACGGTGCTGACCAACAGGCAGGCGACGGCCCGATCTCCGCAGGTGGAGGGGCCGCGCTCGATCGGCATGATCGTCAAGGCCTACATCGCGCTCACCAAGCCGCGGATCATCGAGCTCCTGCTGATCACGACACTGCCGGTGATGTTCCTCGCGGCCGGCGGCCTGCCGCCGCTGTGGACGTCGATCTCGGTCATGGTGTTCGGCACCCTATCGGCGGGCAGCGCCAACGCGCTCAACTGCTACGTGGATCGCGACATCGACCAGAAGATGCGCCGCACCCGCCGCCGGCCGCTGGCCAGGCACCAGGTGTCGCCGCGCGGCGCGCTGATCTTCGGGATCGTGCTCGGCGTGCTGTCCCTGGTGGGCCTCTGGGTGACCACCAACTGGCTGGCCGCGATGCTGTCCACCGGGGCGATCCTGTTCTACGTGCTCGTCTACTCGATGATCCTCAAGCGCCGCACGGCCCAGAACATCGTGTGGGGCGGCATCGCGGGCTGCATGCCGGTGATGATCGGCTGGGCGGGCATCACCGAGCGGCTCGACTGGGCGCCGCTGGTGCTGTTCGGGGTGGTGTTCTTCTGGACGCCGCCGCACACCTGGACGCTGGCCATGCGCTACAAGGAGGACTACGCGGCGGCCAAGGTGCCCATGCTGCCCGTCGTGGCCACCGAGCGGCGGGTGATCCTGGAGTCGATCGCCTACACCTGGGCGACCGTGCTGTGCTCGCTGGCGCTGTGGCCGGTGGCCGGCACCACGCTGTTCTACCCGATCGTGGCGGCCGTCCTCGGCGCCATGTGCCTGTGGGAGGTCCACCGCCTGCTGGCCCGGCTCAACGCCGGCAAGAGCGGCGTCGACCTGCGCCCCATGCGCTTCTTCCACTGGTCCAACGCCTATCTGGCGCTGCTGTTCCTGGCCGTGGCCATCGACCCGCTGCTGGCCTGAGTGCCGCGCGGACCCGTGTCCGGAGGGTGACGCTGTCTTGACCGGCACGGACCCCGGCCCTCTGATCCGTTAAAGTCACCGTATGGCGACCCGTGATCCACGCTGGGTGTTGAAGGACCGCCCGTCGTTCGCGTTGATCATCGGGCTGGTCCTCACCGGCGTATGCGCTCTGGTCTCGTTCTCCTTCGACGTGATCAACGGCGCTCCCGTGCAGTTCTTCATCGCGCTCGTGCTGGCGCTCGCGCCGGTGCCGCTGCTGCTGGCGGCGGTGCTGGCGCTCGACCGGATGGAGCCGGAGCCGCGCAGCAACCTGGTCTTCGCCTTCGCGTGGGGCGCGGGCGTCGCGGTGCTGGTCGCCGGTCTGATCAACTACCTCAACCTGCACTACATCATCGACACCGCCAAGCTGTCGGAGGCCAGCGCCCGCAACGTCGCGGCCACCTTCGGCGCGCCCGTGGTGGAGGAGACGATGAAGGGGCTGGTGCTGCTCGGGCTGCTCAGGTTCCGCCGGGCCGAGCTCGACGGGCCCACCGACGGCATCATCTACGCCAGCATGGTCGGCCTCGGCTTCGCCATGAGCGAGAACGTCAGCTACTACCTCTCCGCGCTGTCCAACTCCGGCGTCAAGGGGCTGGCGGTCACCGTCGTGCTGCGCGGGGTCCTGTCGCCGCTGGCCCACCCGTTGTTCAGCTCCATGATCGGCGTCGCCGTCGCCTACGCCGCCCGGCGCAGCGGCCCCGAGCGGGTCTTCTACATCCTGGCGGGCTGGGCGGGCGCGATGATCCTGCACGGCCTGTGGAACGGCCTGGCCTCCTACGGCGGCTTCCCCGGGCTCGTGGTGGCCTACCTGACGCTGCTGGCCGTGCTGATCGTGCTCGTCGGCGTGGTGTTCAAGGACCGGCGGCGCATCGTGGCCCTCATCCAGCGCTACCTGCCGCCGTACGAGCCGACCAAGCTGGTCACCCAGGCCGACATCTACATGCTGTCGACGTTCCCCAGGAGGCGCCAGGCCAGGCAGTGGGCCAAGGCCCACGGCGGCAAGCGCGGGCTGCGCGCCATGCGCGACTACCAGCTGGCCGCCACCGAGCTGGGGCTGCTGCACGAGCGGGCGGCCCGCCGCATGGTCGACGACCAGAGCTTCCACGAGGAGCAGCGGGCGCTGCTGGAGTGCATGAGCACGGCCCGGGCGGACTTCCCGGTGCCGACGGCGCACGCCAGGTCGGTCGCGCGGGGCACCCCGCCGCCCGGCTACGCCCCGGGCGCGCCCGGCGCGCCCGGCTGACCCAGGATGTTCGTCAGGGAGACCTCGCGCGGGCCGGGGAAGACCGGGTCGGAGTGCAGCACCATCGCGTCGGCGAACGCCTTGGCGGTGGCGAGCAGCTCGCGGGTGGCGTAGGCGTAGGTGGTCGGGGCGAAGTCCCTGGTCGAGTCGTCACCCACCCCGAACGCCTCCAGGCCGGCCGTCCGGCACAGCGTCACGGCCCTGGGCAGGTGAAACTCCTGCGTCACGACCGTCACCTGCCGCGCCCCGAACACCTTGCGCGCCCGCACGCACGAGTCCCACGTGTCGAACCCCGCGTAGTCCAGCACGATCACCCGGTCCGGCACGCCCCTGCGGAGCAGGTAGTCGCGCATGGCCGTCGGCTCGTCGTACTCCTTGCGGCTGTTGTCGCCCGACAGCAGCAGCGCCCGTACCTTGCCCGACCGGTAGAGCTCGGCGGCGATGTCGAGCCGGTGGGCCAGCATCGGCGTGGGCTGCGTGCCGTACAGGCCCGCGCCCAGCACCAGCGCGGCCTGCGCCGTGGGCACGCGCCCGAGCCAGTCGCTCCCCACGGCCGTCACCCGATGGGTCGAGCTGCCGAGCCAGGCCCAGGTCATCGGTGCCAGCGAGAGCACGCTGACCAGCACCAGCGCCTGGTACGCGCGTCGCAGGGCCTTCCGAGTGGGGCGGACTTTCAGTGACAAATCACACCCTCCAGGGAGTGGGGGAGTGGCGGACGCATCCCCTCATACCCTGGCATATCTCCTCAGACGGCGGCGGGTGCTCCGGCGGCTTCGGTGGGGGAGTGGTCGGCGTCGGCGGGCTCGGCGGGCTCGCTCTGCGGGGAGCGGGTGCGCAGCGAGGTGACCACCCTGAGCGCGGCGATCCAGACCAGCGTGGAGCCGAGCACGTGCAGCAGGACCAGCGCGGCGGGCACCGCCAGGAAGTACTGCGTGTAGCCGATCACGCCCTGACCCAGCTCCACGACGAGCAACATCAGCGCCGCCCGCCTGGCGGGCCGCTGCGAGTTGCTCACGTGCAGCGCGAACAGCAGCGCGAACGTCAGGCCCACGACGAGGTACGCGACGTCGGCGTGCAGCCGGGCCACCGCCTCGATGTCGAGGTCGAAGCGCGAGGCCATCTCGTCGCCGGAGTGCGGGCCCGTGCCGCTCACCACGACCCCGGCCACCAGCAGCGCGAACACGGCCGCCAGCAGCGCGTGGCCGAGCCTGCGGATGTCGCGGTGGGTCACCCGCCGCGCGGGGCCGTCGCCCTCGCCCGCGCGGGCGTACAGCATCCAGCAGGCGGCGATCAGGCCGGTGGAGATGAGGAAGTGCATGCCCACCGTGAACGGGTTGAGCATCGTGTTGACCACCAGGCCGCCCCACAGCGCCTGGGCCAGGACGCCCGCCGGCTGCAGCAGCGCCAGCACCACCAGCGAACGCCGGCGCGGCGCCATTCTGAAGGCCGACAGCACGCACGCCACCGCTACCGCCAGCACCAGGAACGTCAACAGCCGGTTGCCGAACTCCACCAGCATGTTGAGCATCGACACCTCGGGGTGCGCGGCCGGGATGAAGCTGTCCGGCGTGCACTTGGGCCAGGTCGGGCAGCCCAGCCCGGAACCGGTGACGCGCACGCCCGCGCCCGTCACCGCGATGCCCGCGTTGACCACCACGGACGCCATCGCCCAGCCCCGCATCGACTCCTTCGTGGGCGCCCAGAACGAGAACAGGCGGCGCACGTTGGGGTTGGGGTGGTCCGTGGGTAGCTTCACGCCATCGATGGTACGGGCCTGACCCCTCGGTCCCACCACCGGTCACCCCACCCCCGGCCCGGCTCACCCTGCCCCCGGCCACGCACAACGCCGCCCGTCCGTCCCCCCTCGACGGCCCCAGCCGAAGCTCAACCCCGCGACGCTACGGGACGCGCCGCGCTTCGCCCATGCCGTCCCAAAAGGCGCTCGGCGAAGTGCGGCGCGGCGGTGTTGCCAGGTCGCGGCGTGGGCGGTGGTGGTGCTTCGGCGGCTCGCGGGCGAAGGGACCTTGGCCGCGGTGAGGTGGTGATATGCCGTCAGCGGGTAGCGCCGTTGTCAGGGGGCGTCGCGCTGTCGTCCGTGGAAAGCCCCTTCTCAAGTGAAGGGGGTATGTGACATATTACAGCCCTGGAGGTGATGGATGTCCGACGTCATCGTGGTCGGCGCCGGAGTCGTGGGCGCGGCATGCGCGTACTACGCCGCGCGCGCCGGTCTCGACGTGACCGTGGTCGACCGTGGCCCCGTGGCGGGTGGGACGACCGGTTCGGGTGAGGGCAACGTGCTGGTGTCCGACAAGGAGCCGGGCCCCGAGCTGGAGCTGGCCCTGCTGTCCAACCGGCTGTGGCGCTCGCTGGCCGAGCTGGGCGGGTTCGAGTTCGAGCCCAAGGGCGGCCTGGTGGTCGCCGAGACCGGGGAGGTCCAGCGGCAGCTGACCGAGCTGGCCGCCAAGCAGGACGTGGAGCACACCCTGGTGCCCGGCGAGTCGCTGCGCGACTACGAGCCGCACCTGGCCGACGGCCTGGCCGGCGGGGTCTACTACCCCGGGGACGCCCAGGTGCAGCCCATGCTGGCCGCCGCGCGCCTGCTCAGGCACGGCGCGGAGAGCTTCGGCCACGGGACGCTGCGCCTGCGCCTCGGCGCGGAGGTGACCGGGTTCGTCCGGCGCGGGGAGCGGATCGCGGGCGTACGGACCTCCCAGGGCGACGTGCTCGGCGACGCGGTGATCAACGCGGCGGGCACCTGGGGCGGCCAGGTGGCCGCGCTGGCGGGTGTCGACCTGCCGATCCTGCCCAGGCGCGGGTTCATCCTCGTGACGGAGCCGCTGCCGGAGCCCCTGATCAGGCACAAGGTCTACACCGCCGCCTACGTCACGAACGTGGCCAGCGACTCCGAGGGCCTGGAGACGTCGGCCGTCGTGGAGGGCACGCCCGCGGGCACCGTGCTCATCGGGGCCAGCAGGGAGCGGGTCGGGTTCGACCGGACGATGTCGGTGCCGGTGCTCACCCGCCTGGCCGAGCAGGCCGTCGCGCTGTTCCCCGCGCTGCGCGAGGTGCGGGCCATCAGGTCGTACTGCGGGTTCCGGCCGTACTGCCCCGACCACCTGCCCGTCATCGGCGCCGACCCGCGTGCTCCCGGGCTGTATCACGCCTGCGGGCACGAGGGGGCGGGCATCGGGCTCGCCCCGGCCACCGGTCACCTGCTCGCGCAGGTGCTCACCGGCTCCCCGACCGACCTGGACCTGCGGCCCTTCCGGCCGGATCGCTTCGCGGAGGAGTCCTCTTGACGTTCCACATCACGATCGACGGGCGCCCGGTGCCCGTGGTGCCCGGGCAGACGATCGGGGCGGCGCTGCACGCGGCCGGGGTGCGCTCGTGGCGCAGCACCCGTTTCGGCGGGCGGCCGCGCGGGCTGTTCTGCGGGATCGGGGTCTGCTTCGACTGCCTGATCTCGGTCAACGGGCGGGCTCCCGAGCGGGCCTGCCTGCTGGAGGCCGCGCCCGGTGACGAGGTGACGACGTCGTGACGTACGACCTGGCAGTGATCGGCGGCGGGCCCGCGGGGGTGGCCGGCGCGCTCACGGCGGCGCTGGCCGGACTGCGGGTGGCGCTCCTGGACTCCTCCGTACGGCTGGGCGGCCAGTACTTCCGCCACTCCGCCGAGCCCGAGCCCGCTCCCGGGCTGGACCGGTTCCTGCGGCAGGCGCGGGCCCTGGACGCCCGCGCCGACGTGCTCCTGGGCCACCAGGTGTGGAGCGTCACCCGCGAGCCCGACGGCGACCTCGTCGTGTACTCGGTCACGCGTGGCGCGGGCTCCGAGGACCGGCACGTCCTGCGGACCCGGCGGCTGCTGATCGCCACCGGCGCGCACGACCGGCCGCTGCCGTTCCCCGGGTGGGACCTGCCCGGCGTCCTGACCGCCGGCGGCGCGCAGGCGCTGCTCAAGGGCAACGGCGTCATGGCGGGCAGGCGGATCGTCGTCTCCGGCACCGGCCCGTTCCTGCTGCCCGTGGCCACCGGGCTGGCCGGGGCGGGGGCGCGGGTGCTCGGGGTGTTCGAGGCCAATGGCGGGCTCGGGCTGGCCCGGCGTCCGCTGCTGGCCCTGGGCAAGGCCGGGGAGGCCGCCGGGTACGCCGCGAGCCTGGCCAGGCACCGCGTGCCGTACCGGACGCGCCAGGCGGTGGTCGCGGCGCACGGGGAGCGCGAGGTGGAGGCCGTGACCGTGGCCCGCCTCGACCAGGCATGGAACGTTCTCGCCACCCGCGTCGTCGAGTGCGACACGGTGGCCGTCGGATACGGGTTCGTGCCGCAGATCGAGCTGGGCACGCAGCTCGGCTGCGCCACCCGCGACGACGTGGACGGCAGCCCCGTGCTCGACGTCGACGCCGCCCAGCGCACCTCCGTCCCCGGGGTCTGGGCCGCCGGGGAGCCCACGGGCGTGGGCGGCTGGCTCCTGTCCGAGACGGAGGGCCGCATCGCGGGCCGCGCCGTCGTGGCCGAGGCGCGCAGGCCGCAGCCCGTGCCGGAGGCGCTGCTGCGGCGCCGGGAGCGCGGGCGGGCCTTCGGGGAGGCGCTGCAGCGCGCGTACCCCGTCATGCCCGGCTGGCAGGGCTGGCTGCGCGACGACACGCTGGTGTGCCGCTGCGAGGAGGTGCCGCTGGCCCGCGTACGCGAGGCGCGCGACCTCGGCGCCACCGACGCGCGCTCGATCAAGCTGCTGGCCAGGCCCGGCATGGGCTGGTGCCAGGGCCGCATCTGCGGCTACGCCGTCTCCTGCCTGGCCGGGGAGCCGCAGCGGCCGCCCCGCCGCCCCATCGCCCAGCCCGTCACCCTCGGCACCCTGGCCGACCTTCCCGACATTTCTGAAATTTCCGACGTTCCCCCCGCCCATTGACCTGACATGGAGGAATTTCCGATGGACAACCGCACCAAAGCCTGGCACGGCATCATGGTGGCCACCGCGCTGCCCCTGCGCGACGATCTCTCCGTCGACTTCGACGGCTACGCCGAGCACTGCCGCTGGCTGGTCGAGAACGACTGCGACGGCATCGCGGCCAACGGTTCGCTGGGCGAGTACCAGACGCTCACCGCGGAGGAGCGGACCAAGGTGATCGAGACCGCCGTCCAGGCCGTGGGCGGGCGCAACGTGATGGCCGGAGTGGGCGCGTACGGCGCCGCGGAGTCGCGCCGCTGGGCCGAGCAGGCGGGCGAGGCGGGCTGCGGCTCGGTGCTGCTGCTGCCCCCGAACTCCTACCGCGCCGACGAGCGGGCCGTCGTCGAGCACTACCGCGAGGTCGCCAAGGCGGGCCTGCCGGTCGTGGCCTACAACAACCCCTACGACACCAAGGTGGACCTGACCCCCGCGCTGCTGGCCAGGTTGCACGAGGAGGGGCTGATCGTGGCGGTCAAGGAGTTCAGCGGGGACGTGCGGCGCGCGTACGAGCTGGCCGAGCTGGCACCCGAGCTGGACCTGCTGATCGGCTCCGACGACGTGCTGCTCGAACTCGCCGTGGCCGGGGCGGTGGGCTGGATCGCCGGCTACCCCAACGCGCTGCCCGCCTCCAACGCCGCGCTCTACCGCGCCGCCGTCGCCGGCGACCTGGAGACCGCGCTGCCTCTCTACCGGACGCTGCACCCCCTGCTGCGCTGGGACTCCAAGACGGAGTTCGTCCAGGCCATCAAGCTGTCCATGGACATCGCGGGCCGCCGCGGCGGGCCGTGCAGGCAGCCCAGGCAGCCGCTGACGGACGAGCAGGCCGCTATCGTGCGAGCGGCGACCGAGAAGGCACTGGCAGAAGGGCTGCGATGAGGACAAAACGCGTTTTCCACGCCGTCGACTCCCACACCGAGGGCATGCCCACCCGCGTCATCACGGGTGGGATCGGCGTGATCCCGGGCGCGAGCATGGCCGAGCGGCGCGTCTACTTCCGTGACAACCTCGACCACATCCGCACCCTGCTGATGACCGAGCCGCGCGGCCACTCCGCCATGAGCGGCGCCATCCTGCAGCCGCCCACCAGGCCGGACGCGGACTACGGCGTGCTGTTCATCGAGGTGTCGGGGCTGCTGCCGATGTGCGGCCACGGCACCATCGGCGTGGCCACGGTGCTCGTCGAGACCGGCATGGTCGAGGTCGTCGAGCCGGTCACCACCGTGCGCCTCGAGGTGCCCGCGGGGCTCGTCGAGGTGGACGTGGCCGTCGAGGACGGCCAGGCCATGTCGGTGACGCTGCGCAACGTGCCCTCCTACAGCGACCGGCTCGACGCCGTCGTGAAGGTGCCGGGGTTCGGGGAGATCCCGTACGACCTCGCGTACGGCGGCAACTTCTACGCCGTCGTCGACCTCGGCTCCTACGGCCTGCCCTTCGACCGAAAGGCCAAGAACGAGATCATCGCCGCCGGCCTGGCCACCATGGAGGCGATCAACGCGGCCGACGAGCCCGTGCACCGGGAGGACGACCGCATCCGCGGCTGCCACCACGTCTACTTCGCCGCGCCCGGCTCGGACGCGCGCCACTCGCGGCACGCCATGGCCATCCACCCGGGCTGGTTCGACCGCTCGCCCTGCGGCACCGGCACCAGCGCCCGGATGGCGCAGCTGCACGCCAGGGGCGAGCTGCCGCTCGGCCAGGACTTCGTGAACGAGTCCTTCATCGGGACCCGGTTCATCGGCCGGCTGCTGGAGGAGACCACGGTGGGCGGCGGCCCGGCCGTCGTCCCCTCGATCACCGGCCGGGCCTGGGTCACCGGCACCGCCCAGTACTTCCTCGACCCGCGCGACCCGTTCCCCGCCGGGTTCGAGCTGTGAGCGGCCCCGCCCTGGCCGGGACCGCGATCACCACGGTCGACTACCACACGGGCGGCGAGCCGTTCAGGATCGTGACCGGCGGCGTGCCGGAGATCCCCGGCGCGGACGTGCTGTCGCGCCGGTCCACGGCCGCCGCCGAGCCCCGCTTCGACGACGTGCGGCGGCTGCTGTGCCAGGAGCCGCGCGGGCACGCCGACATGTACGGGTGCTTCCTCGTCCCGCCGGACGACCCCGGGGCCGCGTTCGGGGCGCTGTTCTGGCACAAGGACGGCTTCTCCACCGCCTGCGGCCACGGCACCATCGCGCTCGGCGCCTACGCCGTGAACGAGGGGCTGGTGGCCGCCGACCCCGACGGGGAGACGGACGTGGTCATCGACGTGCCGTCCGGGCGGGTCACGGCCCGGGTGCGCTGCTCGGGCGGCAAGGTGAGCGGGGTGACGTTCGTCAGCGTGCCGTCGTTCGTGCTGGCGCGGGACGTGGCCGTCGCCAGGACAAAGGTCGATATTTCGTACGGTGGCGCGATCTATGCGTCGCTGCCCGCCGGGGCGGTGGGCCTGTCCGTCGAGCCGGGCAGCCTGACGGCGCTCATCGGCCACGCCCGCCGCATCAAGGCCGAGCTGGCGGACCACCCGGCCTCCAGGCACCCGGCCGACGACCGGCTGTCCGGCGTCTACGGCGTGATCTTCTACGACGAGCTGCCGGACGAGGATGGAGCGGCGCACCAGCGGAACGTGACGGTGTTCGCCGACGGGGAGGTGGACCGCTCGCCCTGCGGGTCGGGCACGGCGGCGCGGATGGCGCTGCTGCACGACTCGGGGCTGCGCGGGCCGCTGATCCACGACGGCGTCGTCGGGAGCACGTTCCTGGCGCGGGTGGCCGCGGTAGTCGACGAGGGGGTCGTGCCGGAGATCGAGGGCATGGCGTACCGCACCGGGCGGCACGTCTTCGAGCTCGATCCCGACGATTCGATGGGTGTGGGGTTCACGCTGCGATGACCGGACTGCCATATCTCGACGCCGCCACGATGGAGCGGCTGGTGCCGGTGGGGCGCGCCGTACGGATCCTGGAGGACGCCCTCCGCGCCGGGCTCGACCCCGAGGCCACGCCGCAGCGGCCGGGCGTGGACCTGCCGGCCGGGCAGCTCCTGCTCATGCCCGCCGCGGCCGGGCGGTACGCGGGGGTGAAGGCCGTTACCATCGCGCCCGGCAACCCCGATCGCGACCTGCCCCGGATCCAGGGGACGTACCTGCTGTTCGACGGCGACACCCTGACCCCGCTCGCGGCCCTGGACGGGATCGCGCTCACCAACCTGCGCACCCCCGCCGTCTCGGCGCTCGCCGTCGGCCACCTGGCCGCGGGGGACGCCCGGCGGCTGGTGGTCTTCGGGAGCGGGCCGCAGGCGTGGGGCCACGTGCTCGCGCTGCGGGAGGTGCGGCCCCTTGAGGACGTGACGGTGATCGGGCGCGACCAGGACCGCGCGGAGGCGCTGGCCGCCCGCTGCCGGATGCTCGGCCTGAGCGCCCGCGCCCTCCGGCCGTCCGATTCGGCGCAGGCGCTGGCCGGGGCCGACATCGTCGCCTGCTGTACGACAGCGAGAGAACCGCTGTTCCCCGGTAAGCTCGCCCGCGACGGCGTCACCGTCGTCGCGGTCGGGTCGCACGAGCCCGGCGCCCGCGAGCTCGACGGCGACCTCGTCGCCCGCGCCACCGTGGTCGTCGAGGCCAGGGTGGCCGCCCTGGAGGAGGCGGGGGATGTGCTCATCCCGATCCGCGAGGGTACGATCTCCGCTGGTCATCTCGCGGGCAACCTCGCCGACCTCGTCGCGGGGCGCGTGGTCGCCGGCACGGGGCCGCGCGTGTTCAAGAGCACGGGCATGGCCTGGGAGGACCTCGTGGTCGCGGCCGCCGCTTACGAGGCGTGGTGCTAGGAAGGGATGGGCGGATGGCTGCCGAGGACCGGCTTGACCTGCCGATGGTGGGGGAGCGGCAGAGCCTGCGCGAGCAGGTCGCGCACGCGCTGCGTGCCGCGCTGATCACCGGCGAGATGCGGCCGGGCGTGGTCTACTCCGCGCCGGTGCTGGCCGCCCAGTTCGGCGTCTCGGCCACGCCCGTGCGCGAGGCCATGCTCGACCTCGCCAAGGAGGGCCTGGTCGAGGCGGTGCGCAACAAGGGCTTCCGGGTGACCGAGCTGTCCGACCGCGACCTCGACGAGCTCACCGAGATCCGCCACCTCATCGAGGTGCCCACCGTGGCCAGGCTGGCCGGCAGCGCTCTGGCGGAGGAGTTCGAGCGGCTCAGGCCCATCGGCGAGGAGATCGTCTCGGCGGCCGAGCGTGGCGACCTGCTCGCGTACGTGGACGCCGACCTGCGCTTCCACGTCGAGCTGCTGACCCTGGCGGGCAACGCCCACCTGGTCGAGGTGGTGCGCGACCTGCGTAACAGGGCCAGGCTCTACGGCCTGTCCCAGCTCGCGGAGCGCGACGTGCTGGGCGAGTCGGCCAGGGAGCACCTCGCGCTGCTGGACGCGCTCAAGAGCGGCGACCGCCAGGCCGTCGAACACCTCATGAGGGAGCACATCGGCCACGTCCGGGGGATCTGGGCCGAGCACTGAGCAGGCCGCGGTCGGCTTGTCCGTTTTTAACACACTAAGTTCTGACATTCGGGGATCGTGGGCACCCCGATCGCGGTACGCTCGTTCTCGGGTCGAAAGAGCGACGCACAGAGCGTCCGCCGGCGGCCCCGTCGTCCAGGTCCCCAGCGGACCGGCCACCACCGATTCCGGTGGATGGCGCATGCCTGGTCAAGCGGACACCCGCACTCCGCTGACCTTCCATGGGCTCGGCATACCCCGCCCACCGAGAGCCGAGCCCCCCGCCGCGCGTCCGAGACCCCATCCCACGGGCGCGCGGCGGCCCGCCACCGCCGCGCCACCGCCCCGCGTCACTCCCGGGTCAGGCCTTGCGCCGCCGGGTCGAGCCCAGGCTGGCGGCCACGATGCAGACGATCGCCGCCCACTGCTGCGCGTGCAGGACCTCGCTCAGCAGCAGGACCCCGATCAGCGCCGCCACGGCCGGCTCCAGGCTCATGAGGATCCCGAACACCTGCTTGGGCATCCGCCGCAGCGCCTGGAGTTCGAGCGAGTACGGGATCACCGACGACAGCAGGCCCACGCCGAGCCCGATCAGCAGCAGCTCCGGTTGCAGCAGCTCCGCCCCGCCCGTCGCGACGCCGACGGGGGCGACCACCAGGGCCGACACGATCATCGCGAACGACAGCCCGCTCGTGCCGGGGAAGCGCCGCCCGGCCGCCGCCGACAGCAGGATGTACCCGGCCCAGCCGACCGCCGCCAGCATCGCGAACCCGATGCCGAGCCAGCTCACCGACGACGACTGCCCCCAGGGTGCGAGCAGCACCACGCCCGCTCCCGCCAGGCCGATCCACAGCAGGTCGATCCGGCGCCGCGAGGCCGCCACGGCCACCCCCAGCGGCCCCAGGAACTCGATGGCCACCGCGATCCCCATCGGCAGCCGCGACAGGGCCTCGTAGAAGGTCAGGTTCATGAGCGCGAGCGTCACCCCGAACCCGATCCCCACCGCCCAGTCGCGCCAGGACAGGCCCTTCAGCCGGGGCCGGACGAGCGCTCCCATGATCAGCGCCCCGGCCATGATGCGCAGGAACACCACCGCGCTCGGCGGCAGCGTCGCGAACAGCTCCTTCGCGAACCCGGCGCCCAGCTGCACCGAGAGGATGGCCAGCAGCACGAGCCCACTCGGCGGGATGGAGTCGGCGGCCGTGCGCAGGAGGTTTCCCGGCCTGGGCAGGCCGGACCCGCGATCGAAGGGATCGTCGAGGGCGAACGCGGTCACAGGACTCCTCACCGGATGCGGGGGGTTGACGGTCAGAGCGTACCTGTGGCCTGTGACATGCCCCGACATAGGGTGTTCTGGGCGTCTCTTAGATCATTGATCGTATGAAGTCCCCCACGAGTCTCGCCCGACCACCGCTGGCCCTGTCCGCGGCCTCGTTCGTCAGCAGCTTCGACCGCTTCGCCGTGAGCCCCATGCTCGTGCTGATCGCGGTGGACCTGGAGGTCCCGCTGTCCGCCGCCGTCGCGGCGGCCAGCGCCTACTACCTCGCCTACGGGCTGACGCAGCCGCTGTGGGGGCTGCTGTCGGACCGGTTCGGCCGGGTGCGGGTCATGCGCGGGGCGCTGTTCGGCGCGGCGCTGGCGGGGCTGGTCTCGGCGCTGATGCCGGTCCTCGGGGCGCTGGTGGCGGCCAGGGTCGTGGCGGGGGCCTGCTTCGGCGCGGTGATCCCGACCGGGCTGACGTACGTGGGCGACACCGTGCGGCCGTCGATCCGCCAGCGGGCGCTGACCGACCTGATGGGCGCCGCCGCCCTCGGCACCGCCCTGGCCACCGGGCTGAGCGGGGTGCTGGCGGGCCTGGTGGACTGGCGGGTGGCGTTCACCGTGCCCGCCGCCTGCGCCCTCATCTGCGCGCTCGCGCTGCGCTCGCTGCCGGAGCCGCCCCGCGACCTCCCGCACGGCCCGGAGGCCGGTGTCGGCCGCTACCTGGGCGCGGTGCTCGGGCACGGCTGGGCGCTGCTGGTGTTCGGGCTCGCGTTCGTCGAGGGCGCGATCATGCTCGGCGCGATGCCGTTCCTGGCCACCGCGCTGGAGCACGCCGGGTACGCCGCCGCCGTGGCCGGGCTGGCCATCACCGCGTACGGGCTGGGCCTGTGGGCGTTCTCGAAGCTCGTCAAGCGGCTGTCGGGGAGCTGGCCCCCTCCCGCGCTGATGACGGTGGGCGGGGCGCAGCTCTGCGCCGGGTTCGCGATCGTCTCCGTGCACGTCGACCTGGCCACCGTGGCGGTCACGGCGCTGCTGCTGGGCGGCGGGTGGTCCTTCCTGCACTCCTCGCTGCAGACGTGGGCCACCTCGGTGGTGCCCGAGGCGAGGGGGACGACGATCGCCTTCTTCGCCTCCGCGCTCTTCGTGGGCAGCGCGGTCGCGTCGTGGGCGGCGGGCCCGCTGGCCGACCACGGCCGCTACGCCCTGCTGTTCGGCCTGGCGGCCGCCGCCGCGATCCCGCTGACGGCCACGGCCGCCCTCACCAGGCGCCGCTACGGGAACCTGCACGGCGCATGACCCGCTACTCCCAGCGGAATGTGCGCGAGACCAGGCCCAGCGACAGCACCGCCCACACGGCCAGGACGGCCAGCGGGCCCAGGGGCAGCGCGGCCCCTTGGGCGAGGACCGTGCGCAGGCCGCCGGTCAGGGCCGAGATGGGCAGCAGCTCCAGGACCTGGCGCATGCCCTCGGGGAACTTCGACAGCGGGAAGATCACCCCGCCGGCCCCCAGCAGCACCAGGTAGACGAGGTTGGCGGCGGCCAGGGTGGCCTCGGCGCGCAGCGTGCCGGCCATGAGCAGCCCCAGCCCGCTGAACGCCGCCGTGCCCAGCACGATGAGCAGCGCCGCGCTCAGGAACGACCCGTGCGGCCGCCACCCCAGCGCCAGGCCGACGCACACGATCACCGCGGCCTGGATGACCTCCACGGCCACCACGGCGGACGTCTTGGCGAGCATGAGCCCGGCCCGGGACAGCGGGGTCGCGCCCAGCCGCTTCAGCACGCCGTAGCGGCGCTCGAAGCCGGTCGCGATGGCCTGGCCGGTGAAGGCCGTGGACATGACGGCCAGCGCCAGCACGCCGGGCGCCAGGAAGTCGATGCGCCGGCCGCTCCCGACGTCGATCAGCGGCGCCAGCGAGAACCCGGTCAGCAGCAGCACCGGGATGATCAGGGTGAGCAGCAGCTGCTCGCCGTTGCGCAGCATCGCCCGGATCTCCGCGCCCGTCTGGGCGAGGACCATGCGCGGGAGCGGTGCCGCCCCGGGCGCCGGCGTGAAGTCCAGCGCGATCTGCCCGGCGGGCGCGCGGTCGGACGCGGTCATCGCAGCTCCCTGCCCGTCAGCTCGAGGAAGACGTCCTCCAGCGTGCGGCGCTCGATGCGGAGGTCGTCGGCGGTGACGCCCTCGGCCGCGCACCACGCCGTCACCGTGGCCAGCAGCTCGGGACCCACCAGACCCTCGATGATGTAGTGCCCGGCGGGCGACTCCTTGGCCGCGCTGCCCGCCGGGAGCGCGTTGAGCAGCTCCTCCAGCGCCAGCCCCGGCCGGGCGCGGAAACGCAGCTGCCGCTCGGCCCCCGTCAGCGAGGCCGGGCTGCCCTCGGCCACCACCCGCCCCTTGTCGATGATCACCACGTGGTCGGCCAGCCGCTCGGCCTCGTCCATGTGGTGCGTGGTCAGCACCACCGACACGCCCGCCCCGCGCAGCTCGCCCACCAGCTCCCAGCAGGCGTGCCGGGCCTGCGGGTCGAGCCCGGCCGTCGGCTCGTCGAGGAAGACCAGCTCGGGCCGCCCGATGACGGCCGCGGCCAGCGACAGCCGCTGCTGCTGCCCGCCCGACATCCGCCGGTAGGGGGTGCGTACGTGATCGGCCAGCCCCAGTCGCGTCAGCAGGACCCCGGCGTCGAGGGGACGGGCGTAGAAGCGCGAGACCAGGCGCAGCCACTCGCCGCAGCGCATCGCGGGCGGGACGCCGCCCGACTGCAGCATGACCCCCACCCGCGGCCGCAGCTCGGGCAGCGTGGGCGGCCGGCCGAGCACGCGGACGGTGCCCGCGTCGGCCCTGCGGAACCCCTCGCAGATCTCGACCGTGGACGTCTTGCCCGCGCCGTTCGGCCCGAGCACGGCGGTCACCGCGCCGCGCTCGGCGCGCAGCGTGAGGCCGTCGACGGCAGTGGTGCCGCCGTAGCGTTTGACCAGGCCGATGATCTCGACGGCTGGGGACTCCATGGCCACGAGTTTAGGGACTGGCGCAGGCGGTTCGGGCCGCAGGTGGGGTTGGCCGGATTTGGACATGTCTTGACCCGGCCATTTCCCATTAAGGCGCGATTTGAGGTGAAAGTCTGACGACGAGCTCCATGTCAGAGGAGGGTGCAATGGCGCAACGCAGCGGATACGACCCAGGAGTCCCGTGCTGGGTGGACCTGTCCAGCACCGACGTCGAGGCTTCCGCCCGGTTCTACGGCCAGGTCTTCGGCTGGCAGGCCGACATGATCGACGACCCCGAGGCCGGCGGCTACGGCATGTTCCTCCACCAGGGCAGGCGCGTCGCCGGGCTGGGGCCGGTCATGGGCGGGGAGTCGCCCTCGTTCTGGAACATGTTCGTCGCCACCGACGACGCCGCCGCGCTCGCCGAACGGGTCGGGAAGGCCGGCGGCACCGTGACCATGGAGCCGATGGCGGTCTTCGACGAAGGCGTCATGACGGTCTTCGAGGCCCCGGACGGCTCGTACGCGGCCGCCTGGCAGGCGGGCAACCACCACGGCGCCGAGCTGGTCAACGAGCCCGTCTCGTTCTGCTGGAACGAGCTGGTCACGCGCGACCCGCAGGCCGCCGAGGGCTTCTACGCGGCCGTCTTCGGCTGGACGCCGAACCCCCAGGAGATGGAGGGGATCAAGTACACCGAGTGGCACCGGGGCGAGCGGGCCATCGCGGGGATGGTCGAGATGTTCTCCGACTACCCCGCGGCGACGCCGTCGTTCTGGATGACGTACTTCGCGGTCGCCGACCTCGAAGCCACCACGGCCGCGGCCGAGGGCGCGGGCGCGACCGTGCTGGTGCGGGCGATGGAGGCGCCGCCCGGCCGGTTCTCGATGCTCACCGACCCCCAGGGTGCGGCGTTCTCGATCATCCAGCTTCACGAAATCACATGAAATATCTGATAACCGGGAATTCGGAGGACCGGATCGTGGTTTGATCTCTCGGCCCTCGGGGCCACCGGCCTACGAGGGAGAGGGGATCACGCATGTCCGTGGCGGCCGAAGCCACGTCCACGTCCACCATTGCCGTGGGGCAGAGGAGGGGCAGCCGCGGACTGCTGCTGGTGATCCTGGGCGCCCTGTCCGCGATCGGACCCCTGTCCATCGACATGTATCTCCCCGCGCTGCCCGCCATCACCTCCGAGATGCTCAGCGCGCCCGCCCAGGTCCAGCTCACCCTCACCGCCTGCCTCATCGGCGTGTCCATCGGCCAGGTGATCGCCGGGCCGGTCAGCGACGTGCGCGGCAGGAGGATGCCGCTGATCGTGGGCGTGGCCGGGTTCATGACGGCCTCGCTGCTGTGCGCCTTCGCGCCGTCGGTGCCCATGCTCATCGCCTTCCGCCTGCTGCAGGGCGTGCTCGGCGGCGCGGCCCTGGTGATCGTGCGGGCGGTCGTCCGCGACCTGTACGACGGCGCCGCCATCGCCCGCATCTTCGCCACCCTCATGCTGGTCAGCGGCCTGGCGCCGATCCTGGCGCCCATCGCCGGCGCGCAGCTGCTGGCGTTCACCTCGTGGCGCGGCGTGTTCGTGGCGCTCAGCGTCGCCGGGCTGGTGCTGCTGCTGGCCGTCCTGGGCGGCGTGCGCGAGACGCTGCCCGCGGCCGAGCGCGAGAGCGGCGGGCTCAGGCACACCGTCGGCACGTTCGGCCGGCTCCTGCGCGATCGGGCGTTCATGGGCACCGCGCTCACCGCGGGGCTGGCGTTCGCCGCCATGTTCGGCTACATCTCCGGCTCGCCGTTCGTGCTCCAGGAGGTGTACGGCGCCACGCCCCAGCAGTACTCGCTCATCTTCGGCATCAACGCCTTCGGCCTGACCGCCATGGCCCAGCTCGGCGGCCGGCTGTCGGGACGGGTGCCGCCGGCGACCCTGGTGGTCACCGGGCTCGCGATCGGGCTGACCGGCGCCTCGCTGTTGCTGGCCGCCGCGCTCGCCGGGCTCGGCCTGTGGGGCATCGTGGGCGGGCTGTTCGTCATCATGCTCGGCCAGGGCCTGGTCATGCCGGCCACCGGCGCGCTGGCCCTGGCCAGCCAGCCCGCCCAGGTCGCGGGCAGCGCCTCTGCCCTGCTCGGCGTGCTGCAGTTCGCGCTGGGCGCCCTCGCGGCCCCGCTGGTCGGACTGGCGGGCGCGGGCAGCGCCGTGCCGATGGCCTGCGTGATGCTGGGCCTCATCTTTTGCTCAAGCTTGACCTTCGCCTTCCTGAGGAGAGTTAGGTAAGGCTACCCTGCGTGAGAAATTCCATTCCCGGGCTGCTCAGATCCGTTTGTGAACCGGGAAGGAATTACGGCACACTGATGTTGTGAAAAACATGCCGGGGATCGAGCCAGGGAGCGAGCGCAGCACGCGTGCGCGCGTCGCCAGGCTGATTCTTGAGCATGGTCCCGTCGCGGCCGCCGCGCTGGGCGAGCGGTTGGGGCTCACCCCCGCCGCCGTCCGCCGCCACCTGGACGCGCTGCTGGCTGACGGGATGATAGAGCCTCGCACGGTCGGGCCGCGAGGGCAGCGCGGGCGCGGACGCCCCGCCAAGCTGTTCGCGATCACCGACGCGGGGCGCAGTGCTTTCGAGCACGCCTATGACGACCTCGCCGGGAGCGCGCTGCGCTTCCTGGCCGAGCGCATGGGAGAGGAAGCGGTGGCCGACTTCGCCCGCCTGCAGGTCTCGAGCCTGCTCAAGCGGTTGGAGCCGGTCATGCGGACGGTGCCGGCGGACCAGCGCGTGCAAGTGCTGGCGCAGGCGCTGTCGGCGGAGGGGTACGCCGCCTCGGCCAGCAAGGCCAAGTCGGGCGGCGACCAGCTCTGCCAGCACCACTGCCCGGTGGCCCACGCGGCTGCGGAGTTCCCGCAGCTCTGCGAGGCCGAGACGGAGGCGTTCGCGCAACTGCTCGGCACCCCGGTGCAGCGCCTGGCCACGATCGCCCACGGCGACGGGGTCTGCACGACACATGTGAGCCCACAGTCGCTGGGTGAATCCGCACATAGAGACAAGAGCAAGGAGACCGGAAGGTGACTGTCACCGACCGCCCGGAGCTGGAAGGCCTCGGGAATTACAAGTTCGGCTGGGCCGACCCGGATGCCGCCGGGGCGGCGGCCAAGCGCGGCCTGTCCGAGGAGGTCGTCCGCAACATCTCCGCTCTCAAGAACGAGCCGGAGTGGATGCTCGACCTTCGCCTGAAGGGCCTCCGCCTGTTCGACCGCAAGCCGCTGCCCACCTGGGGCTCCGACCTCACCGGCATCGACTTCGACAACATCAAGTACTTCGTGCGCTCCACCGAGAAGCAGGCCGCTTCCTGGGACGAGCTGCCCGCCGACATCAAGAACACCTACGACAAGCTCGGCATCCCCGAGGCGGAGAAGCAGCGCCTCATCGCCGGTGTCGCCGCCCAGTACGAGTCCGAGGTCGTCTACCACAAGATCCGTGAGGACCTCGAGGAGAAGGGCGTCATCTTCCTCGACACCGACACGGGCCTGAAGGAGCACCCGGAGATCTTCCAGGAATACTTCGGGTCGGTCATCCCGGTGGGCGACAACAAGTTCGCCGCCCTCAACTCCGCCGTGTGGTCCGGTGGCTCGTTCATCTACGTGCCGCCGAACATCGAGGTCGAGATCCCGCTGCAGGCCTACTTCCGGATCAACACCGAGAACATGGGCCAGTTCGAGCGGACCCTGATCATCGTGGACGAGAACAGCTACGTCCACTACGTCGAGGGCTGCACCGCGCCGATCTACTCCTCCGACTCGCTGCACAGCGCGGTCGTCGAGATCATCGTGAAGAAGAACGCCCGCTGCCGTTACACGACCATCCAGAACTGGTCGAACAACGTCTACAACCTGGTCACCAAGCGCGCCGTGGCGTACGAGGGCGCGACCATGGAGTGGATCGACGGCAACATCGGCTCCAAGGTCACGATGAAGTACCCGGCCGTCTACCTGATGGGCGAGCACGCCAAGGGCGAGACGCTGAGCGTCGCGTTCGCGGGCGAGGGCCAGCACCAGGACGCCGGCTCCAAGATGGTGCACCTGGCGCCCAACACCAGCTCCAGCGTCATCTCCAAGTCGGTGGCGCGCGGCGGCGGCCGCACCTCCTACCGCGGTCTCGTGCAGATCGAGGAGGGCGCCCACGGCAGCGCCAGCACCGTCAAGTGCGACGCCCTGCTGGTCGACCAGATCAGCCGCTCCGACACCTACCCCTACGTCGACGTCCGCGAGGACGACGTCAAGATGGGCCACGAGGCCACGGTCTCCAAGGTCAGCGAGGACCAGCTCTTCTACCTCATGAGCCGCGGGCTCGACGAGGACGAGGCGATGGCGATGATCGTGCGCGGCTTCGTGGAGCCGATCGCGCGCGAGCTGCCCATGGAATACGCGCTCGAGCTCAACCGGCTGATCGAGCTGCAGATGGAAGGAGCCGTCGGCTGATGGGCCTGAACGAGAAGCCCCTGTCGACCCTGCACGAGAAGGCGTCCTACGAGCTGGGCGACTTCGAGGTCCCGACCGGGCGCGAGGAGGCCTGGCGCTTCACGCCGCTCTCGCGGCTGAAGGGCCTGCACAGCGGCAAGGCCGAGGCCGTCGGTCACGTCCGGGTGGACGTCGACGCGGCGCCCGAGGTCACGGTCGAGACGGTCGGCCGCGACGACGCCCGGGTCGGCAAGGCCTTCATGCCCACCGACCGGGTCAGCGCCCAGGCGTGGAACAGCTTCGAGAAGGCCACCGTCATCACGGTGCCGCGCGAGGCCGTCACCTCCAAGCCGACCGTGCTCACCCTGACCGGCTCCGGTGACGGCGCCGCCTACGGTCACATCGTGGTCAAGGTGGAGCCCCTGGCCGAGGCCGTGGTCGTGCTCGACCACAAGGGCAGCGCGGTCTACGCCGACAACATCGAGTTCGTCGTCGGCGACGGGGCCTCGCTCAGGGTCGTCAGCCTGCAGGACTGGGACGACGACGCGGTCCACGTCTCCCACCACCACGCCCAGCTGGCCAAGGACGCGACGTTCCGCAGCTTCGCGGTGACGTTCGGCGGCGACCTCGTACGCCTGTCGCCCAACGTGTCCTACACCGCCCCCGGCGGCGACGCCGACATGTCGGGCGTCTACTTCGCGGACGCCGGGCAGCACCTGGAGCACCGCCTGCTGGTCGACCACTCGCAGCCCAACTGCAAGAGCAACGTCGACTACCGCGGCGCCCTGCAGGGCCAGGACGCGCACGCCGTCTGGATCGGCGACGTGATCATCCGCGTCGAGGCCGAGGGCACCGACACCTACGAGCTCAACCGCAACCTCATCCTGACCGACGGCGCCCGCGCCGACTCGGTGCCCAACCTGGAGATCCTCACCGGCGAGGTCGCCGGGGCGGGGCACGCCTCCGCCTCCGGCAGGCTCGACGACGAGCACATCTTCTACCTCCAGGCCCGTGGCATCCCCTACGACGAGGCCCGCCGCCTGGTCATCAGGGGCTTCCTCGGCCAGCTCGTCGAGAAGATCGAGGTCGAGGAGATCCGCGAGCGCGTGCTGAGCGCGCTGGAGGCGGAGCTCGCGCGATGAGTTTGTTCGAGAAGGTGTGCAAACTCGACGACATCCCCGACGGGGGAGTCATCGGGGTGGAGGTCGACGAGACGCCGGTGGCGCTCGTGCGCAAGGGCGGCGAGGTGTTCGCCCTGCACGACGTCTGCTCCCACGCCGAGGTGAAGCTCAGCGAGGGCGAGGTCTACGACGGCACCCTGGAGTGCTGGCTGCACGGCTCGTGCTTCGACGTACGCTCCGGCAAGCCCACCGGCCCGCCCGCCACCCAGCCCGTGAACGTCTACACAGTCAAGATCGACGGCGATGACGTTCTCGTCTCGCTCTCGAAGGAGTCATAACAACCATGTCCACCCTTGAGATCCGCGACCTCCACGTCGCCGTCGAGGACAAGGAAATCCTGCGCGGCGTCAACCTGGCCGTCAACTCCGGCGAGACCCACGCCATCATGGGCCCCAACGGCTCGGGCAAGTCGACGCTCGCCTACGCGATCGCCGGTCACCCCAAATACACGATCACCGGCGGCCAGGTGCTGCTCGACGGCGTGGACCTGCTGGAGCTGTCGGTCGACGAGCGGGCCCGCGCGGGCCTGTTCCTGGCCATGCAGTACCCGGTCGAGGTCCCCGGCGTGTCGGTCTCGAACTTCCTGCGCTCGGCCGTCACCGCGGTCCGCGGCGAGGCGCCCAAGCTGCGCGAGTTCGCCAAGGACCTCAAGAGCGGCATGGACGCGCTGTCCATCGACGCCGCGTTCGCCCAGCGCAACCTCAACGAGGGCTTCTCCGGCGGCGAGAAGAAGCGCCACGAGATCCTCCAGCTCGAGCTGCTCAAGCCGAAGATCGCGGTGCTCGACGAGACCGACTCCGGCCTCGACGTCGACGCGCTGCGCGTGGTGTCGGAGGGCATCAACCGCTTCCGCGCCTCCGGCGACACCGGCGTGCTGCTGATCACGCACTACACCCGCATCCTGCGGTACGTGAAGCCGGACTTCGTCCACGTCTTCGCGGCCGGCCGGATCGTCGAGGAGGGCGGCCCCGAGCTCGCCGAGAAGCTCGAGGCCGAGGGCTACGAGCAGTACACGAAGGCAGCTCTATGACCGAACGCAGTGAGGGCATCAATAGGCACAGCACTCTAGTCATGGCATCGACGGAGTCGATGTCATGACTAGGATCAGCTTTGACGTGGAGAAGATCAGGAAGGATTTCCCGATCTTCTCCCGCGAGCTGCCCGACGGGCGTCCGCTCGTCTATCTCGACTCGGGCAACTCCTCCCAGAAGCCCAATCAGGTCATCGAGACCATGCGTGACCACTTCGCGCTGCACTACAGCAACGTCGGACGGGCCATGCACGTGCTCGGCGCCGAATCGACCGACGCCTACGAGAGCGCCCGCGACAGAGTCGCCGCGTTCGTCGGGGCGCCGTCGCGCGACGAGGTGATCTTCACCAAGAACGCCTCCGAGGCGCTCAACCTCGTCGCGTACGCCTTCGGCAACCCCATCAACACCGATCCGCGCTTCACGCTCGGGGCCGGCGACGAGATCGTCATCTCCGAGATGGAGCACCACTCCAACATCGTGCCGTGGCAGCTGCTCGCGCAGCGCACCGGCGCGACGCTGAAGTGGTTCGGCGTCACCGACGAAGGACGGCTCGACTACGACCCGTCCGTGATCATCGAGCGCACGAAGATCGTCTCGATCGCCCACCAGTCCAACGTGCTCGGCACCGTCAACCCGGTCGTCGAGGTGGCCAGGCGGGCGCACGAGGTCGGTGCGCTGATCATGCTGGACGCGTCGCAGTCCGTGCCGCACCACCCGGTGAACGTCGCCGGGCTGGAGGCCGACTTCGTGGCCTTCACCGGCCACAAGATGGTCGGCCCTTCGGGCATCGGCGTGCTGTGGGGGAAGGCCGAGCTGCTCGACGCCATGCCCCCGTTCCTGGGCGGCGGCGAGATGATCGAGGCGGTCTGGATGGACCACTCGACGTACGCGCCGGTGCCGCACAAGTTCGAGGCCGGCACGCCGCCGATCGTCGAGGCCATCGGGCTGGGCGCGGCCGTCGACTACCTCACCGAGGTCGGCATGGAGGCCATCGAGGCGCACGAGCGCACGCTGACGGCCTACGCGCTCGACGCCCTGCGCGAGGTGCCCACCCTGCGGCTCATCGGGCCCGACTCGCTGGAGCAGCGGGGCGGCACGGTGTCGTTCACGCTGGCGGGCATCCACCCGCACGACGTCGGGCAGATCCTCGACGACCAGTTCGGCGTCGCCGTACGCGTCGGTCACCATTGCGCGCGCCCCCTGCACCTGCGCTTCGGAATACCGGCGACCACGCGGGCGTCGTTCTACCTGTACAACACCACGGGCGAGATCGATGCCCTGGTCCGCGGCCTCCATCACGTTCAGAAGGTGTTCGCATAGCCATGATCGGCGAGTCGATGTACCAGGAGCTGATCCTGGAGCACTACAAGCACCCGCAGGGGCGGGGGCTGCGCGAGCCGTACGACGCCGAGGTTCACCACGTGAACCCCACGTGCGGCGACGAGATCACGCTCAGGGTGAAGGTGGGCGACGGGGGCAAGGTCCTGGACGTCTCCTACGACGGGCAGGGCTGTTCGATCAGCCAGGCCGCCGCCTCGGTGCTGCACGAGCTCGCCACTGGCTCGACGGTCGAGGAGACGCTCTCCGTGGTCGACGAGTTCACCAGGCTCATGCAGGGCAGGGGACAGGTCGAGGCCGACGAGGAAGTGCTCGGCGACGCGGTCGCGTTCGCGGGCGTGGCCAAGTTCCCGGCGCGCGTCAAGTGCGCGCTGCTCTCGTGGATGGCCTACAAGGATGCGGTAGTGAGGAGTGCCCGATGAGCAAGCCGGTGGAGACTCCGACCGACTTCGACGGTGAGACCACCGCCGAAGAGGTCATGGAGGCGCTCAAGGACGTCGTGGACCCCGAGCTCGGCATCAATGTGGTCGACCTGGGCCTCATCTACGGGCTCAACCTCGACCCGGCCGACGGCGCGCGGCCCGTGGCCACCATCGACATGACTCTGACCAGCGCGGCCTGCCCGCTGACCGACGTCATCGAGGACCAGGCCCACTCGGCGCTCGACGGCATGGTGTCCGACGTGAAGATCAACTGGGTCTGGCTGCCGCCGTGGGGCCCGGACAAGATCACCGACGAGGGGCGCGAGCAGCTCCGTATGCTAGGATTTAATGTCTGATCTTTTTGCTGTTACGGCTGACGTTCACTCGTCAGCCGTTTCAGCGTGCCATAGAGGGTTACGGAAATACCGGGCCTGTCCGGGGAATTTCAGATAACATCCCGGCGTTGGTAACAAACGCACCTGACGTCTCATCGCGCGTCTCGCATCGCCTGCGGCCGGTGCCCGGTGTGTTACCCCCTTAAATGATTTGACCCGCCCGTACGGCGGGTGACCAGAACCCCTGTGCGGCGTGCGCCGCACGTCCCGGCTCGTCCTTTCGCAGAAGTGACGTGCCACTTCGACGGAAAGGCACGACTTTCGTGACCATGCTTGACGCTGTCATGCCCGCATTCGACGAGAACGCCGGTCCGGCGGACTCCGCCCCGGAGAGAGACGCCGAGGTTCGGCCGTCCGAGTTCGAGCTGCTGGGCCTGCCCAAGCCGCTCATCACCGGGCTGGCCAAGCAGGGCATCGACAGCCCGTTCCCCATTCAGAGCGCGACCATTCCCGACGTGCTCGCCGGCAACGACGTGCTCGGCCGCGGCCAGACCGGCTCCGGCAAGACGCTCGCGTTCGGCCTGCCCACCATGGCCCGCATCGCCGGTGTGAAGCCGGCCCCCGGCCACCCGCGCGCGATGATCCTCGTGCCCACCCGTGAGCTCGCCCTCCAGGTGCACGACGCCTTGGAGCCGCTGGGCCGCGGCCTCGGGCTGCGGATGAAGGTCGTCGTCGGCGGCATGTCCATGGGCAAGCAGATCGAGGCGCTGCGGCGCGGCGTTGACGTCGTCATCGCCACGCCCGGCCGGCTCGGCGACCTCATCCGGCAGGGCGAGTGCTCGCTCGGCGACGTCGAGGTCAGCGTCCTGGACGAGGCCGACCACATGTGCGACCTCGGCTTCTTCCCCGTCGTCACCGACCTGCTCGCGCAGACCCCGACCGACGGGCAGCGGCTGCTGTTCTCCGCCACGCTCGACGGCGACGTCGACAAGCTGGTGCAGCGCTTCCTCAAGAACCCGATCACCCACTCCGTGGCGCCCGCGACCTCGCCGGTCGACACCATGGAGCACCACGTGATGCAGGTCACGCGCGACGAGAAGTTCGACGTCATCGCCGAGATCGCCAACCGCGAGGGCCGTACGATCGTCTTCGTCCGCACCCAGCACGGCGTCGACCGGCTCTGCAAGCAGCTGGCCAGGGTCGGCGTCAAGTCGGGCGGCCTGCACGGCGGCAAGCGCCAGAACCAGCGCACCCGCATCCTCGCCGAGTTCCGCGAGGGCGCCGTCAACGTGCTCGTCTGCACCGACGTCGCGGCGCGCGGCATCCACGTCGACAACATCAGCCTGGTGCTGCACGTGGACCCGCCGCAGGATCACAAGAGCTACCTGCACCGGGGCGGGCGCACCGCCCGCGCCGGCGAGAAGGGCACCGTGGTCACGCTGGTGCTGCCCAGCGAGCGCCGCTCCACCGACGCGCTCACCCGGCGGGCCGGCATCCACCCGTTCCGCCTGAAGGCCACGCCCGGTCACCCGCGGGTGGCCGAGGTGACCGGCGCCCGCACGCCGAGCGGCGAGCCCATCCCGGTCTGGGAGCCGGACGTCCGCAAGCCCCTGCGGCCCCGCCGCGAGGGTGGCGGCCAGGGTGGCGAGCGGCGCAACGGCCGCCGCCAGCGCCGCGACTTCGACGGCGACCGCCGCCCCCGGCGGCACGAGGACGGCGAGCGTTCCTTCGGCTCGGGTGACGACCGTCGTCCGCGCCGCCACGAGGACGGCGAGCGGCCGTTCAACTCGGGCAACTCGGGCGAGGACCGCCGTCCGCGGCGGCACTCCGATGGTGAGCGGCCGTTCGGGCGCTCGCAGGAGCCGCGTACCTTCGGGGACGACCGGCGCCGTGACGGCGGGCCGCGCGGCGGCTACCGCTCCGACGACCGCCCGGTCCGCCAGGACGACCGCGGCGGCCAGCGCGGTGGCGGCGGCGGCTACCGCTCGGAGGACCGCGGCGGGCGTTACGCCTCCGACCGCAGCCGTCCGTTCTCGGCCGACCGTGACCGCGGCGGCTACCGCTCCGACGAGCGCGCCCCGCGCGACGGTTACCGCTCCGGCGGTGGCCGCTCGGACGAGCGCAGCGGCAACGGCGGCGGTGGCGGTGGCTACCGCCGCAACTCGGGCCGCCGCTTCGAGCGCTGACCCAAGGCTCCTTCGCCGCTTCATCGCCGACCCGCCCGTCGCGTCCCGCAAGGGATGCGGCGGGCGGTGTCATTTGCGTAGAGTCGCGCTTGCGAGATATATGAACCGGTAAATCCCAAGGGGCGGCCGATGAAGCGACCCACGATCGACGACATCGCGCGCAGGGCCGGCGTCTCGAAAGGGGCCGTGTCGTTCGCGCTGAACGGCCGTCCCGGCGTCTCCAGCGAGACGCGCCGCCGCATCCAGGCCATCGCCGCCGAGCTGGGCTGGCAGCCCAACAGCCTGGCACGGGCCCTGTTCGACGGTAGGCCCGACGTGCTGGGCCTGGTCGTGGACCGCCCGGCGCGCACGCTGGGGCTGGAGCCGTTCTTCATGCAGCTGATCTCCGGCATCGAGGCCACGCTGTCGGCGGCCTCCGTCGGGCTGCTGCTGCAGATGACCGAGGACCACGAGGCCGAGATCTCGATCTACCGGAAATGGTGGGCCCAGCACCGCGTCGCCGGGGTGTTCGTCGTGGACCTGCGGGCCGAGGACGCCCGGATCGCCGTGCTGGAGGAGCTGCGGCTGCCCGCCGTGGTCATCGGCGGCCCCGGCGGGACCGGGCGGCTGCCCGCCGTCTGGATCGACGACGGCGGCGCGCTCTCCACCGTGATCGAGCACCTGGCCGGGCTGGGGCACCGCAGGATCGCCAGGGTCGCGGGCCCCGAGGAGCTCATGCACACCCGCGTCAGGACCGCCGCCATGCGGGCGACCGCCGCAGAGCTGGGCGTCGAGAGCGTCACCGTGTACGCCGACTACAGCGGCGAGGGCGGCGAGCGCGCCACGCTCGACCTCCTGCGCGGGCCCGGCAGGCCGACCGCCATCGTCTACGACAACGACGTGATGGCGGTCGCGGGCACCGCCGCCGCCCGCGAGGCCGGGATCTCGGTGCCCGGCGAGCTGTCCGTCGTGGCCTGGGACGACTCCGCCCTGTGCCTGCTGGCCAGGCCGCACCTGACGGCGGTCAGCAGGGACATCGCCGCCTACGGCGCCCACGCCGCCCGGGCCCTGCTCGATCTGGTCCAGGGCCGCGAGGTGGCTGACACGCGACAGGCCAACCCGCGCATGGTCAGCAGAGGCAGCACCGCCCCAGTACGTGAGCACGCTTCATGAACCCGTTCAGTCACCGCAGGGAAAGATTGAAACTAAACGGGTTTAGTGATGCGATGACAATTCCCCGCTGCTCGAGCCCGGAGGGTTGATGAGCCCGTTCCGCCCCCTTCATGAAGCCTGGACCGTCCGCTCCGCGAGCGGCGACGTGCCGGCCCCGGTGCCGGCCGCAGTGACGGCCGCAGTGACGGCCGCAGTGACGGCCACAGTGCCGGCCACAGTCCCCGGGTGCGTGCACACCGACCTGCTCGCCGCGGGGCTGATTCCCGATCCCTACCTCGACGACAACGAGACGCGCCTGGCCTGGATCGGGCGCACCGAGTGGCGTTACGAGACGGAGTTCTCGTGGGACGGCACCGGGCACGAGCACGTCGACCTCGTCTGCCAGGGGCTCGACACGGTGGCCGCCGTCGAGCTCAACGGCGTGCGGGTGGGCGAGTCCGCGAACATGCACCGCTCGTACCGCTTCGACGTCCGCCACGCGCTGCGGAGCGGGAGCAACCGGCTGACGGTCACGTTCGGGTCGGCGCTCGAATACGCCGAGCGGCTGCGGGAGGAGCTCGGCGACCGGCCGGGCGCCTACACCCAGCCCTACAACTTCATCAGGAAGATGGCCTGCAACTTCGGCTGGGACTGGGGCCCGACGCTGGTCACGGCGGGCATCTGGCGGCCGATCGGGCTGCACGAGTGGAGCGGGGCCAGGATCGCCGAGGTCCGGCCGCTGGTCACCGTCGAGGACGGGACGGCCAGGGTGGACGTCCACGTCCGGGTCGAGAAGACGGGCGCCGCCGAGGTCACGGCGGCGATCAAGGGGGTGACGGCCCGCGCCGTGATCCCCGGGGACGGCGACGAGGCCGTGCTCACGCTGGAGGTGCCCGACCCGGAGCTGTGGTGGCCGAGAGGGTACGGCGAACAGCCGCTGTACGAGCTGGAGGTGACCGCCGGAGAGGACGTGTGGCGCCGCGAGATCGGGCTGCGCGAGGTGCGGCTGCGTACCGACGACGGCGCCTTCACCCTGGCCGTCAACGGGGTCGAGGTGTTCGTCAGAGGGGTGAACTGGATCCCCGACGACTGCTTCCCCACCCGGGTCGGCCGCGACCGCTACGCCGCCCGGCTCGCCCAGGCCTGCGAGACGAACGTCAACCTCATCCGCGTGTGGGGCGGCGGCCTGTACGAGAGCGAGGACTTCTACGACCTGTGCGACCGGCTCGGGCTGATGGTCTGGCAGGACTTCCCGTTCGCCTGCGCCGCCTACCCCGAGGAGGACCCGATCGGGGCCGAGGTGGAGGCCGAGGCGCGCGAGCAGGTCGCCAGGCTGAGCCCGCACCCGAGCCTGGTCCTGTGGTGCGGCAACAACGAGAACATCGAGGGCTATGCCGACTGGGGCTGGCAGGAGCGGCTGCAGGGGCGCAGCTGGGGCGGCGGCTTCTACCTGGAGACGCTGCCGCGCGTCGTGGCCGAGCTGGACCCGACCCGCCCGTACTGGCCGGGCAGCCCCTACTCGGGCGCCATGGACCTGCCGCCCAACGACCCGGCCCGCGGCACCATGCACATCTGGGACGTGTGGAACGAACGCGACTACACCGTCTACCGCGACTATCGGCCCCGCATGGCCGCCGAGTTCGGCTTCCAGGGGCCCGCCGCGTACGCCACGATCCGCCGGGCGATCAGCGACGAGCCGCTGCTGCCCGACTCCCGGGGCCTGCTGCACCACCAGAAGGCCGTCGACGGCAACCTCAAGCTGGCCGCCGGGCTCAAGCCGCACTTCCCGGTCCCCGAGAGCTTCGACGACTGGCACTACCTCACCCAGGTCAACCAGGCCCGCGCGATCCAGCTCGGGGTGGAGCACTTCAGGGCCCTGTGGCCGCACTGCGCGGGCAGCGTGGTGTGGCAGCTCAACGACTGCTGGCCGGTCACCTCGTGGTCGGCCGTGGACGGGGACGGCCGGCGCAAGCCGCTGTTCCACGCGCTGCGCAGGGCGTACGCCGAGCGGCTGCTGACCGTGCAGCCGCGCGACGGCGGCCTGGCGCTGGTCGCCGTCAACGACACCGCGCTGCCGTGGCGGGCGCCGGCGCGGGCCGTACGGCACGGCTTCGACGGCGCCGCGCTCGCGGCGCAGGACCTTGAGCTGGACGTGCCGCCGCGGGCGGTCGTCACCCTGCCGCTGGCCGCACCGGTCGCCGAGCCGGGCGAGGCGGCCGGCGAGCTGATCGTCGCCGGAATCACCGAGCCGGGCGAGCCAGCGGGCGAGCCGGCGGGCGAGCCGGCGGGCGAGCCGGTCGCCGCTGCGGTCAGCGGGCCGGGCGAGGCGGCCGTGGGCCGGGCGTGGTGGTTCTTCGCGCCCGACCGGGACCTGCGCCTGCCCGAGCCGCGTTACGACACGGCGGCCGAGGCCGTCCCCGGCGGGCTCCGGCTGACGGTCACCGCGCGCACGCTCCTGCGCGACCTGGCCGTCTTCCCCGACCGGCTGGACCCGGACGCGCAGGCCGACGACCAGCTCGTCACGCTGCTGCCGGGCGAGCGGGCCGAGTTCCTGATCGCTACGGCGGGCCTGGACGAACGGGCCCTGGTCCGCGCGCCGGTGCTGCGCTGCGTCAACGAGGTGGTGGTCCGATGAGACGTTATCGGGTTGGAAGCCCCTGAGGCGGTCATCGAAATCCGGTCTCTCCAGGCGCCGCCCTCCTGATCTCGACAGCAGGATTGCGCCTGGCGCCGTGGCTGCGGCAACGGCGCTGAGCCGGTGGCCGCCGCGCTCGCATCCGAACATATCGGCTGCTGATCATCCTGCTCGGCGGCCACGCTTGCCGCAGGCAAGGGCGGCCTCGCCGAGGCGGGGTCGTGAGTGGCTGGCACTCCGGGTATCGCTCACATGTTCTACCCAACAGCGGCGAATTTCGGTAGCCTATTAATCACTCAGAGCGATGACCTGGTGAGGGGCAAGCCTGTACGTACCGGCTCGCTGCTGATCTTGTGTGCTCCTAGTGGGGCGGGCAACTCCGCGAAGGGTGGTGGGGTGGGCGGGAGTGGGAGGGCAGGGAAGGGGCTGCGGCCGATCGCGGCGCCATTCACCGTGGCCGCCCCTGTGGGGGCGCGGATTCGGGACCGTCTGCGGCTGTCTGTCGGCGATATCGAGGTGCTTACCGCCGTAGGCGGTCATCTTGGCGGCCATGCTCGTGCTGATCTGGCCGAGCGCATCCGCATCGGCGACGTCACAGCCGCGCAAAACCGGCGCGCGGAGCGGAAGAAGAGGCTCACCGCAGTGGCGTCGTCGCGGTGGGCCGGGGCGATGACCCGCACATCGGAGGATCAGTACCGGCTCTCGCTGCGCTCCCTGCGCGACCAGCGAGCAGTCCTGCGCCATGCCATCGCCGCGATCCGCAGACGGCTGGCTGTGGGGTGCGGGCAGCGTCGGGGGCGGGTACGTGGGTACGCCGATCAGGAGGAGCGGTGGCACAAGCAGCGCCGGCTGCAGGTGCTCACCGCCCGGCTGGCACGCGTAGAGTACCGCATCGAGCAAGGCCGCCCGGCGATCGTGGTCGGCGGCCGACGGCTGGTCAAGGCTCGGCATCACCTGGCCGACGCCGAGCTCACTGAGCAGCAGTGGCGTCGGCGGTGGGAGGCGCGGCGGCTGTTTCTGACCGCCGATGGAGAGACCGGAGCGCCGTTCGGCAACTACACCATCACCGTCGACCCGGGCGACGGCTCGGTGACGATCGTGCTGCCGGAACCGCTGCGGCACCTGGCCAACGCCCCCCGGGGCCGCTACCGGCTGGCCGGGAGCGCGCGCTTCCACCACCGCCGCGAGCAGTGGCTGGACCGTGTCCAGGCCCACCGGGCGGTGCGTTATGACATCGTCCAAGACCCGGTGCGGGATCGGTGGTATCTGGACGCTTCCTGGTCCGCCGACACCCCCGCCCTGCCATCCACGGAGCAGTTGGCCGCCTCCGGCGCCCGGTTGCTGGGAGTAGACCTCAACGCCGACCACCTCGCAGTCTGCGTCATCGACGCCTGCGGCAATCCGATCGGCGAGCCCATCACGATCCCCACCGCGCTGACCGGCCCCGCCGCCCAGCGCGACGGCCGCCTGCGGCAGGCGATCAGTGACCTGATCCGGATTGCCCGCCAGCACGGTTGTGCCGGGATCGCGATCGAGAACCTGGGTTTCGACGACGCCCGCAACATCGGCCGGGAGAGCATGGGGCGCGGCCGCCGGGGCAAGGCCTTCCGCCGCACCGTTGCTGGCATGCCCACCGCCCGCTTTCGCGAGCGGCTGCGCGGCATGGCGTGCCACCGTGGCCTGGTCGTGATCGCCGTCGATCCGGCCTACACCTCCAAGTGGGGCGGCCAGAACTGGCACCGCCCCCTGCAACAGCAGGCCAAGCAGAAGCACTGCCACCCGGCATCATGCTGCTGCGGTGGCGATCGCACGACGCGCTTTCGGGCATGCGATACGGCGTCGGCCAGGTGTGACCGTCCGCCACCAGAGGATGGCGGTGCGGAGAGCTACCGGCCAGGCCGTATCGCTTCCGAAAGGGCAAGGGGCCGCGCGCCCGCCCAGGACCGTAGGCACGTCCCACGAGGGCGGCAAGACCTGCCGGGGCCCAGGCGGCCAACTCGCGCAGCTCCCCGCACCCAAGACCGTTCGGGGTGCACCTGGACCTAGATCAGGTCCGGGGCATGGCGATCCGGCTGACGCCGGCGATTTTGCCTAGGAACGGTCAGCCCTTGAGGCCGCTGAGGGCGATGCCGCGGGTGAAGTACTTCTGGAAGATCACGAAGAAGACGATCGTCGGGACCGACGCGATGAGCCCGCCCGCCATGATCGCGCCCTGGTGATCGGGCCCCACGTAGTAGGAGTTGAGCCGGGCCAGCGCGACGGGTATGTTCGCCATCTCGTCGCTCTGGACGATGATGAGCGGCCAGAGGAAGTTGTTCCACTCCGCGAGCACGATGAAGATCGACATCGCGGCGAGCGCCGGCCGCAGCAGCGGCAGCACGATCTTCCACCAGATCCGCCATTCCCCGGCGCCGTCCACCCTGGCCGCCTGGATCAGCTCGTTCGGCAGCGACTGCAGGAACTGCACCAGGAAGAACAGCACGAACGCCTTGGCCAGCGCCGGGACGATGTAGGCGGCGTAGCTGTCCAGCCAGCCCAGGTTCCGCATGATCACGTAGTTCGGGATCAGCGTCGTCTGCCAGGGCACCATCATCGAGGCGATGATCAGCAGGAAGATCGTCCGGCGGCCCTTGATGTCGTGCTTGGAGATCACGTACGCGGCCAGCGAGCAGATCAGCAGCGACCCGACGGTGATGGCGGTGGTGATGACGAGGCTGTTGAGCATGAACCGCCAGAACCCCATGTCCACCTGGTAGCGCTGGAAGATGCCCGCCAGGTGGCCGGGGTTGATCCCCTTCGGGGTCCACTCCGTGTCGTAGAAGTTGGCGACCGTGGGGGACTGCGGCACGAACGACGGCGGTGTCCTGGCCAGCTCCCTCGGCGGCTTGAACACCGTGATGAGCAGCCAGTAGAACGGCGCGATCATCGTCAGCGCCAGCAGGTAGAACGGCAGGCGCAGCAGATGCCCGTTGATCTTCGCGCGCCGGCTGCCGCCTGCCGGGGCCGCGTGCCGGGACGGCTGCGGCGCGGGGGCGATCGTGTCCATCGGGGCGACGGCCATCACAGCTCCTTCATGGCGCGGCCCACGCGCAGGTTGATGAGGCTCAGCACGAAGATGACCAGGAAGAGCACCCAGGCGATCGCCGAGGCGTAGCCCAGCCTGAAGTGGGTGAAGCCCTGGTCGTAGAGGTAGGGGACGATCATCAGGCCCGAGTCGAGCACGCCGCCGATGGTGTTGGCGCCCGACGAGAAGACGATGTAGACGGCCTCGAACACCTGGAAGGCGCCGATCAGGCCGGTCACGACCACGTACGTGGTGACGGGGCGCAGCAGCGGCAGCGTGATGTGGCGGAACCGGTGCCAGGTCGAGGCGCCGTCGATCTTGGCCGCCTCGTAGTACTCCTCGGGGATCGAGCCGAGGCCGGCCACGTACAGCACCATGCCGTAGCCCATACCGCCCCACACCGACATCACGACCAGGATGGGGATCGTCAGCCCCGGCGTGGCCAGCCAGGCGACCGCCTTGCCGCCGAACCAGCCCACGATCGTGTTGGCCAGGCCCACGTCGCTGGGGTACAGGACCCACTTCCACATCAGCATGAGCGCGATGGAGGAGGTCACCGAGGGCAGGAAGAACACCGTGCGCATGATCCGGTGCAGCCAGCTCGTCCCGTTGAAGGCCAGGGCGAGGCCGAGCGACAGCAGCGTGCCGAACACGACCGAGGCCACCACGTACAGGGCCGTGTTGCCCAGCGCGTGGCGGAACCTGGTGTCCGAGGCCAGCTGCCGGAAGTTCTCCAGGCCGGTGAACGCGGCCGGATTGATCCCGTCGAACTTGGTGAAGCTCAGGTAGAGCGAGTTGGCCAGCGGCCAGATCAGAAAGCCCGCGAACAGCGCGAGAAAGGGCAGCAGCATCGCGTACGAGGTGCCGTAGCGGCGCAGCCTGCTGCGCAGGGGGATGGGGGAGGCCATGTCAGACTCCTGGGTCAGACTTCTGGATCGGACTCCTGGATCGGGGCCGGGACCAGCCCGCGCCGGTCCCGGCGGGCGGCTAGCCGGCGTTGCGCTCCATGACCTTGGCGGCCTCCGCCAGCGCGGTCTTGGCGTCCGACTTGCCCAGGATGACCGACTGGAGCTGCTTGGTCACGTCCGGCGCGCTCTCGTCCCAGCCCGGGCAGCCCGGCGCGGCCTTGCCCGTCTTGATCGACGCCTCGAACACCTGAGCCTGCTCGGGAGCGAACACCGAGCCGTTCACGATCTTGTCGGCGCGGGGCGAGATGTAGGAGATGTTCCGCTTCCTGGCCTCGTCCGAGATCGCCGCGATGGCTTCGTCGCTGTACATGAACTTGACGAAGTCCGCGCCCGTCTCCACGTACTTGCTGAAGGAGGTCACGCCGATCGCCCGGCCGCCGATGAACGCGGTCGGCCCGGCGGGCCCCGCCGGGATCGTGGTCATCGCCCACTTGCCCTTCAGCTTCGGCTTGTTGATGTCGATGCCCTTGGCGATCCAGTTGCCCGCGACCACCATCGCGGTGCCGGTGTCGAGCGCGTCGGAGCCCTCGACGGTGGCGGTGGGCGCGCCGTGCTTCTTGTACAGGTCGGCCCAGTACGTCAGCGCCTGCTCGGCCTGCGGGGTGTTGAGCGAGGGTTTGCAGTCGGCGGTGTAGAACGAGCCGCCCGCCTGGTAGAGGTAGTTGAAGTAGCCGATCCAGTCCAGGTTGCCCCAGTCCTGGCTGTAGGGCTTCTTCACGCCGGCGGCCTTGAGCTTGTCGATGGCGGCGGTGAGCTCCTCCCAGGTCTTGGGCGGCTCGACCTTGGCCTTCTCCAGCAGGTCGGTGCGGTAGTACAGGGCGAGGGTCGACATGTCCAGCGGTACGCCGTACACCGAGCCGTCGGGGGAGATGGCCGACTCCCACTGGGCGGGCAGCGCCTGCGCCTTGAGCGAGTCGGCGCCGTACTTGCGCAGGTCCACCATGGCGCCCCTGGTGCCGAACTGGATGGTCCAGGTCATGCCGCCGGAGATGACGTCGGGGCCGTTGCGGCTGGTGGCCGCGGCCAGCAACTTGGCGTACGCGTCGCTCCACGACAGGGTCTGCACCTTGACCGTCACGTTCGGGTGCTTCTGGTGGTAGAGGTCGGCCGCCTTCTGGAAGGTCGCGGTCTCGTCGTCTCCGCCCGTGGACCAGAAGGACAGGGTCACGGGGGCGTTCTGGTCTGCCTGCTTGGTCTCCGTCTGGCCACTCGTGGCGCAGGCCGCGCTGAGGACCGTCAACAGGACCACGCTGCACGCTGCCATCGTTCGTCGCATGGGGCTGTCCGATCTATCGGTCGGATGGGCACCGGGACTCCCCGCGACAGGGCGTGCGGATGTGCGAGGGCATCCCCACGACTGGCGCCCAAAATCAATGGTGTAGGGATCTCACCACTTAAACGGGTAAGTTACAATAGCCAGCCTCGGAGGTTGCTGAAATGTTTCCCCTTATAGCGGCGCTGGCCTGTGGCTACATGGCCCGTGAAACGGTTCGGTCACGGCCCGCGGGGGCGGTGCTCCCCCGGGGCAGCAGGCGCGCCGGCGGCCCCTCCAGGCTCCCCGTCTCCCCGCTTCCGATCAGGCGCAGCAGGGTCTGGGCGGCGTGCGCGCCGCAGGCGGGGATGTCGCGCGTCACCGCCGTCAGCGCCGGCCGCACCACCTGGGAGAGCGGCGAGTCGTCCCAGCCCACGATCGACAGCTCGGTGGGGACGTCCAGGCGCATCTCCTGGGCGACCGACAGGCCCGCCACCGCCATGATGTCGTTGTCGTAGACGATCGCGGTGGGCCTGGACCGGGAGCTGAGCAGCCGCCGGGTCGCGCGGGCGCCCTGCTCGCCGGTGTAGTCGGTGTGGACGACCGGGTGCTCGGTCACCTCCGACCCGGCGCAGATCTCCGCGAACGCCTCGTCCCTGATCCTGGTGTGCAGCAGCGCCGGCAGCCCGGCCACCCGGGCGATGTGCCGGTGCCCGAGGGCCACGAGATACTCGATCACCTCGCGCAGCACGACCACCTCGTCCGACCACACCGCGGGCAGCGAGCCGGCGCCCGAGGGGTGCCCGGTCACCACCGCCGGCATGCCCAGCCGCTCGACCACCGGCACCCGGGGGTCGTCGGCGTGCAGGTCGACCAGGATCGCGCCGTCCACCCGCCCCTCGCCCCACCAGCGCCGGTAGACCGCGATCTCGGTCTCGTGGTCGGGCACCACCTGCAGCATCAGCGCGCACGAGCTGGCCGCCAGCTCGCCCTCGATGCCGCTGATCAGCTCCATGAAGAACGGCTCCACGCCGAGGAAGCGGGCCGGGCGGCACAGGACCAGGCCGATGGCGTCGGCCCTGGCGCCGCTGAGCGAGCGCGCGGCCACGTTGGGCCGCCAGCCGATCTCCTGGGCGATCGCCTGGATGCGCGCCCTGGTCTCGGCGGAGACACCGGGCTGGCCGTTCAGCGCATACGAGACGGCCCCCTTGGACACGCCGGCCCGTCTGGCGATGTCGGCGATCGTTGGCCTCTTCACCCCGTGCTCCTCTCCCTGAAACTTTCACTGAACCGTATCAGCGATAACTACGGCGTTCCTGGCATCATGCGCCCGCCGTCCGTGACCGGATGATCGCGCCGACACGATCGCCGTTACGGTGAGGGCACCCGACATGTCCTCCAGGAGTGCCGATGTTCGTTGACATGCCACTCGCCCAGCTACGCGAATACCTCCCCGAACGCGCCGAGCCCGCCGACTTCGACGCCTTCTGGGACCGCACGCTCGCCGAGGCCCGCACCCACGACCTCGCCCCCGAGTTCACCCCCGTGGCCTCCCCGCTGACCATCGCCGACGTCTTCGACGTCACCTTCGCCGGATTCGGCGGCCATCCGATCAAGGGCTGGCTCCTTCTCCCGCGCCAGGCCGCCGGGCCGGTGCCGTGCGTGGTCGAGTACCAGGGACAATGAGAAACCTGCAAGCAGGCTGCCGCTATGGCCTTGACCGGGCACAGCAGTAGGGCGGCGGCCTGACGAGGCAGGCTTCTCATTGGCGGCTCTTGGCGCGGGCTGCCGATCGACTGGCTGCTCTGGCCCGGCGTCGGCTACGCGGTCTTCGTCATGGACAGCCGGGGCCAGGGCGCCGGCGGGTGGCGGCGCGGCGACACCGCCGACCCCTATCCCGGCTCCGGCCCCACCACGCCCGGCGTCATGACCAGCGGCATCCACGACCCGGACGCCTACTACTACCGGCGCCTCTACACCGACGCGGTGCGCGCGGTCGAGGCCGCCAGGGCGCACCCCATGGTGGGCGCGGTCGCGGTCGGCGGCGCCAGCCAGGGCGGGGCCATCGCGCTGGCCGCCTCGGCGCTGGCGCCCGGCCTCGCCTTTGCCTTCCTGGACGTGCCGTTCATGTGCCACATCCGGCACGCCACGCAGATCACCGCCGAGCACCCGTACGCCGAGATCGCCGCCTACTGCCGGGCGTTCAAGGAGAGGGTGGAGCCCGTCTTCGAGACCCTGGCCTACTTCGACGGCGTCAACTTCGCCGCCCGCGCCGCCACGCCCGCGCTGTTCTCGGTCGGGCTGCAGGACGGGATCACGCCGCCGTCCACGGTGTTCGCCGCCTACAACCACTACGCGGGCGAGAAGGACATCAAGATCTACCCGTACAACGGGCACGAGGGAGGCGAGTCCGCGCACGCCATGGAGCGGATCGCGAGGGCGGGGAAGGCGCTCGGCTGAGAACGCGGCGCCGCCCCCGGACGGCGTTTTGGCGCGGCCGTCTCGCGTGGCGGACGCGGGGCGGCGTCACCCTCTCGCGCAGACTAGGCTTGACAGGCACGCCAGCCAACCCACGAGAGAGACCATGAAGACCTTCGAAGAGCTGTTCGCCGAGCTGTCCGAGAAGGCCAGGACCCGGCCCGAGGGCTCGGGCACCGTGGCCGCCCTCGACGCCGGCGTCCATGCCATCGGCAAGAAGGTCGTCGAGGAGGCCGCCGAGAGCTGGATGGCCGCCGAGCACGAGTCAGACGACAGGGCCGCCGAAGAGATCTCCCAGCTTCTCTACCACGTGCAGGTGCTCATGATCGCCAAGGGCATCGGCCTCGACCAGGTCTACAAGCATCTCTAGGGCGCCCGGCGCCCGCCACCCAGCCCCTGGAGAAGCAACAGCGAGACAGATCGAGGATCCGAACATGCTGCGTCTGGCAGTACCCAACAAGGGCTCGCTCAGCGAGGCGGCCCAGAACATGCTCAAGGAGGCCGGCTACCGGTCCCGCAGGGACAGCAAGGAGCTCGTCGTCGTCGACGAGGCCAACGGCTGCGAGCTGTTCTTCCTGCGTCCCCGCGACATCGCCGTCTACGTCGGCGAAGGCACGCTCGACGTCGGCATCACCGGCCGCGACATGCTGGTCGACTCCGGCGCGCCGGTCGAGGAGGTCATGCCGCTCGGCTTCGGCGCCTCCACCTTCCGCCTGGCCGCCATGGCCGGCACGATGACCTCGGCCGAAGATCTCAACGGCCGCCGCATCGCCACCTCCTACGCCGGCCTGCTCGACAAATACCTCTCCGACCAGGGCGTCGACGCCCGCGTGATCAAGCTCGACGGCGCCGTCGAGACCGCCATCCGGCTCGGCGTGGCCGACGCGGTGGCCGACGTCGTGGAGACCGGCACCACGCTGCGCAACGTCGGCCTGGAGGTGTTCGGCGAGCCGATCATGCGCTCGGAGGCGGTGCTGATCAAGCAGCAGAGCGCGCCCGACACGCCCGCCGTCGGGCAGCTCGTCCGCCGCGTCCAGGGCGTCGTGCACGCCCGCGACTTCGTCATGATGGACTACGACATCCGGGCCGAGCGCATCGAGGAGGCCATCGCGCTCACGCCCGGCATGGAGGGCCCCACGGTCTCGCCGCTGCACCGCGAGGGCTGGGTGGCCGTACGCGTCATGGTCCGCCGCCAGGGCCACCAGCTGGTGATGGACCAGCTGTGGGACATCGGCGCGCGGGCGATCCTGGTCACCGACATCTACGCCTGCCGCGTGTGACGTCCGGCCCGGCGTTGGCCTGACAAATGTCACGGCCAACGCCGGAGGGAACGCACTAACCGCCAGAAGCGCCCGGCCATAGCGTTCTTCCCATGAACGCCATCGTGTTCGACCAGGTCAGCAAGCGCTACGGGGACGTGCTTGCCGTCGACGATCTCTCTCTCGACATCGAGCCCGGCAAGACCGTGGCCCTGCTCGGCCCCAACGGCGCCGGCAAATCCACCTCCATCAACCTGCTGCTCGGCCTGCTCAAGCCCAGCGCGGGCACCGTGACCGTGCACGGCCGCACCCCCGACGAGGCCGTCAGGGCCGGCGAGATGGGCGCCATGCTCCAGAACGGCGCGCTCATCCCCGAACTGTCGGTCAAGGAGCTCATCGACCTCGTACGCCGCCTCTACCCGAACCCGCTCGCCCTGGACGAGATCCTCAAGCTGGCCGACCTGTCCGAGCTCGCGGGCCGGCGGGCGAACAAGCTGTCCGGCGGCCAGTCGCAGCGCGTCAGGTTCGCCCTGGCCGTCGCGGGGGCGCCCAAGATCCTGCTGCTCGACGAGCCGACCGCGGCCATGGACGTGGAATCGAGGCTGCGGTTCTGGGACAGCATGCACGACTACGCCTCCGGCGGCAGGACCGTGCTGTTCGCCACCCACTACCTGGAGGAGGCCGACGAGCACTCCGACCGGGTGATCGTCATCGCCAGGGGCCGGCTGGCCGCCGACGGCACCGCCGCCGAGATCAAGGCCGGGGCCGGCGGCCACACCGTCAGCTTCGCCCTGCGCGAGCAGCCCGCGGCCGGGCTCGACCGGCTGCCCGGGGTGACCGCCGTCGAGGTCGCCCGCGGCGTCGTCACCCTGCACACCTCCGACACCGACGCCACCCTCGCCGCGCTCTACCGGGACACCACCCTCGACGTGCGCGAGCTGAAGCTCTCCAGCGCCGACCTCGAAGCCGCCTTCCTCGCCCTCACCCGGGAGTCCTGATGCTCTACTACGCCAAGACCGAGGCCATGAGGATGCTGCGCAACCGGCGCTACCTGATCTTCGTGGTCGCCTTCCCCGTCTTGCTGTACCTCATCAACGCCAACATCTACGGCAACCAGACCGACGCGGGCGGCGTGAAGTACAGCGTCATCCTGATGGTGTCGATGGCCGCCTACGGGGCGCTGGCCTCGTCCATGATGAGCTCGGCCGTCCCGTGGGCCACCGAGCGGCAGTCCGGCTGGCTGCGCCAGCTCCAGATCACCCCGCTGCCGAACTGGGCGATCATCGTGACCAAGCTGGCCGCCACGATGCTCCTCGTGCTCCCCTCGCTGGTGTTGGTGAGCCTGGCTGCGGTGGTGCAGCAGCACGTGTCGCTGTCGCTCGGCATGTGGGCGGAGCTGCTGCTCGCGCTCTGGCTCGGCGTGCTGCCGTTCGTCGCGCTGGGCCTGGCCATCGGGTCCGTGCTCTCGGCCGACGCCGCCCAGCCGGCCGCGATGATCTGCATGTTCGCGCTGGCGATCGCCGGCGGGCTGTGGTTCCCGCCCGAGGTGCTCGGCGACACCCTGCGCACGGTCGCGGACATCACCCCGTCCTTCCACTACGCCAGGCTGGGCCAGAGCCTCGTCGCCGGCCACGGCCTGCCCCTGACGGACGTCCTGGTGGTGGCCGGATGGGCGGTCGCGCTGGGGAGCGCGGCCGCCTACCTTTACCATCGGGCTACCGTACGGGCTTGACATCCTCCCACAGCCGAAGCCGGGGGATCCCGGCCCTCGCGGGTCGGATCTTCCTGCTTCACAGCCGGCTGCCCGCCGGAGAGAAGGACCCCCCCCTTGAGGTCTTACACCAGCTCCACAGGCGTTTCACCTCTCCGCCAGCCCGGCGGCGAGGGGATCGAGAATCGGATGGGTGACGGCTTGGTTATCGCCGCGTCACGTACTGTAGCGGAACGCTGGGTGGCGCGCGGCGTTTCCACCTTCAGGGAATTCTCATGAGCTTCGCCGAGAAGATCACCTTCGGGGACGCGGATGGCAAGCCGTCGCGCAGGCGGCGGCTCCTCGGCATCTCCGTGGGCCTGGTCTACCTGGTCTTCCCCGTCACCGACATCGTGGGCGGCACCCTGACGGGGCTCCGGGCGGTGTGGGCGGCGGTGCTGCTCCTCACGTTCGTCGCGTCCTTCCTCGCGACGGTGCTGATCAACAAGGGCATGTTCGACCACAGCCGCCTGACCTATCCGCTGCTCGCGGTGACCAGCGTGCTCGGCGTGGTGGGCGCCACCGTCTTCGGCGGCGCCTGGCTGAGCCTACCGGTCTACACCGTCGTGCTGTACGGGTTCACGCTGCCGCCCGCGTGGGCCGTCGCGGCCGTGCTCACCCAGCTGGTCGTGGTCATCGGCGCCGGCCTGGTCAACCACGACGACGCCGACACGATCATCGTGCTGGGCCTGCAGGTGGTGACGCTCGGCGTGCTGTTCATCAGCGTGCGCAACACCAGGGCGCTGACCGTCAAGCTGCGCCTGGCCCAGGACGAGGTGGCCCGGCTGGCGGCCACGGAGGAGCGGCTGCGCATCGCCCGCGACCTGCACGACCTGCTCGGGCACAGCCTGTCCCTGATCGTGCTCAAGAGCGAGCTGGCCGGGCGGCTGTCCGAGGACTCGCCGCACGTGCACAAGGAGATCGCCGACATCGAGACCGTCGCCAGGAAGGCCCTGCTGGAGGTGCGCGAGGCCGTCACCGGCTACCGCCAGCGCAGCCTGCCCGAGGAGCTCGACAACGCCAGGGCCGTGTTACGGGCGGCGGGCGTGGCGGCCGAGGTGCGGATCTCGGGCACGCCGCTGCCCGGGATGCTCGACGGGCTGTTCGGCTGGTCCGTACGCGAGGGCACCACCAACGTCGTGCGCCACGCGCGGGCCACCCGGTGCGAGATCAAGGTGACGTTCGACGGCGGACACGCCACCCTGGAGATCATGGACAACGGAACGGGCGGCGAGGGGCCGTACGAGATGGGCAGCGGGCTGCGCGGGCTCAACGAGCGGGCGGCCGGCGCGGGCGGCACGGTCGAGGCGGGCCCCGCGGCGGGCGGCGGGCACCGGCTGCGGGTGCTGGTGCCGGCCGGGACGGAGGCGTGCGCGTGATCCGCGTGATGCTGGCGGAGGACCAGGGCATGGTTCGCGGCGCGCTGGCGTCCCTGCTGGGCCTGGAGCCCGACATCGAGGTGGTAGGCGAGGCCGCCGACGGGGAGGAGGCGCTCGCGGTCGCCGTCGAGGTCCGGCCCGACATCGCGCTGCTGGACATCGAGATGCCCGGCATGGACGGGCTCGCGGCCTGCGCGAGGATCACCCGGCAGGTGCCCGGGTGCCGGGTGATGATCCTGACCACGTTCGGGCGGCCCGGTTACCTGCGCACCGCGATGGAGGCGGGGGCCTCGGCGTTCCTGGTCAAGGACAGCCCGGCCAGGGAGCTGGCGGCGGCCATCCGGCGAGTGCACGCGGGGGAGCGGGTGATCGACCCCGGGCTCGCGGCGGCGGCCCTCAGCGCCGGGCCGAACCCGCTCTCGGCGCGGGAGCGGGACGTGCTGGAGGCGGCGGTGGACGGCTCCACGATCGGCGACATCGCCGGCAAGCTGCACCTGTCGGAGGGGACCGTGCGCAACTACCTGTCCTCGGCCATCCAGAAGACGCACGCCCGCAACCGCATCGAGGCGGTGCAGCGCGCCAAGACCCAGGGCTGGCTCTAGTCAGGCGAGCCCGGCCACCGCCTTGACCGCCTGGTCCACCTGCTCGGGGGTGGTCACGATGCTGGTGCCGAACCGCAGCAGCGGCGGATCGTACGGCGTCACGCTCGCGACCACCTTGCTCGCGTGCAGCCGCTCGACGGCCTCCATCGGCGTCATCCCCTCGATCGAGCAGCACACGAGGCCCGCCGACAGCTCGGACGCCCGCGGCGTGGCCAGCGTGACGCGCGGGACCGCGGCCAGCCCGTCCTTGAGGCGGGTGGCCAGCTCCTGCGTGCGCCGCTGGACCCGGTCCTTGCCGATCGCCGTCATGAAGGCGAACGCCTGCGGCATCGCCCACCGGTGCTCGAACGCCTTGAAGCCGCCCGGCGTGACCAGCTCCGCCGTGCTCGCCCCCGGCGAGCCGCCGCCCTGCCACGCCTGGAACGACGCCCCGCTGAAGCTGGCGATGATCGGGGAGAGCGCGTCCCAGGCCCTGCCCCACACGACGCCGGTGCCGCGCGGCCCGAACAGCCACTTGTGCGTGCCGCTGGCCAGGAAGTCGCAGCCCAGGTCGCCGGGGCCGTCGGCCATCGCGCCGAACCCGTGCACGCCGTCCACGCACAGCAGCGCCCGGTCGTGCTCGGCGCGGCCCTTGTTCGCCTCGGCGAGCATGTCGGCGATGGCGCGGACGGGCACGCGCACGCCGGTGCTCGAATGCACCCAGGTGATCGCGACCACCCTGGTACGCGGGCCGAGGCCGGCCTTGACCGCCGCCACCATCCGGCCGGCGTCGGCGCGGGCCGGGTCGTCGTACAGCCTGACCTTGCGCACCTTCGCGCCCGTGCGCTCGGCCAGCAGCCGCAGCCCCTCATGGGTGGCGAGGAAGTCGTGCTCGGTGGTCAGCACGTCCTGGCCGGGGCGCAGCCGGAGGCCCGAGTAGAGCAGCGCGAGGCCCATGGTGGTGCTGTCGGTCAGCGCGATCTCCTCCGCCCTGGCGCCCAGGTAGCGGGCCGCCGCCTCGCGTACCGTCTGGTCGGGCGACTGGGCGCCGGGCGGCGTGTACTCGGGGTCGGCGTCCAGGGCGTCGCGGTGCTTCGCGATCTCCGCCCGGACCTGGGCCGGGGCGGGCGCCAGCACGAACGCCGCGAACTGCCCGAAGGCCGCGTCCAGCGCGAACTGGGCCCGCACGGACGCCCAGTCACCGGGGTCGAACTTCGGCTTCACCGCGGGCGTACCGGTCGTGCACGCGCTCGCCAGCCCCGCCAGCATCCCCGCCCCTAGCAGGGTTCTCCTGTCCATCCGCATGGCTACTTCCTATCCCGGCCACGCGCCCGCGCCCAGGAACCCACGCGAGTCTTTGTCCACTCCGTGGCGGCGCTCCCTCACCTGATCGCGGCGACCTGCCTGATGAGGTCGGAGACGCGGACGATGCCGAGGCAGCGGTTCATCTCGTCTGTGACCACCAGATCGTCGTAGACGCGGGCCGAGTCCCGGCCCGCCGCCTGCATGGCCGCGATCGCCGGGGTGGTCCGCGGCACCGTACGGGGCGGGTCGGCCAGCCGCTGCGCCGGCTTCGAACCGTGCAGCGCGTGCCCGTAGCGGGCCGCGAACGACAGCAGGAACCGGCTGCGGTCGAGACTGCCCTTGGGCCGCTGGAATTCGTCCACCAGGATCACGCTGGTGATCGTCGGCTCCTGCCCGAACGCCGCCACCGCGTCCTCCGCCTTGGCCTCCGCGGGCAGCGTCACCGCCGGGATCAGCAGCTCCTGGACGCGCGGGCCGAGCATGACGGAGACCGGCTCGTCGGTGACGGGGAGCGGCACCCGTACCTTGCCGTCGGGGCCGGGCGCGAGCAGCGGGCCGTGGGCCAGCCGCACGCCGAGGCCGCGGGCCACCGCGACCTGCGGCTCGCGCTCGACGCCCGGGGCCAGCACGTGGGCGCCGATGCCGCGGGCCAGCGTCACCACCGACCGCACCACCGCGGTCGCGCGATGGTCGCCCGGGACGCGGGAGACCGTCTCGGGGTCGAGGGCCAGCAGGTACGGGCTCGCGTCCGCGATCAGCCCCAGGGCCGCGCCACTGGTCCCGACGTCGGAGAAGCCGAGGAGGTAGCCGATCGTGCGCAGGCTGTCGAGCCCGACCTTGAGCACCGGCCGGTCCTGTTCCTGGCACGGTCCAGTGAGCAGCACGATCGCCTCACGGGGATGCCTGCCCGACCTTCGGAGCGCCTCGTGCAGGGGCGCCAGGGCGCCCGCGCCCGCCAGGACGACCCTGACAGGCAGCTCCAGCACCATCGGCAGGGGGCCGCTTTGAGCGTGCCCGCGGAGTCGACGACGGCCGGGTGGGCGATTACTGCCCCGGTGTCGAGATCCACTATGGGGCTGGTGAGCAGGGAGGACACGTTCAGATGGTGGTGGAGTCACGGGCGTGGCTGAAGGCCCAGGCAGCAAAATTTACCGACATTTCGTTTTCTATCCGGGGAGCGGCGGCTTGGCTGCGGGGAATCTCATTCGGCTAGCCTTCCGGCATGAGTGCGCGTCCGGCGAGGGGTGGCGGCCGGTGGGTGTCGGTGCCGCCGGAGCGGCTGCATCCGTGGATCGACGGGTTCGCGGGGCGTCACGGGCCCTTCACGGCGTCCGGTGACGAGCGGGTGGTGCGGCTGCTCGCCGACGACGGGGCCCTGGCCGAAATGCACGTGCCGTTTCCGCCCATGACGCCGCCGGGGCCGCCGCACGTCACCCGGCTCGTCGCCCACGCCCAGGCGGCGCGGCAGGTGGGGGTGTTCCTGGTGCGGCTCGGGGGCTATGCGGCGGGGGTCTTCTCCGGGTCTTCGCTGGTGGCGTCCAAGGTGGGGTCGCGGCTGGTGCAGGGGCGTACGGCGGCGGGCGGGTGGTCGCAGCAGCGCTTCGCCAGGCGGCGGAGCAACCAGGCGGCCCAGGCGTTCGACGACGCGGTGGAGACGGCGGTGCGGGTGCTGACGCCGTACCTGGGGGAGTTGGACGGGGTGGTGCTGGGCGGGGATCGCCGGGCCGTGGACGCTCTGCGGGGTGATCGCCGGCTGGCGCCGCTGCTGGCGCTGGAGACTGAGCCGTTCGTGGTGGTGCCGGACCCTCGGCTGGCGGTGCTGCGGGACACGCCGGCGTCGTTCCGCGCGACCCGCATCAGGATCATCGACCCACTCTGACCCGTGCCCCTGACCCACGCCCTGTATCGCGCCCGAGCCCGCCGCCCGGTGCCCTCAGCCCCGCTGTGCGCCATCGGGCTGGCGCTGCGATCACGGGAGATGGTGGCGTGGGCGTGGTCAGGGGGTGAAGGCGGGTTTGTGGTCGGTGAGGAAGGTGGACAGGGGGCGGGGCCGGTGGCCCGTCAGGTCCTCGACCGTCGTCGTGGTCGAGGACCAGCGGCCGTCCCCGGTCGAGGCCATCAGCTCGGCCAGGTCGCCGGCCAGCGGCTGAGGGACGCCCCGGCGTTCGAGGTGGGCGGCCATCTCGGGAACGGGCAGGTCCACGTAGCGGACCGGGCGGCCGAGGACCGCGCTGATCTCCTCGGCGATCTGGTCGTGCGACAGCGACTCCGGGCCCGTGAGCACGTGGTCGGCGTCCGGCCCGACCGGGCGGGTGAGGAGGGCGGCGGCCACTTCCGCGATGTCCCTCGTGTCGATGTAGTTGACCGGCTCGGGCCCGTACGAGCCGTAGAAGCGCCCGTCGCACACCTCGCGCGGCAGGTTCTGCATGAAGCCGGTCGGTTGCAGGATCGACCAGGGCAGGCCCGACCTCCTGAGGTGGGCGTCGACCTCGCCGTGCATCCCGCCGCCCAGCTTCGCGCCCGGCGCGGCGCCCCGTACGGACACCGTCACCACCTGGGCCACGCCCGCGCGGGCGGCCAGGTCGATCACGGCGCGGTGGGCGTCGGCGAAGCCGGGCCAGAGCGAGCTGTTCAGGAACAGCCGGTCGCCGGGCGACAGCAGTGCGCCGATCGTCCCGGGTTCGTCGAAGTCGGCGAGGGCGTGGGCGCAGCCCAGGTCGTCGACGGGCCTGCGGACGACGGCGAGGACGTCGTGACCGCGCAGGCGCTCGACGAGCGCCCGGCCGATGGAGCCGGTGGCCCCGGTTACCACGATCATCGTTTGGCCTCCCTAAGCGGACGATGAGATTCCGGTTGCCCGGACGCTACACTAAGCGGAATCGGATCGTCCACTTGGGGGTCGTACGTGCGCGCAGACGCCAGGCGGAACCTGGACAAGATCGTCGAGGCGGCGGCCGAGATCATGGCCGAGCGCGGCGTGGGCGCGCCCATGGAGGCCGTCGCCAGGCGCGCCGGTGTCGGGGTCGGCACGCTCTACCGGCGCTTCCCCGACCGCAACGCGCTGATCGCGGCCGTCGGCGACCACTACGTGCACGCCATGGCGGACGCGCTCGACCGCGCCGCGTCGAGCGCCCCCGACGCCTGGAGCGCGATCTGGGACTTCGTCACCTGGGCGGCCGAGCCGGGCCGTGCCGCGCTGGCCACCGCGCTGGCCGTGCTGCCCGATGAGGTGATCATGGGCCGGGAGGAGTTCGCGCGGGCGCGGGCGAGGTGGGTGGAGCGGTTCGACGCCCTCGTACGCCGGGCGCAGGCCGAGGGCTCGATGCGCACGGACGTCGGCGTGGACGACCTGATCCACCTGTTGAACGTCTTCGCCTGCCACCCCGGCCGGCTGCCCGAGCCGGTGGCGTCCAGGCCGGTCCGATACCTGCACCTGATGCTCGACGGGATGAAGACCGGCGCGGCCACGCCGTCCGCTCACGTGGCCCCGTGACCGGTTTGAGAGTTTGAGACGATTCAAAAGAATCTTGAATGCCGCTATGATGCGAGAAGTTCACGGTGACCGCCATCGGCGGTTCATCTGTCTCCGCGCCCACGGCGTACCGCGTCCAGCGGATCGCCGCAGGCAGCGGTAGTGCGCAGCTACGGTGGGCCGCGTCACGGCGGGCCGCCGCAGGCTGCGGTTTGTGCACCTTCGGTGGGCCGCGTCCGGCGGACCACTGCCAAGTAGCGGATTATGCAGTTCAAGCAGCATGGCCTCGTGAGGATCGATGGCGACCAGGAACATCAAGGAGGTCGCGCAGCTGGCGCGCGTCTCGGTGGGCACGGTGAGCAATGTGCTCAACCGCCCGGAGATCGTGTCCCCCGCCACACGCGAACGCGTCTTCGAAGCGATCAAGAAACTGGGCTTCGTCCGTAATGAGGTGGCCCGCCACCTGCGGGTGGGCCGTAGCCGTACGGTCGGCCTCGTCGTGCTCGACGTGTCCAACCCGTTCTTCGTGGACGTGGCCCAGGGCGCCGAGTCGGTGGCCGACGGCCATGATTCGATGGTGGTGCTCTGCAACAGCGCCGGCGACCCCGGCCGCGAGCGCCGCCACCTCGACCAGCTCGAACAGCAGCGGGTCATGGGCATACTGATCACCCCCGTGGAGATGGAGAGCCCCTGGCTGGAGGACCTTGCCGCCCGGGGCACGCCCGTGGTGCTGGTCGACAGCCCCGCGACCGGCCTGCAGTGCTCGGTGGCGGTCGACGACCGGCTCGGCGGGCAGATCGCCGGCGCCCACCTGATCGAGCGGGGGCATCGGCGGATCCTGTTCGTCGGGGGACCGACGTCCATAAGACAGGTGGCCGACCGGCACGCGGGCATCAGCAGCGCCGTCGCCGCGGCCGACGGCGCGGCCGAGCTGCTCACCTCCATCTCTCCCACGCTGACCGTCGCCGAGGGCCGGGCCGTCGGGGAGCGCATCGCGGCGCTGCCCGCCGACGAGCGGCCGACGGCGGCGTTCTGCGCGAACGACATGATGGCGCTGGGCTTCTTACAGGCGATGGCCACGCACGGACTACGCGTGCCCGAGGACCTGGCCATCATCGGGTACGACGACATCGACTTCGCCGCGGCGGCCGCGGTGCCGCTGTCGTCGATCCGGCAGCCGCGTGAGCTGCTCGGACGTACGGCGATCGACCTGCTGCTCGAGGAGGTCGCCGAGCCGGAGCAGCATCGTCACCGGCAGGTCATCTTCCAGCCGGACCTGGTCGTCCGGGAGTCGAGCGCGCTGGACCGCAGCGCCTGACCTTCATTCCCCCGCGCCGGAGCCCCGTGAACCGATTCATCGGGGCTGCGCGCCGCATGGGCGTCACACTCCGCGTGCCCGGCGTGCCCTGCGGCGGGCTGTGACAACCGGAAGGAGCCCCCTTGACCGAGCTCTACAGAAACCCCCTGGCCACCCCCGATGACCTGGCAGGCTTCCGTCTGGAGGGGGACGGCGCCACCTCGTTCCCCCAGGGACGCCTGCGCCTGGAGAGCCTCAGACCGCCCTCGGACGGCCAGGCGGCCAACGTGGTCCTGTGGTGTCCCGAGGAGTTCCCCGCCGACGTGCGGATCGAATGGGACTTCTGGCCCGTACGGGAGCCCGGCCTGGCCATCATGTTCTTCCATGCCCGCGGCAAGAACGGCGAGGACCTGTTCGACCCGGGCCTGGCCACGCGCACCGGCCCCTATGACCAGTATCACCACGGCGACATCGACGCCTACCACGTCTCCTATTTCCGCCGCATGTGGGCCTCGGAGCGCGCCCTGCACACCTGCAACCTGCGCAAGAGCCACGGCTTCCACCTGGTCGCCCAGGGCCCCGACCCGCTCCCCGCGGTGCTGGACGCCGAGGGCCCGTACGCGATGCGCCTCGAGATCGAGGCCGGGACGATCACGTTCTCGGTCAACGATTTGGTCTCGTTCCGCTGGGCGGACGACGGCTCGATCGGCGGTCCCGCCCTGGCCGGAGGCAAGATCGGGTTTCGGCAGATGGCGCCGCTGATCGGAGAGTACGCAAATCTCCGGGTGTCTCGTCATTGACTTTGAGTCGATTCAACACTAATTTCGCACCAACCGCCGTTCACTGGCTTGTAACGGGGCAGGAATCGCGGTGCAACAACCCCACCCCCGTATCCGTGCACATGCCACGAGAGGTGGTGCCGGATGAACCATCCCGCCATGTCTATCAGGATTCAAGCTGCCTGCTCAGAGCTGGTCTGGGCGGTCCAGCTGAACCTGATGTGGATCGTCTTCACGCTCGCTGGAGGCGTGATCGGCGGGCTGGGGCCCGCCACCGTCGCCGCGTACACGCTGGCTCGGCGGCGGGTTCGCAATGAATCGTTTCATGCCTGGGCCGAATTCTGGACCGTCTACCGACGGGAGTTCGTCCGGGCCTCGCTGCTGGTCCTGCCGGTGGCGGCGCTGGCCACCGTCCTGGTCGGCAACTATCTCTACCTCTCCGCTCTCGGGCCCAGCATGGGAGCGTTGCGGATCGCGACCTTCGTGGCGCTCATCGCACTTGCGGGTGTGGGGGCGTACGTGGGGCCGTTGTACACGCACTATGACCTGCCGCTACGGGCCTACTGGCCCAAGGCGGCGCAGCTAGCGCTCCTGCGTCCGGCCTCGTCCGTGCTGTTGCTGCTAGCGCTCTCAGCCATCGCCTACGCGACCTCGGCGGCGCCCATCCTCGCGCCGGTGATCAGCTTCGGCGCGTGGATCTATCTCAACACGTGGCTCTGCCAGCGCTTCTTCGAGGAGAACGAGGCGCGCCTGCATTCGAAAGGGAACTCATGAGCGCATCCCGTCGTCGTCGGCTTCTTGCCGGTGTGTTAACGCTCACGGCTGCACTCACCGCCTCGGCATGCTCGGGCGGCGGTGACGCGGCTCAGACCGACCCCAACACGATCACCGTGATGGCCAAGCTGTTCGGCACCGCACCCGACCCGAACGGCGAGATGCAACAGGCGGTCGAGAAGTTCCTCGGCAAGAAGCTCAAGGTCAACTGGGTTCCCAACGCCGAGTACACCGACAAACTCAACGTCACGTTCGCCTCGTCCAACCTCCCGCAGGTCATGGTCGTGGACCCGCACCTGCCGGGCTTCGTCAAGGCGGCGGAGGCCGGTGCTTTCTGGGATCTGACCGACAAGCTGGACAAGTACCCGAACCTCAAGCCGGCGGACCCGCGCAGCGCGCTGAACTCCTCCATCAACGGCAAGATCTACGGCCTCTACCGCATGCGGCCGTCCCTGCGCTCGGCGGTCGTGATCCGCAAGGACTGGCTGGACAAGCTCGGCCTGAAGCTGCCCGAGTCCGTCGACGACCTCTACGACATCGCCAAGGCGTTCACCGAGAAGGACCCCGACGGCAACGGCAAGAAGGACACCTACGGCCTGATCATCCCGAAGTGGCCAGGCAACTACGCCAGCGCCAGCCCGTACGACGTGCTGGAGACCTGGTTCGGCGCCCCGAACGAGTGGGGTGAGCGCAACGGCAAGCTCGTCCCCGGCTTCGACACCCCCGAGTTCCTCGAGGCCAACAAGTTCCTCAAGAAGATGGTCAGCGAGGGCCTGGTCAACCCGGACTTCGCGACGCTCGACTCGGCCAAGTGGAACGACCCGTTCTACCTCGGCAAGGGCGGCATCATCATCGACGTGAACATCCGGTCGAGGGCGCTGCTCGACAAGTTCAGGGACGAGAAGGACGATCCCGCGTTCTACGGCTCCAAGGTCGCCATGGTCGGCAACCTCAAGCGCCCCGACGGCCAGAAGTTCTCCTACCCGTTCACCGGCTACGCCGACGTCCTGGCCATCTCCAAGCAGAGCGTGCGGACCGAGCAGGACCTCGACAACGTGCTGAAGACCCTGGACAAGCTGGCCACCAAGGAGGGCCAGGTCCTGCTGCAGAACGGCATCGAGGGCCGCAACTTCAAGCCCGAGGGTGAGACCGCGTCGCTGATCAACGAGACGGACCCCAAGGTCGAGATCGTCCAGAAGGACGTGGACAACGCGTTCATCCAGCTCAGCACCAAGGGCACGAACGACTTCGGAGGTCTCGCCTATGTGCGTACGCCGTCCGGGGAGCCGTACAAGGAGATGCTCAAGCTCCAGAAGCAGCTGATGGACGAGGACCTCAAGACGGCCGTCTTCAACCCGGCGCTGCCGGTGGTCTCGCCCACCAAGGTCGCCAGGGGCGCGCAGATCGACACGATCATCCCGGACGCCAGGATCAAGTTCCTGTCCGGCGAGATCGACGAGGAGCAGCTCAAGGGCGAGATCAAGCGTTGGTACGACAGTGGCGGCACGCAGGTTGCCACCGAGGTCAACGACCTGGTCGCCAAGCTCGGCAAGACGAACTGACCTCGCCCTGAGGGACCCGGGACGCGCCCCCGGGTCCCTCACATGAAAGGAGGCCGCTGTGGCCACCGACCTGGCGCCGCCTCCCACGAAGGCGGCCAGCAAATCCGGGCACCGACGCCAAGGGGCGGGGCTGCGCGCCGTGTTCGGGCGCTACCGCTGGCTCTACCTGATGCTCCTTCCGGGCGTCATCTACTTCGCGCTCTTCAAGTACCTGCCGATGTACGGCGTCACGATCGCCTTCCAGGACTTCCTGCCGTTCCTCGGCTATTCGGGCAGCCCCTGGGTCGGGTTGAAGCACTTCGAGGAGCTGTTCTCCGGCCCCGACTTCGGCCGGCTGATGTTCAACACGCTGTTCCTGGCGCTGCTGCACATGCTCATCGTCTTCCCGGCGCCGATCGTCGTCGCGCTGCTGCTGAACGAGCTGCGGATCAACATCCTCAAGCGCTCGGTCCAGTCGCTGGTCTACATCCCGCACTTCCTGTCCTGGACGATCGTCGCGGCGCTGACGTACGTGCTGTTCGCGGCGGACTTCGGCGTGCTGTCCGGATGGCTGCGCGACTTCCTCGGCGACACCGCGAAGATCGACTACATGGCGCAGGAGGAGTGGTTCCGGCCGCTGATCATCCTGCAGCAGCTGTGGAAGCTGACCGGCTGGGGCACGATCATCTACCTGGCCGCGCTGGCCGGCGTGGACCCGCAGCTGTACGAGGCCGCGCGCATGGACGGCGCGGGACGCTTCAAGCAGCTCTGGCACGTCACGCTGCCCGCCATCCGCCCCACGATCGTCGTCATGGCCATCCTGGCCTCCGGCAACCTGCTCGACTCGGGCTTCGAGCAGATCTGGCTGATGACCACCTCGCTGAACCGCTCGGTGGCCGACGTGTTCGACACCTACGTCTACTACTCCGGCATCACCCAGGGCGCGATCAGCTACTCCACCGCCGTCGGCCTGTTCAAGGGCGTGGCCGGCGTCATCCTGATCTTCGGCTCCAACTGGCTGGCCAAGCGCCTCGGCCAGCGGGGATTGTTCTAAGGGGGCCGGGAATGAAGCACAAGAAGCTGAACACCGAATACAGCACTGTCGGCAGCAAGGTGTTCGACGCGATCAACGTCGCCATCCTCGTCGGCCTGGCGCTGATCACGGTTCTGCCGCTGCTGTACGTCCTGGCCGGGTCGTTCGCTGGCGAGGCGGAGATCTCCTCGCGCCCGTTCTTCCTGTGGCCGGAGAAGTTCGTCACGGAGTCGTACGAGTACATCTTCGCCACCGACGCGTTCATCCGCGCCCTGCTGACGACCGTGATCGTGACGGCGGTGGGCACGGTGGTGCAGGTGCTGCTGACCTTCACCATGGCCTACCCCCTGGCCAAGCGGTACCTGCCGGGCCGCGCGCTGGTGCTGAACCTGATCATCTTCACGCTGGTCTTCTCCGGCGGCATGATCCCCACCTATCTGGTGGTGCGCGACCTGGGGCTGCTGGACAGCTACTGGGCGCTGATCCTGCCGTTGGCGATCAACCCGTTCTACCTGATCATCGTCAAGAGCTTCTTCCAGGAGCTGCCGCAGGCCCTGGAGGAGGCGGCGCGCATTGACGGCTGCAACGAGATGGGCGTCTTCTTTAAGATCGTCCTGCCGCTGTCCAAGCCGATCATCGCGACGTTCTCGCTCTTCTACGCGGTCGGCATCTGGAACGACTACATGTCGCCGCTGCTCTACATCACCGACCCGAGCAAGTGGACGCTGCAGATCCTGGTGCGCCAGCTCGTCAGCACCGACGCGGCCAACGCCCTGTCGCAGATGGACCGGACCTGGGTGCCGCCGGAGCAGGGGCTGAAGTTCGCGGTCGTGGTGATCGCGACGCTGCCGATCCTGTTCTTCTACCCGTTCCTGCAGAAGCACTTCACCAAGGGCGTCCTGATCGGGGGCGTCAAGGAGTGACCCGTGCCATCCTGCTGGCCGGTGACTCGACGGTCGCCTCGTGCCCGGCCTGGGAGGCGCCCATGTCCGGGTGGGGGGCGCAGCTCGGCGCGTACGCGGGCGAGCCCGTGCGCAACCTCGCCAAGGGCGGCGCCACCACGGCCAGTCACCGGGCCGAGGGGCTGTGGGCGGCGCTGTTGCGGGAGGTCGTGCCCGGTGACCTGGTGGTGATCCAGTTCGGGCACAACGATCAGAAGGATCCCGCGATCCCGTACCAGGACAACCTGCGCGCCTTCGTCGAGGAGGCGCGCGGGGCGGGCGCGACGGCGGTGCTGTGCACGCCGGTGCAGCGGCGCAGGTTCGAGGAGGAGCGGCTGGTGCCGACGCATGGGGACTACCCCGACCGGGTGCGGGCGCTGGCCGCCGCCGAGGGCGTGCCGCTGATCGACCTGACCGTCGCCACCACCGCGCTGTACGAGCGGCTCGGCCCCGACGGCTCCAAGGCCCTGTTCACGCACTTCGAGCCGGGGGAGCACCCGCTCTACCCCGACGGGGTGGCGGACGACACCCACTTCAGCTTCCGCGGCGCCGACGAGGTGGCCGCGGTCGTCGCCGAACGACTGAAGGAGATTCGATGAGTGCGGCACTGCGCTGGCTGGATCGACCGGGGGAGCAGGGGGTGACCTGGGGGGTTCCGTGGCCGCGTGGCGCGGTCGAGCGGGGCGCGCCGTTCGCGCTGGCCGACCCGGAGGGCCGGGAGGTGCCCGTGCAGAGCTGGGTGACCGCCACCTGGCCCGACGGCTCGGTCAAGTGGTCGGCCCACGCGATCGGCGCGCGGCCGGCGGAGCTGTCGTACCGGATCGAGCCCGGGCGCGAGCCCGCCGCGGCGGCCGCCCCCGTCACCGTCGCCCGCGAGGGCGGCGTGCTGACCGTGAGCACCGGCGTGGTCACCTGGACGATCGAGGAGTCCGGCGGCACGCTGGCCCGCTCGATCTCGCGCGGGAGCCGCGAGATCGCCAGGGACGTGCGCCTGGTCAGCCTCCGCCAGAGCGAGCCCACGCCCGACGAGGGCGGCCCGGTGGCCCGTTCGGAGACCGTCGGGCAGGTGGAGAAGGTCACGGTCGAGCAGGACGGGCCCGTGCGCGCGGTCGTCCGGCTGGAGGGCAGGCACGGCGACTGGCTGCCGTTCACCGTGCGCCTGTACTTCCACGCGGGCGCCGAGCAGGCGCGGATCATGCACACGTTCGTCTGGGACGGCGACCCTGAGCGCGACTTCCTGGCCGGGCTCGGCCTGCGCGCCGACGTGGTCATGCGGGACGAGCCGCACGACCGCCACGTACGGCTGGCCGGGAGCGGCGGCGGCTTCCTCACCGAGGCGGTGCGCGGGCTGACCGGGCTGCGCCGCGACCCCGGCGAGTCCGTACGGCGGGCGCAGGTCGAGGGCCGGCCGGTAGGCGAGATCGCCCCCGAGGTCGCCAATCGGTTGCACCTCATCCCCACCTGGAACGACTACACGCTCGACCAGGGCTCCGCCGACGGCTTCAGCCTGCGCAAGCGCACCGCCGAGGGCCACTCCTGGGTGACGATCCCCTCGGGCACCCGTTCGGCCGGCTACGGCTACGTCGGCGGCACCGGCGGCGGCCTCGGCTTCGGGCTGCGCGACTTCTGGCGCCTGCACCCCACCCGCCTCGACGTCAGGAACGCGGCCACCGACCTGGCCACCGTGACCGTCTGGCTGTGGTCGCCGTCCGCCCCGGCCATGGACCTGCGCTTCTACCACGACGGCATGGGCCAGGACACGTTCGCCGAGCAGCTGGAGGGCCTGGAGGTCACCTACGAGGACTACGAGCCCGGCTTCGGCGACGCCCACGGCGTGGCGCGCACGCACGAGCTGGTCCTGCGCGCCTACGAGGCCACGCCGTCCGCGCAGGACCTGTCCCGGCACGCGACCGCCATGAACCAGCCGGGCCTGCTGACGGTGACCCCCGAGCGGATGCGCGAGGCGGGCGTCTTCGGCGTGTGGGAGCTGCCCGACCGCTCGACGCCCGCCCGCGCCGAGATCGAGGACCGGCTGGACTTCCTGTTCGACCTGTACGCGCGCGAGCGCGAGCAGCGCAGGTGGTACGGGTTCTGGGACTACGGCGACGTGATGCACACCTACGACCCGGACCGCCACACCTGGCGCTACGACGTGGGCGGCTACGCCTGGGACAACTCCGAGCTCTCGCCCGACCTGTGGCTGTGGCTGCAGTATCTGCGCACGGGCCGGCCGGACGTCTTCCGCTTCGCCGAGTCGATGACCCGCCACACCGGCGAGGTCGACGTCTACCACGCGGGCCGCTGGAAGGGCCTGGGCAGCAGGCACAACGTGCAGCACTGGGGGTGCAGCTGCAAGCAGCTGCGCATCTCCAACGCCGCCTACCGGCGCTTCTACTACTACCTGACCGCCGACGAGCGCACGGGCGACCTGATGGACGAGCTGAGCGTCCCCGAGGAGACGTTCACCGTCATCGACCCCCAGCGCAAGGTGCGCGAGGACGTCTACACGCCGGACCCGTCGGCGCTGTCGGTCGGCCTCGGCACCGACTGGGGATCGCTCGCGGCCGCATGGCTGACCCGGTGGGAGCGGCACGGCGACGAGCGGGCCAGAGACCGGTTGCTGGGCACGATGGCCGACATCGGCGCGCTGCCGAACGGCTTCCTGACCGGCGAGGGCCGGCTGGACCTGGCGACCGGGCGGTTCGACACCGCCCGGGACAAGATCTCCGTCTCGCACCTGTCGTCGCTGTTCGGGCTGCCGGAGATGTGCGCGGAGCTGATCGCGCTCGACCTGGACGTGCCCGGGTTCGAGCAGGCGTGGCTGCAGTACTGCCGGCTCTACCTCGCGCCGCCCGAGCAGCAGGAGGCGGAGGTGGGGGAGCGGCTGAGCGGGATCTCGCTGATCCAGGCGCACAGCAGGCTCACCGCGTACGCGGCCGCCCGCACGGGCGACGCCGGCCTGGCCGCCTGGGCCTGGCGCAAGTTCTTCCTGGACGAGGGGGACCAGCTCAACAGCAACCCGATGCAGCGGGAGAAGGACTGGCGCCTGACCCAGGTGGACGGGCCGCACGTGCTGTCCCCCGTGCATGAGGCGCCCTTCGTGAGCACCAACGGCGCCGCCCAGTACGGCCTGGCCGCCATCCACAACCTCGCCCTGATCGGAGAGCACCTGAAGGAGTCGTAACTGAACCGTATGGCGTACGGTACGCTGTGCGGAGCCCTGGAAATGTCGGGACGGCCCTGTACGCTGTCCCGGCTTTCCCTTTTTGGCAACAAATCCGAAGTTGGAAGGGTTCCGTGGTTTCCAGCCGCCAGGTCAGCGCCGACCAGCACCGCGATCACACCGCCGCCGACAGCCACGACCTCATCCAGGTCCGCGGCGCGCGCGAGAACAACCTCAAAGGCGTCTCCCTCGACATCCCCAAGCGCCGCCTGACCGTCTTCACCGGGGTGTCCGGCTCCGGCAAGTCCTCGCTCGTCTTCGACACGATCGCCGCCGAGTCGCGCCGGCTGATCGACGAGACGTACGCGACGTTCATCCAGTCGTTCATGCCGAGCCTGTCCCGCCCCGACGTGGACGCGCTGCGCAACCTGAGCGCGGCCATCATCGTCGACCAGGAGCGGATGGGCGCCAACGCCCGCTCCACCGTGGGCACGGCCACCGACGCCCACACCATGCTGCGGATCATGTTCAGCCGCGTCGGCGAGCCCTATGTCGGCGGGGCCGGCGCCTTCAGCTTCAACCTGGCCGAGGGCATGTGCCCCGAGTGCGAGGGGCTGGGCAAGGCGTCCACCCTCGACATCGACGCGCTGGTCGACCGCGAGCTGTCGCTCAACGAAGGGGCGATCAAGGTCCCCGGCTACGCGGTGGACACCTGGCAGTGGCAGGTCATCGCCGGGTCCGGGCTGTTCGACCCGGCCGTCAGGCTGGCGGACTTCACTCCCGAGCAGTGGGAGGACTTCCTGCACAAGCCCGCCACCAAGCTCAAGTACGGCTCCAGCAACTTCACCTACGAGGGCCTGGCGAGCAAGGTCAGGCGCAGCCTGCTGGGCAAGGACCGCGAGTCGATGCAGCCCTCGGCGCGGGCGTTCGCGGACCGGGCGCTCAAGCTCACCCTCTGCCAGTCCTGCGGCGGCTCCCGGCTGAACGAGGCCGCCCGATCGGCCCGGATCGCCGGCCGCAACATCGCCGAGTGCGCCGCCATGCAGATCAACGACCTGGCCGACTTCGTCCGCGGCGTCGACAACCCCGCCGTCGGCCCCGTGCTGGACGGGCTGCGCTCGACGCTCGAATCCCTCGTCGAGATCGGCCTCGGCTACCTGAGCCTCGACCGCGAGTCGTCCACGCTGTCCGGCGGCGAGGCCCAGCGGGTCAAGATGGTGCGCCACCTCAACTCCAGCCTCACCGACGTCACGTACGTCTTCGACGAGCCCACGGCCGGGCTGCACCCGCACGACATCCAGCGCATGAACAACCTGCTGATCCAGCTCCGCGACAAGGGCAACACGGTGCTCGTCGTCGAGCACAAGCCGGAGACGATCGCCATCGCCGACCACGTGGTGGACCTCGGCCCCGGCGCGGGCACGGCGGGCGGGAGCCTGTGCTACGACGGCGACCTCGACGGGCTGCGCACCTCCGGCACGCTGACCGGCCGCTACCTCGACCACCGGGTGCGGCTGCGCGAGGACGTCCGCAAGCCGACCGGCTTCCTGCCCGTCGCGGGCGCCACGCTGCACAACCTCAAGGACGTCAGCGTGGAGATCCCGCTCGGCGTGCTGACCGTGGTCACCGGCGTGGCCGGGTCGGGCAAGAGCTCCCTCATCCACGGGTACGTCGCCGGCGGCGACGGCGTGGTCGTGGCCGACCAGTCGCCGATCCGCGGCTCGCGCCGCAGCAACCCGGCCACCTACACCGGGCTGCTCGACCCGATCCGCACCGCGTTCGCCAAGGCCAACGGGGTCAAGCCCGGCCTGTTCAGCGCCAACTCCGAGGGCGCCTGCCCGGCCTGCAAGGGCATCGGCCTGATCTACACCGACCTGGCCATGATGGCCGGCGTGGCCTCGGTGTGCGAGAAGTGCGAGGGCCGGCGGTTCACGCAGGAGGTGCTGACGTACACGCTGCGCGGCAGGAACATCGGCGAGGTGCTCGACATGCCGGTGGCCGAGGCCCGCGACTTCCTGACCGAGCGGCAGGCCCGCACGATCCTCGACCGGCTGGTGGCCGTCGGGCTCGGCTACGTGGGCCTGGGCCAGCCGCTCACCACGCTGTCGGGCGGCGAGCGGCAGCGGCTCAAGCTGGCCATCAACATGGCCAAGAACGGCACCACGTACGTGCTGGACGAGCCCACCACGGGCCTGCACCTGGCGGACGTGGACCAGCTCCTGGGCCTGCTCGACCGCCTGGTGGAGGACGGCAACACGGTCATCGTGATCGAGCACCACCAGGCCGTGATGGCGCACGCCGACTGGATCATCGACCTGGGCCCGGGGGCCGGTCACGACGGCGGTCAGATCGTCTTCTCCGGCACCCCCGGCGAGCTGGTCGCCGACGGCACCTCGCTCACCGCGATCCACCTGCGGGACTACGTCTCCAGGCCGTGACCGCGTCCGCTCCTGGCGCCCGCCGGCCCTCAGACGGCCAGGCGGGCCAGGACGCGGGCGAACTCCGGCGGCGGCGCCACCACGAGCCTCGTCTGCCCCTGCTGGGAGACGATGTCGGCCCTGATGTGCGTCAGCCGCCCCTCGTTCCACCAGTACACCTGCGAGCTGAGCCCGTCCGTGCGCGCGGCGTGCACGCGCAGCCGCTCGATGGCGCGTACGACGCCGATCCCGTCCACCGGGTGCACGATCAGCGTGTACGGGTCGGGCAGCACCACGAGCACCCCGTCGGAGGGCACGGGGAGGTACTCGCCCAGCCACCGAAGGTGCGTGGCGGCCGCCGGGGTCATGGCGGTCAGCCGCGTCACCGGCGTGCCGGACAGCAGGATGCTCTCCACCTCCAGCCGCGCCTCGCGGCGGACGTTGGCGACGGCCAGGTCGAGCGCCTTCGCGGTGGCCACGGGCCAGCAGCCGGCCTGCTCGGGCCGCACGGGGCGGGAGCCGGCGAACAGCAGCTCCACCAGGTCGGCGTTGAGGTGGCGGCCGACCACGCGGGTCAGGTCGGGCACCGCGTCCACGGCGTCCACGCGGGTCCGCAGCAGCGGCCGGGCCTGCTCCAGGTCGCACACGTCCAGCCGCTCGCCGGCGGTGGCCACGGCGTGCGCGAGGTGCTCGGAGACCAGCATGGGCCAGTCCTCCCTGGCCCGGCGGCCCGCCTCGCGGCGCAGCCCGGTGAGCCTGACGACCAGCTCCATGTCGCCCCTGAGGGTCACGGAGCCGCCGTCCCGGGCGAACTCGAAGGAGTATCCGAGGGATTCCGCGACGAGCGAGAGCAGGGAGTCGAGATCGACGTCCTCAACCGGCCGGCGCGAGGGCCGGCGGTCCCGCTTGAACAAGCTCACGCGCCGTGTCCCCTTCTGTCGGATTCGTCCCTCCTACCTTGCCTGTCCCTCATCACTGACGATGCCCGCTAGCGAGCACGATTCGGTATCGATAACCCCAAGTCTCCCCAGCCACACGCTCATCTGGGGCGACCCGTGGCCCACCGGAAGCCCCGCCAGTACGGGCACCCCGAGCCTCCCGAGCCGGTCCTCGAGCACCGCGTACGGGTCGCCGCAGTCGACCCACGAGCCGAGCGCGATCCCGAGCACCCCGTCGAACACCCCCGCCTGCAGGAGCTGGGTGAGCATGCGGTCGATCCGGTACGGCTCCTCCCCGATGTCCTCCAGGAACGCGATCCTGCCCGCGAACGACGGCTGCCACCGGGTGCCGCACATCGAGGCCAGCAGCGACAGGTTGCCCCCGGCGAGCACGCCCTCGGCCCGCCCCGGCACCAGCACCCGGTCGCCCTGGACGGGCTGGGGCGCCCCGAACAGCGCCGCCTGCAGGCTCTCCCACGTGCGCGGCTCGGGCCGCTTCTCGTCGGCCAGCAGGTCGCAGGCCGGCATCGGCCCGTGCAGCGTGGGCACGCCCAGCTCGATGGCGAACGCGTTGTGCAGCGCCGTGATGTCGCTCGAGCCCAGCAGCACCTTGGGGCCGGCCATCCGCATGGCGTTCCAGTCGAGCAGGTCGAGGAGCCGGCCGGCGCCGTACCCGCCCCGGCAGCAGAACACCCCAGAGACGCCCGGGTCGCACCAGGCCGACTGCAGGTCGGCGGCCCGGGCGGCGTCGCTGCCCGCCAGGTAGTCGAGCGGCTGGCGGTCGAGCGCGTGCGCGCCCACCAGCACCTTCAGCCCGAGGCCCTCCAGTCGTTCCACGCCCCTTCTGAGCAGCACCGCGTTCGGGGGCCCCGACGGCGAGACGACCGCGACGGTGTCACCGGGTCGCATGGATCAACTCCTCGATTGGCTCGTACACGTGGCAAACGGTGTCACACTTACCTCTCGTATGCGACTTCCGCCCCACATCCTCGTGGTCAACGGCATCAAGGTCCGCCGGCCGGTCTTCCTGATCGGAGCGCCGCATTCCGGTACGGACCTGCTGGCCCGCGCCCTGAAACGATCTCCCGGCTTCCACGTGACGATGGGCCGCGCGAGCGTGGCGCACGTGGTGTACGCCTTCGCCCGCAAGCCGTCCATCGGGCAGACCTCCGGCGCCGTACGCGTCATGCGCGACGCGCTCGCCGAGTCGTGGCAGGTGCTGCCGAGGTCGTGCGGCCAGTGCGCCGAGTCGTGCCGCGAGGCGGGCGGAGTCACAGGGACCGGTCCCTGCGTGGCGGCCGGCGACATCACCAGGTTCGGCGACGGCAGCCCCGATCTGCTCTACAGCGCCTCCGTGCTGCTCCAGGCGTTCCCCGACGCGCGGTTCGTGCAGCTCATCCGCGACGGCAGGGACGTGGTGGCCGGCATGCTCGACGATCCCGCGTGCCTGGCCTGGTTCAAGCCGGCCATGCTGTCGGAGCAGACCGAGTTCCCCAATGCGTTCCTCGGCGTCAACAAGGACGAGCACCTCGAACGGTGGAAGGGCATGCCGGCGGCGGGCAAGAGCGCCCTGCGCTGGCGCAGCGCCGTGCGCATGAGCGCCGAGCTGCGCAGGACGCTCCCCGAGGAGCAGCTTTTGACGCTGCGCTACGAGGATCTGCTGGCCAAGCCGGCGCCCTCGGTCGCCACGCTCGCGGAGTTCCTCGAGACGCGGGTGTCGAAGGTCGTCCTGTACGACACCGGTGTCCCCAAGGTCGGCGTCTGGCGCGCCAAGCTCAGGGGGCCCGACCTGGAGCTGGTGGAGAAGGTGGCCAGGGAGGAGCTCAATCGCCTGGGCTACCTGAAGAAGTGAACTGGGTGCGGTAGAGCTCCGCGTAGAGCCCGCCGCGGGCCAGCAGCTCCTCGTGCCGCCCGCGCTCGGCGATGCGGCCCTCGTGGATCACCAGGATCTCGTCGGCCTCCCTGATCGTCGAGAGCCGGTGCGCGATCACCAGCGAGGTGCGGCCCTCCAGCGCCCTCTTCAGCGCCACCTGCACCGCCGCCTCGGACTCGGAGTCGAGGTGGGCGGTGGCCTCGTCGAGCACGACCACGCGCGGCGCCTTGAGCAGCAGCCGGGCCAGCGCGAGACGCTGCTTCTCGCCGCCCGACAGCCGGTAGCCGCGGTCGCCCACGACGGTGTCGAGCTGCTCGGGCAGGCCCTCCACGAGGTCGCCGATCTGCGCGGCCCTGAGAGCCTCCCAGATCTCCTCGTCGCTGGCCTCCGGCCTGGCATAGCGGAGGTTGGCCCCGATCGTGTCATGGAAGAGATGAGCGTCCTGCATGACCACTCCGACGGTGTCGCGCAGGGAGCCGAGGGTGGCGTCGCGCACGTCGAGCCCGTTGACGCGGACCGCGCCCTCGTTGACGTCGTACAGGCGGGACACCAGTGACGTGATGGTCGTCTTGCCCGCGCCCGAGTGGCCGACGAGGGCGACCAGCCGGCCCGGCGCGGCCGTGAACGAGATGCCCTTGAGCACGGGGTAGGAGGGGCCGGTGTCCTGCCTGGCGACCGACTCCAGCGAGGCCAGCGAGACCTCCTCGGCGGCCGGGTAGCGGAAGCGCACGTCGTCGAACTCGATCGTCACCGGCCCGTCGGGGACCGGCTCGGCGCCGGGCCGCTCGGCCACCATGGGCTTGAGGTCGAGGATCTCGAAGACGCGGTCGAAGCTCACGAGCGCGGTCATCACGTCGACGTGCACGTTCGACAGGGATGTGAGGGGGCCGTACAGGCGCATGAGGAGGGCCGTCAGCGCGACCAGCGTGCCCAGCTCGAACACGCCGGACACCGCCATGACGCCGCCGATGCCGTACACCAGGGCGGTGGCCAGCGCGGCGACCAGCCCGAGCGCGACCCTGAAGACGGTGCCGTACATGCCGACCGTCACGCCCACGTCGCGCACCCGGGCGGCGCGGCGGCCGAACACCTCCGCGTCGTCCTCCGGGCGGCCGTAGAGCTTGGCCACCATGGCGCCCGCCACGTTGAACCGCTCGGTGGTCACGGAGCTCATCTCGGCGTCGAGCTGCATCTGCTCGCGGGTCAGCGCCGACATGCGCCGCCCGACGAACTTGGCGGGCACGACGAAGATCGGCAGCAGCACCAGCGCGACCAGCGTCACCTGCCACGACAGCGCCAGCATCGCGCCCAGCACCAGGACCAGGCTGACCACGTTGGAGACCACGGACGACAGCGTGCTCGTCAGCGCCCGCTGCGCGCCGATCACGTCGGTGTTGAGCCTGCTGACCAGCGCGCCGGTCTGGGCCCGCATGAAGAACGCCACCGGCATGCGCTGCACGTGGTCGAACACCTCGGTGCGCAGGTCGTAGATCAGCCCTTCGCCGATGCGCGCGGAGAACCACCGCTGCACCAGCGTCAGCCCGGCGTCGACCAGCGCCAGCGCGGCGATCGTCACGGCCAGCCCGACCACGACGCCCGGCCGCTTGGCCAGGATGCCGTCGTCGATGATCGCCTTCATCAGCAGCGGGTTGGCGATCACGATGACCGCGCCCGCCACGACGAGCAGCAGGAACGCGGCAATGTGCGTCCTGTGGGGCTTGGCGTAGTGCGCGATGCGGCGCACGGTGCCGGGCCGCAGCCGCTGCTTGGTCACCGAGCCGTCGCGCCGCAGGGACGCCATCACAGTGGGGCCGAAGCCCCCTCCCATCATCGCCATACGGGGGATCCCTCCTCCTTCACGGGAGAGAGCACCGCCACCGCGCCCGGCGATTCCCCTGTCCGCTCACCGCGAAACCCCCACGGGCACCGCCGCCCTTCCCAACCTACTGCCCACCCGCGCCACCTCGGGAAACGGGCACGACCAAGCCCACGTGGCATCGGTGGCCGGGCACCCGGGGGACCCACCGCCCGAGGCGGGCCAGCGAAGGTTCCGCGCCCCCGAAGCGCGGATGTGACGGCGGCCGTTCGACGGGCTCAGGTGAAGAGGGTCTTGATGCGAGCCGCCTGTTCGAGCCGCTCGGCCGCACACTGCTCCTCCAGGGAGCGGCCCTGCGCCCCCTGGAGGAGTCGCTTCGTCGCGATCGCCGCGTCCCGGTTGACGGCCAGCAGCTGCGCGACCTTGTCTCGTACGGCTTGATCCAGGTCGCCCCGGGCGACCACTTTCTCCGCGAGGCCGATGCGCATGGCCTCGTCCGCGTGCACGGTCCTGGCGGTCAGGCAGAGGTCGATCGCCTTGGCCAGGCCCACCAGCTCGACCAGGGGCTTGGTCCCCGTCAGGTCGGGCACCAGACCCAGTGCGGGCTCTTTCATGCAGAAGGAAACATCATCGGCCACGATCCGCAGATCGCAGGAGAGCGCGAGTTGGAACCCCGCACCAATCGCGTGCCCCTGCACTGCGGCGATGGAAACGATCTCCGGGCGGCGCAGCCACAGGAACCCCGCCTGTGCCTGCCTCATGCGCTGCTCGAAGGTTACGTCGTCGCTCCTGGCCGCCGAGCTGAACGAGCCCTGTCCGGGCACCCCCTCAGGTGTGAACATTCGCAGGTCGATCCCTGCTGAGAAGGACGGTCCCTCACCTTTCACGACGACTACGCGCACCTGCTCGGGCAGGCTCTCGCCGATCCGAGCCAGCGCCGACCATGTCGCGAACGTCTGCGCGTTCCGCTTTTCCGGCCGGTCCAGCGTGATCGTCGCTATCTCACCGTCCACCTCGATGCGAACTCCGTGCTCCGTTGTCACGGAGACCTCGTCCGCGTTCCCCCCGCGCTGTCGCGCCTGCGCTCCCGCCATCGCCCGCTCCCTCCAGTCCTGGTCGCGCGAGGAGTGCGCGCCCAGTGTGCTGACCGTCGCGCCCGAGCCTACAGAACATCGTTCTGGCCCGGGCGCGACGGTATGGCTGACTAGGGACGGGCGGCTGCGGTCGCACGTTCCGAGGCGGCCTCAGCGCTTGGACTTGCCTCGGGTCGCCCCGCCGCGCCCACGCAGAGTCACGCCGGACTCGCTCAGGATGCGGTGGATGAACCCGTAAGACCGACCGGTCGAAGCGGCCAGGGCGCGGATGCTCTCACCCGCGGCGTAGCGCTTCTTGAGATCGCCGGCCAGTTTTTCCCGGTCGGCCCCGGTGACCCGGGTGCCCTTCTTCAGTGTCTCGGCCACGAGTACCTCCTGTAGTGCCGGACTTCCGCAGCGTTACTCCGCCATGATCAGTCATTTCAGCGGGATCGGCTACCTACTCCACGGGAAAAGATCCGTACCCACTCAAATTAAGATCAGGCAAGTGCCACAAGATCGGAAAATTCGTCGCTCCATGCGTCTTCAGTTCCGTCCGGTAGCAAGATCACCCTATCCGGTGACAGGGCGTCAACGGCACCCTCGTCATGTGTGACTAGGACGATTGCTCCTGAATAGGACCTCAGCGCATTGAGAACCTGCTCGCGGCTGACCGGATCGAGGTTGTTCGTGGGCTCGTCGAGAAGGAGGACATTGGCGCTCGACAGCACCAGGATCGCCAGTGCCAGCCGGGTCTTCTCGCCGCCGGACAGCACCCCGGCGGGCTTGTCGACGTCGTCGCCGGTGAACAGGAACGAGCCGAGCACCTTGCGCAGCTCGGTGTCGGTGAACTGGCCTCCTGCCGACTGCATGTTCTCCAGCAGGGTGCGGCCGGGGTCGAGGGTCTCGTGCTCCTGGGCGTAGTAGCCGATCTTGAGGCCGTGGCCGGGCCGGATCTCGCCCGTGTCGGGAGTCTCGATGTTGCCGAGAATCCGCAGCAGCGTGGTCTTGCCGGCGCCGTTCAGGCCGAGGATGACGACCCTGTGACCACGGTCGATGGCCACGCTGACGTCGGTGAAGACCTCCAGTGAGCCGTACGACTTGGACAGCCCCGCGGCCGTGAGCGGGGTGCGCCCGCACGGCTGCGGCTCGGGGAAGCGCAGCCGCGCCACTTTGTCGCCTTTGCGCTCTTCCTCGGTGCCCGACAGCAACCGGTGCGCACGCCGCATCATGTCCTGGGCGGCCTTGGCCTTGGTGGCCTTGGCGCGCATCTTGTCGGCCTGCGCGAGCAGCGCACCTGCTTGTTTCTCGGCGTTGGCGCGCTCGCGCTTCCTGCGCTTCTCGTCGGTCTCGCGCTGGGCGAGGTAGGCCTTCCAGCCGACGTTGTAGTGATCGATCACCGAGCGGTTGGCGTCCAGGTGCAGGACCTTGTTGACCGTCGCTTCAAGAAGACCCACGTCGTGGCTGATGATCACCAAGCCGCCTTGATGCGAACGCAAAAAATCACGAAGCCACCCGATTGAGTCGGCATCTAGGTGGTTTGTCGGCTCGTCAAGAAGGAGAGTTTCCGCTCCGCTGAAAAGAATTCGCGCCAATTCCACGCGCCGGCGCTGACCGCCGGAAAGCGTTTGCAACGGCTGTGAGAGCACGCGATCGGGCAGTCCGAGGCTGGAGGCGATGGACGCCGCCTCCGATTCGGCCGCGTATCCGCCCAGGACGTGCATCTGGTCCTCGAGCCTGCCGTACTTCCTGACGGCCTTCTCGCGGGTGCGGTCGTCGGCGGAGGACATGCCGAGCTCCGCCTGGCGCAGCTCGCGCAGGACCTCGTCGAGGCCCCGCGCGGACAGGATGCGGTCGCGGGCGAGCACCTGCAGGTCGCCGGTACGCGGGTCCTGGGGGAGGTAGCCGACGCTGCCGGAGGTGGTGACGGCGCCGGAGGCGGGCAGCCCCTCGCCCGCCAGCACCTTCGTGAGGGTCGTCTTGCCGGCGCCGTTGCGCCCGACGAGCCCGATCTTGTCGCCCGGGTTGACCCGGAACGAGGCTTTTTCAATCAGCAGCCGCGCGCCTGCGCGCAGCTCTATGTCACTGGCGATGATCATGTTGGCGGAACACTCCCGAGCTAGGAAACGGAGGATTGGGCGTGCGACGCCAGATCAATCGGGAGTATGCATACGGATCAGTGTAGGCTGTTCGGACCCACGCGTCGGCAGCTTGGCCCCCACCACGGGCGCGGCGCCTGATCGCGAAGGCTTCCTCCCGCGCTCATCTCGCGTACGCCCTGCCGTCCTCCTCGTGCCAGATCTTGTCGCGTGTGAATACGAAAAGATGGCTCGCGGTCCTGGCGTCGGCGGCGGTGGCGGTCACAGTGGTGGCCGCGCCCGAGGCGGCGGTCGCCGACGGGCGGCGCGCGTTCGACCTTCAGGCACACCGGGGCGGGCTCGGGCTCGTGGTGGAGAGCACCCTGCCCGCGTTCGCGAACGCCCTGGAGCTCGGCGTCACCACGCTGGAGCTCGACGTGCAGATCACCGAGGACGGCCAGGCGGTCGTCACGCACGACAGGCGGATCAGCGACAGGAAGTGCCGCGACACGGCGCCCGTGACGCCCGGCGACCCCGAGTTCCCCTACGTCGGCAAGTACATCAACACACTCACCCTCCAGCAGGTCCGGACCATGGACTGCGGGTCGCAGCCGCTGGCCGAGTTCCCGGGGCAGCGGGCGGTGCCCGGGGAGCGCATGGCGACGCTGCGCGAGGTGTTCGACCTGGTGCGCCGCTACCGGGCGTGGGGCGTCAAGCTCAACGTCGAGACCAAGGTGGAGGCCGGGGCGCCGAGCGAGACCGCGCCCAGGGAGCAGTTCGCGCAGGTGACGCTGCAGGAGATCCGGCGGGCCGGGATGCTGCGTCAGGTCACCATCCAGAGCTTCGACTGGGGCGCCCTGATGCGGATGCGTGAGCTGGAGCCGCGGCTGCCGCTCGTCGCGCTCACCAACCGCGACTTCCTGCAGACCGGCCGGCCGGGCGCCTCGCCCTGGCTGGGCGGCATCGACATCGACGACTTCGGCGGCGACCCGCTCAAGGCGGTCAAGTCGTTCGGGGCGGACGCGTTCTCGCCGGTGCACGGGTTCCCGCAGAACGGTAAGGTCACCGACCCCGGCTACCAGGCGTACGTCACCAAGGACATGGTCGACCAGGCCCACGCCCTCGGCCTCAAGGTCATCCCCTGGACGATCGACGACGCCCCGACGCTGAACAAGCTCATCGACGACGGCGTCGACGGCATCATCACCGACTACCCCGACCGGCTGCGGCAGATCATGGCCGAGCGCGGCTTCAAGCTGCCCAAGCGTTACCGGCTCCACCGGCAGTAGCACGGGCCCGCCCGGACCCCCGTGGAGCGCTTACGGGGGTCCGGGCGGAATCTCAGGCCGACAGCGGGTTGACGTGCCGGTGGTGCACCCCGATGACGGGGATCTCGTGCAGGCTGCCCGAATACAGGAACTGGGTCATGCCGATGAGCAGCCGCCGCACGTCGTCCTGCGGCCGCACGACCAGGCGGATGAACTGGCTCGTCGTGCCCAGCTTGTTGCCGCACTCGCGCACGTACACGCCGTGCTCCGAGAGCAGGTGGTCGCGCAGTCCCACCCCGTCGTACCCGGGCGGCAGCTTGATCAGCAGGAAGTTGCCCTGCGACGCGAACACCGACAGCCCCGGCATGGTGCTGAGCTGCTGGAACATGGCCCGCCTGTCCTGGCCCACCCGCATGAGGCTGTTCTGGTACTCGCCCATGAACTGCCGCATCATGAACACGATGACCTCGGCGAACGAGTTGAGGTTCCATTTGGGCAGCGCGTCGCGCACCCGCCCGGCCAGGGCCGGGTTGGCGACCATGTAGCCGAACCGGATGCCGTGCAGGCCGAAGTTCTTGCCCAGGCTGCGCAGCACGATCACGTTCGGCCGGACCGCCGCCTCCGCCGCCAGCCCCGCGTCCGGCTCGCAGTCCACGAAGTCGCCGAACGACTCGTCCACGATCACCAGGTCGAGGTCGATGAGCTCGTCGAGCAGGCGCAGGACCTCGTGCTTGGGCAGGTAGCCGCCGTCGGGGTTGTTCGGGTTGCAGATCACCGCGACCCGGGAGCCGCGCATGCGGATGAACGAGACATACTCGCTCACGTCCAGGGTGAAGTTGCGGCTCTCCATCAGCGGGAACATGTCCACCCGCTTGCCCGTCTCCAACGGCTGGTCGGTCCAGCGGCCGAAGGTGGGGATGGGCACCGCCAGGCTCTCGCGCACCAGCAGGTGGTCGATCCAGGTGATCAACTCGGTTGATCCGTTGCCCATGGCGACCGTTTTCGGGTGGAGTCCGAGCGTGGCGCAGAGCTCCGCGGTGATCGTGCCCGCGTCGCTCGGATAGAACTTCAGGATCGTCTCCAGGTTTCTTCCCAGGTGCTCGAAGATGTCTGGGGTCGGGAAATACGGATTGCACGGGATGCAGAAGTCAACCGGCGCGCGCTCTCCCGACGAGGCGCGCATCAAAGAAAAGTACGACGGGCTGTGCGCCTGTGCCCGCAAGAGGCTGAGCTCCACGACACCTCCATGGACATGTCCGATGTGTGTAGGTACGCGTGGGTGGGGCGACCGGTTCATGATGTTGTGCGAACCGGCCCTCAGCAGGTCATGACTCCGCGCGCCGCAGCGTGAGGATCGCGATGTCGTCGCGCGCCGCGGCCTCGGTGAACGCGCGGAGGTCTTCGCCGAGCGCCTGGGCGAGCCGTTCCGGGGGGACGGGGGCCCACGCCCGCAGGCGCTCCTCCAGCGGATAGAAGGCGCCGTCGTGCGGGTCGCGGGCCTCGGTGACGCCGTCGGTGCACAGCACCAGCGTCGCGCCGGGCGGGAACGCGAACCGCGCGCCCGTCCGCGGCCCAGGGGCGAGCGCGGCCACGCCGAGCGGCACGGACGGCTCCCCGAGGTTCACCTCCCAGGCCGCGCCGTCGTGGATCAGGTACGGGGCGATGTGCCCGCAGTCGACCGCCTCGACCTCCGGCCGCCGGCCGATGTCCAGGACCAGGGCGGTGACCAGGCGCTCGGGCTCCCCGGTGGTGGCGGCGAAGGTGTTCTGTCTGACCACGGAGTTCTCCATCGCCTCGACGACCCCGGCCAGCGTCTCCTCCCGGTAGGCCGCCTCCCTGAACGACCCCAGCACGGCCAGCGCGGTCCCGATGGCGGACAGCCCCTTGCCCTGCACGTCGGCGATGAGCACCCGGGTGCCGTACTGGGAGACGGCGACCTCGTACATGTCGCCGCCCACCATCGTGTCCTCCTCCACCGGCTGGTAGAGGCCGTCGATGACGACGTCGGTGGTGCGCAGCGGCAGCGGGCGCACGATCAGCCGCTGCAGGGCGGCCGCCGCCGAGCGCAGCCGGTGCACCTCCTCCTCGCGCCGCACCCGGTAGGCGCAGCCGAGCACGCTCAGCGCGCCGAACACGGCCGTGAACCCGCCCGCCAGGAGGTTGTCGTCCAGCTCGCCGCCCAGGTACGTGGTGATCCCCGCGGCCGCCAGGACCACCCACACCGACGCGAAGATCGTCTGCCGCACGGTCCCCAGCCCGGCCACGATCGCCGGGAGGAAGATCAGCAGCGGGAACAGCCGCACCGCCGTGCCCGTGAGGAGGTCGAGCGCGGCCACCACCGTGGTGATGACGACGAGCCCGGCGACGAACACCGGTGTCGAGAGATTCGGCCCTTCGCGCCGCCCGCCATCCGTCACGTGTCCTTCATCCCCCGTCATGGAACGGCGTAACGATGGCTTTCTCGAACGACCGGAAGAAATCGTGAAATAGACCCATCCGATGGCCCTGTGCAGGGAAGACGTGGGGATTAAAAGCGGAGGTAAACGACTCGGCACCTTATGACGGGATCTGCTGGTGCCGGTGGTCGATTGGTTACGGCCCGCTCATTGATTTCTCATCGGCGGTTTCATTGACAAGTAAAGATGATCTTGTAAATATCTTGAGTTGAGACGTGCCGGGTGTCGACTCCGCGCGAGAAGGGGTGGCCCTGTGAGCGAGCAGGACTGGACTTTGCTGCCGGCCGTGGCCGTCCGGAGCGCGGGCTTTCCCTGGGAGCTCGTCCGCTCCCTGGCCTACCCGCGGGCCGCCGCGGCGGCTGCCGAGGTCGTCCGCCTGGAACGGCAGGCGCTCGCCCTGCTCGCCGACGCCCCGTCCCGCGCCACCCCGGCAATGGCCCCCCGCCCGGACCGCAGCGCCGCAGGCGGGGACCCCCGTCCCACGGGTGGGACGGGAAGCGGGCGGCTGCCGCGTGGCCTGCGCAGCCGCCTGCGCGACCTGCGTCCCCTCCCGGACGACACGCCCGCGCCCGCCGGCTGGCTCGCGGCCTGGAACGAGGTGACCGGCCCGCTGGAGGAGGCCCGGCTCGCCCTGGCGGGCACGACGTCCGCCGACGCGGCGCTCGCCCGGTCGGCCGCGGCCGAGATCGCCGCCGACGAGCGTTTCCTGGACGCCCTCGTGCGTTCCGCGCCCGGCCTCTACCGCGACCTGCGGCGCGGCACCGCCAAGGGCGGCCGGCTGCGGCGCCTGGTCGGCTCGGTCCTGCAGGAGCTCTGCGCCACGTGCCGCCTCGGGCCGCTCGACCACGGCCGCGTCGAGCTCGCGCCGGTCAGCGGCCACACGTGGTCAGGACATCGGGCGCGCCCGCGGCGGGTCGCGTACCCGGCCGACTGGGTGAGCGAGTCGCTCCAGCAGCGCGTCCTGGCCGACCCCACGCTCGTGGCGGGGCTGGTGCCGCGCCGCAGGACGTGGGTGGGCGCCATGCCGGACGCCATGGCCGACGCGGAGGCGCTCGTCGCGCTGTGCGACGGGCGCCGGACGCTGGCCGAGATCGCCGCGGAGTCGGGGACGGAGCTGGAGCAGGCCGCCGCGGCGCTGGCGGTGGCGGTGCGCCGCGGGCTGCTGACCCACGACCTCTGCCCGCCGGCCACGGTCGCCGACCCGCTGTCCTGGCTCCGCGAACGCCTCCCCACCGAGACCCCCCGCCAGAACGCCCCCCGCCCGGATGCCCACGGCCCGGATGCCCCTCGCCTTGACGCCCACGGCTCAGAAGCCCGCCGCCCGGACGCCCACGGTCCTGACGCTTGCCGTCCAGACGTTCACGGCGCAGGCGCGCACGGTCCGGATGCCCACGACTCAGACACCCAGGGTCCGGATGCTCACGGTCCGGACGTCCCCCGCCTGGATGCTCCTCGCACAGGTGGTGACCTGTCGGTGGGCAGGCGCGTACGGGAGATCACCGAACTGCTCGCCCAGTATCCAGCCGCTTCTCCCGACGTGAAGCTGGCCCTGCAGCGGCGGATCGAGACGCTGGCCGGCAGCGGGCGCCAGGACGGGCGGGCGCACGACGACCGGCCCCGCGATGACCGCGTCACCGTGCACGAGGCCGCCGCGGGCACGCTCCGGGTGACCGTCGGCGAGGGGCTGGCGGCCGACCTGGAAAGCCGCGTGCCCCGGGTGCTCGACCTGCTCGCCGCCGACGCCGAGCTGACCAGGCAGCGCACCAACCGGCTGCTCGCCGGGCGGCTCGGCGCGGGCACGTTCGGGCTGGCCGAGGTGCTGGGGGCCACCGACGACCTGGAGATCCGGTACGGTGACCGCCTCGCGCAGCGGATCGCCGCCATCGTGCGCGCCGCGCCGCCCGGCACCGCCACCGTGGACCTCGCGGACCTGCTGGACGACCCGCTTCCGCCGGCCGCGCCCGTGCTCTGCTCGGCCGACGTCATGGTGGCCGCGCCGTCGCTGGAGGCGTACGAGCCCGGGCTGACCCCGCTGGTCCTCGGAGACCTGCACGACGTCGCGCTGCTCACGCCGTGGGCCCTGCGGCTCCACCCCGACGGCGGCGCGCTCCTCGCCGAGCGGGACGCGGCGATCGTACGGGCGCTCGGCGGCCACACCGCGCTCAACGTCATCTCGCGCCGCTCGGCCGGCGGGCCGCCGCTGGAGTTCCCCGGTCCGGTGCTGGAGCTGGGTGGCGTGACGGCCGACGGCGGGCGGCGGCGGATCGGGCTCGACGAGCTGTACGTGCACAGCGACGGGCGCCGCGCCGTCCTGCGGGCCACGGGGGTGGACGGGCCGCTGCTGCTCCACAACGGCGAGCACGACGACACGGCGCTGCACACGGCGCTCGCCCTGCCCAGGGTGCGGCGGCCGGACCTGCGGCACCTCTCCCGGGTGCCCCGGCTGACCTGGGACAACGTGGTCATCTCGCGGCGCGCCTGGCGCGTGGGGCGGGCGTCGTTCGAGGCGCTCGGTCAGGCCACCGGGGATCGCGAGCTGCTGGTCGCGATGGCGCGGTTGCGGGAGACGCACGACCTGCCCGTGACGTTCTTCGCCGCGTCCCCCCGCGAACGCCGGCCGATCCACGTGGACACCCGCGCGCCCGCGCTCGTCGAGGGGCTGGCCCGTCTGGCGGCCACGGCCGAGCGGCTCACGCTGACCGAGACACTGCCGGGGCCGGAGGAGTGCTGGCTGCGCGACGGCGGGCTGAGGTTCGCCGCCGAGCTCCGCTGCGTCTACGTGCGCCCGGCCGGCAGCGGCCCGGTGCCCCGGCCGAAACCGGAGACGGCGGACACCTGCTCCCCGGCGCCGGTCCCGCGCTCGCGGGCGGTCGTCCGGTATCCGGGGCCGGCCGACGTGCGCGCCGACGCGTGCTCGCGGACGGCCGACCCGGTGTCGCCGCGCGCGCGGGCGGCGCACCCGTACCCGTGGCAGGGGGAATGCCGCTGATGGAACCGCTCGTCGCACTTCTTGAACGGGCCGCGGCTGCTGTCCTGGAGTGCGGGGCTCGTGGCCGGGCACGGTGCGGTCCTGTGGTGGGTGTTCGAGCCGGGCGGGGGCCGGTTCCGGGAGTGGTCGCCGGGGTGGGTGATCCGCCCCATACGTCGAGACCGGGAGGAGGTCCTGGGGGCGGCCGATGACGCCGGGCCCGTTGAGGGGGCGCGGTTGCGGGACGCCTCGGACACCTGGCCGGGGAAGAGGGTGTGCCGGGTGGCCGGGGCGTGCTGCCGGCGCGCGGGCCGTGGCCCGGAGCACGGAGAGGGGCGCGGAGAGGGAGCGGATAAGCCGGGACGGAGCGGATATAGCCGGGAGGGAACGCCCGGAGGGAGCGGATAAATCGGTTGCCCCGGCTCGCGCAGGGCTGGTGTACTGCCCCGGAGCAAGCCCGTCGGATCGGTAGGAGGCGCGCGATGAGGACAGCGTTCATGTCCCGCCAGAGCCAAGAGACCTCCTATCCAAAGGGCATGACGTTTGTCGTCGAGACCGTTCGACCCGGGGACCCACCCGCATAGCACCTCCGTCCTGCGCCTGCTGCGCCCAGGACCCCGACAGACGGCCGCGCTCGCTGCGGCCGTCGCCGCCGCCACCGCGCTCCCGCTGGCGGCGCCGCAGATCACCCGCCGCTTCGTGGACGACGCCGCCGGCGGCGCGAGCATCAGACACCTGACCATGATCGCCCTCGGCTACCTGGCGCTCGCCGTCGCCGGCCAGGCCGCCAGGATGGTCACCGCGTGGCTGGCCAGCCGCCTGGCCTGGGACGGCACCAACCGCCTGCGCGAGCGCCTGGCCCAGCACGCGCTCGGGCTGGACCTGGCCTTCCACGGCCGGCACACGCCCGGCGAGATGATCGAACGCGTGGACGGCGACGTGGTGGCCGTGGCCGACTTCGTCGTCGCGTTCCTCCTGGACGTCGTGGCCAGCGTGCTGCTCCTGGCCGGGGTGGTGGTCATCGTGGTCGGCGTCGACTGGCGCATCGGCTGCGCGCTGCTGGCCTACTGCCTGCTGATCGGGTTCGGGATGGCCCGGGCCCAGCGGCTGGCCGTGCCGTCCGCCGCCCGGTCGCGCGCGGCGAGCGCGCGGCTGTTCGGCATGCTGGAGGAACGGCTGGCCGGCGCGGAGGACCTCAGGGCCAACGGCGCAGGCGAGCACACCGTACGCCGCTTCCACCAGGTCAGCGCCGCCCTCTTCCGCGCCGAATTCAGGGACGCGCGCGTTGGGACCACGCTGCTGGCGGGCACGTCGGTGGCGTTCGCCGCGGGCACCGCGATCATGCTCGGGCTCGCCGCCTGGGCGCTGCGGTCGGGGACGCTCACGATCGGCACCGCCGTGCTGATCTTCCAGTACACGCTGATGGTACGCACGCCGTTCGAGCGGCTCATCGACCAGATCAGGCAGTACCAGGCGGCGCTGGCCGGCCTGGCCCGCATCGGGGACCTGCTGGCCGAGCGGCGCACGCTGCCCGAGGGCGCCCGGAGCCTGCCCGAGACCGGCCCGCTCGGCCTGCGCCTGGACGGCGTCGGCTTCGCCTACCCCGGCGACGACGAGCAGGTGCTGTCCGGCGTCACCCTCACGCTGGCCCCCGGCGAGACGCTCGGCCTGGTGGGACGCACCGGCAGCGGCAAGACCACGCTCGCCCGGCTGGCGCTGCGCCTGTACGACCCGACCGAGGGCGCCGTACGGGTCGGCGGGCTGGACCTGCGCGAGGCGGACGAGGCGTCCGTGCGGACGCGGATCGGCGTGGTCACCCAGGACGTGCAGCTCTTCGCGGCGAGCCTGCGCGACAACCTGACGCTCTTCCGGCCCCGGCGACCGGACGCGCCGGGGGACGAGCTGCTGCGCGAGGTCCTGCACGGCGTCGGGCTCGGCGACTGGCTGGCCGCCCTGCCCGACGGACTCGACACCGAGCTGCGCGCGGTGTCGGCGGGGGAGGCGCAGCTCATCGCGTTCGCCCGCGCGTTCCTGGCCGACCCCGGGCTCGTCGTGCTCGACGAGGCGTCCAGCCGGCTCGACCCCGCCACCGAGCGCCGCATCGAGCAGAGCATCGACCGCCTGCTCGACGGCCGGACCGGCGTGATCATCGCGCACCGCCTGTCCTCGCTGTCGCGCGTGGACAAGATCGCCGTGCTCGACCACGGCAAGATCGTCGAGTACGGCCGCCGCGCCGACCTCGCCGCCGACCCCGGCAGCAGGTTCGGGCGCCTGCTCGACCTGGCGGGGGTGAGCCGGTGAAGCCGGTGATGCTGGTGGCCACCAGGCTGGCCACGTTCGACTTCCGGCGTTTCCTCATCGGCGCGCTGCTCTGGCTGCCGGTCCACGTCATCCCGATCGCGAGCGGCCTCGTCCTGCAGCGGATCTTCGACGGGCTCGGCGGCGACCTGGGCTGGGCGCTGTGGTTGTGCGCGGCGTTCGTGGGCGTGGAGGTCGCACGGGGGCTGATGATCGTCATCGCGTGGACGTACGGGGTCTACTGGTGGGCCGCGTCGGCCACCCTGCTGCGCGCCAACACCCTGCGCTCCGTCCTCACCGCCCGCGGCCCCGCCGCGGCGCGGCTGCCGCACTCGTCCGGCGAGTCCGTCGCCCGCCTGCGGGACGACGTGGCCGACGCGGTCGACTTCACCGACGAGAGCGTCAACCTGGCCGGGACGACGCTCTTCGCCGCCGCCGCGCTGGCGATCATGGCGTACGTCGACCCCGTCATCACGCTGGTGCTGGTGCTGCCGATGATCGCGATCGGCGTGCTGAGCCGGCTCATGCGGCGGACCATCGGGCGGCTGCACCGGCGGGCCAGGACGCTCGGCGCGGCCGTGACGGCGTACGTGGGCGAGATCTTCGGCGGCGTGCTCGCGATCAAGACCGCGGGGGCCGAGGCGGCGGCGCTGGAGCGGCTGCGCGAGCACAACCGGCGGCGGCGCGCCGCCGCCGTGAAAGACCGCCTGGCCACCGACCTGCTGGACGCCACAACCGGCGCGACCGTCGAGCTCGGCATCGGGCTCGTCCTGCTGCTGGCCGCCCCCGCGATGCGCGGCGGCGAGTTCACGGTGGGCGACCTCGCGCTGTTCACCAGCTACATCGGCTGGCTGACCGCCCTGCCCCGGTCGATCGGCACCATCCTCTACCGCCTGCCGCAGGCGGCGGTCGCCACGGACCGGCTCACCCGGCTGATGGCGCCGCACGAGAGCGCCGACGACCTGTCGCGCGGCGCCGACGTCTGGCTGCGCCGCGACCCGCCGGCCGTTCCGGCCGTGCCCCGGCACTCCGGGCCGCTGCGGGTGTTCGAGGCGCGCGGGCTGAGCGCGGGCGGGGTGCGGGGGATCGACCTGCGCGTCGAGCGCGGCTCGTTCACGGTCGTCACCGGCGCGGTCGGCTCGGGCAAGACCACCCTGGTACGCGCCCTGCTCGGCCTGCTGCCGCTGGACGAGGGCACGATCTCGTGGAACGGCGAGCCCGTCGGCGACCCCGGCACGTTCCTCGTCCCCGGCCGGGCGGCATACGCGAGCCAGGTCCCGAGGCTGTTCTCCGAGACCCTGCGCGAGAACCTGCTCCTCGGCCGGCCCGCGACCGACGCCGAGATCGCGCGGGCGCTGGAGCTGGCCGCGTTCGAGCCGGACCTGGCCGCCATGCCCGACGGGCTCGACACGGTGGTGGGGCCGCGCGGGGTGCGGCTGTCCGGCGGGCAGGTGCAGCGGGCCACCGCCGCGCGCGCCCTCGTACGCGATCCCGACCTGCTGGTCGTGGACGACCTGTCGTCCGCGCTCGACGTCGAGACCGAGCGGCTCCTGTGGGAGCGCATCGCCGGCCACGGCACCCTGCTGGTCGTCTCCCACCGGCAGGCCGCGCTCGAACGCGCCGACCAGATCGTCGTGCTCGACCGCGGCCGGGTCGCGGGGCGCGGGCGGCTCGGCGAACTGCTGGAGAGCTGCCCGGAGATGCGGCGGCTGTGGAGCGCCGAGCGGATCGCCGAGGCCGAGGAACGCACGGGGGACTGAGCGTGGCCGCCCGTCCCCAGGGCCGGGGGACGGGCGGGCGCGGAGATCAGGCACCATGGATGGTGTGACAGTGACACGACTGGCCGAGCTGGTCGCCGGGGGAGGCGTGGCCGTGCTCAGCGGCGCGGGCCTGTCGACCGAGTCCGGCATCCCCGACTACCGGGGGCCGACCGGCCGGGCCCGGCCGGCGGAGCCGATGACCTACCAGCGCTTCACCGGCAGCGCGGAGGCGCGGCAGCGATACTGGGCGCGCAGCCACGTCGGCTGGCGGCAGATCGGCCGGGCCCTGCCCAACGCCGGCCATCGGGCCGTGGCCGAGCTGGAGCGGCGCGGGCTGCTGGCCGGCATCGTCACCCAGAACGTCGACGGCCTGCACCAGGCGGCCGGGGCGCGGCGGGTGATCGAGCTGCACGGCGGGCTCGACCGGGTGGTGTGCCTGTCGTGCCGCGAGCGCACGCCCCGCGCCGACCTGGAGCGGCGGCTGCGGGCGGCCAACCCCGGCTGGGAAGCCGCCGCCGCCCGGATCAACCCCGACGGCGACGCCGTGCTCACCGACGCGCAGGTCGCCGGGTTCCAGGTGGTCGGCTGCACGGCGTGCGGCGGGCTGCTCAAGCCCGACGTGGTGTTCTTCGGCGAGAACGTGCCCCGCGCCCGCGTGGACGAGTGCTTCGCCCTGGTCGCGGGCGCGCACCTGCTGCTGGTGCTGGGGTCGTCGTTGACGGTCAGGTCGGGGCTGCGGTTCGTCACCAAGGCCGCCTCGCTCGGCATCCCCATCGCCATCGTCAACCAGGGGGCGACCGGCGGCGACGCCGACGCCTCGCTCACCCTGGACGCCCCGCTCGGGCCCACGCTGACCGACCTCACGGGGCGGCTGCCGGTCCCGGCACAATAGGGGTCATGCCTCGTACATGCCCGTGCGGCCTGCCCGCCCCCTACCAGGACTGCTGCGGCAGGCTCCACCGGGGTGAGGCGGCGGCCGCCACCGCCGAGCAGCTCATGCGGTCCCGATACAGCGCGTTCGGCGTGGGCGACGCCGCCTACCTGCTGCGCACGTGGCACCCGTCCGCGCGTCCCGCCCGGCTCGACCTGGACAGGAAGACGCGCTGGGTGCGGCTGGAGGTGCTGGAGACGACGGGCGGCAGCGTCGTCCACACCGAGGGCACGGTGCGCTTCCGCGCCCACTACGTCGAACGCGGCCGTCCGGGGGAGCTGGAGGAGCACAGCAGGTTCGTCCGTCTCGACGGCCGCTGGGTGTACTCGGGCGCGCTGTGACCCCTCACCGGGGCTTGCGCGCGACGCCGCCGAGCAGGGTGTGATGGGCGACGCCGGGGCGGGCGCCGTCGTCGGGGTGCGGCCGCCATTCAGGGAGCGGTACGAGCCCGGGCTCCAGCAGCTCCAGGCCGTCGAAACAGGCGAGGATCTCCTCGCGGGTGCGCCACCGGCCCGTGCCCAGGGTCTCGTGGAACAGCTTCTCGGCCGAGTACGCCTGGGCTGACGCCTCGGGGTGGTCCATGCCCGGATTGTGGAAGTGGGAGACGGCCAGGTGGCTGCCAGGCGGGAGGCGGGCCATCAGGTGGGTGGCGACCCCGGCCGGGTTCTCGTGGTCGCCCAGGTGGTGCAGGACGCCGAACATCAGCAGCCCGACCGGCTCGCCGAAGTCGATGAGGCGCCGGGTCTCCGGATCGTCGAGGACCGCGTCCGGGTCCCTGACATCCGCCTCGACGACCGTGGTCCGGGCGTTCACGGCCAGCAGCGCGCGGGCGTGGACCAGCACGATCGGGTCGTGGTCGACGTAGACGACCCGGCTGCCGGGGGCGGCCGACTGGGCGATCTCGTGCACGTTCTCCTGCGCCGGCAGCCCCGCGCCGAGGTCCAGGAACTGGCGCAGACCGGCCTCCGCCGCCAGGAACCTGATCACGCGCCCGAGGAACTCCCGGTTCGCCCGCGCCGCCTCAGGCGCGTCGGGGGCGATCTCCAGCGCCCGCAGCGCCGTCCGGCGATCCGCCTCGTAGTTGTCCTTGCCGCCGAGCATGAAGTCGTAGACGCGGGAGGCGTTGGGGCTGGAGGTGTTCACTCGACGCGGCGCGCGCTTCGGCCAAGGGTCGGCCAAGGGTCGGCTCCTTCGGGTACGCACCGTGGTGCGGAGGTGGCGTATAGCGATCATAGTGCCGCGAGCAGCCAAGATTCCGCAATAGTGGTAAATGCCGGTCAGGAAGTTGGGTCAACACTTGTCAGGCCGACTCGCGGATCACCAGCTCGGTCGGCAGTATGACCGGCTCCACGTGCTCGGCGCCGTCGATGAGCGCCAGCAGCAGGCGTACGGTCTCCTGGGCCACCTCCGCCAGCGGCTGGCGGATCGTGGTCAGCGGCGGGTGCGTCGAGAGGGCCACCGAGGAGTCGTCGAAGCCGCCCACCGCCACGTCGTCCGGCACGCCGCGACCGGCGGCCCGCAGGGCGGCCAGGGCGCCGGCGGCCATCAGGTCGGAGGCCACGAAGACGGCGTCGATGTCGGGCGTGCGGGCCAGCAGCTCGGTCATCGCGCGCTCGCCGCTGGCCCGCGTCCAGTCGCCGTGCGCGATGAGCTTCTTGGTCGCCTTGCGGCCCAGCACGTCGGCGAAGCCTTCGAGGCGCTGGATGCCGCCGGGGGTGTCCATCGGGCCGGTGATCATGGCGATGCGCCTGCGGCCCTGGTTCACGAAGTATTCGGTCATCTGGCGCCCGCCCAGGCGCTCGTCGGCGGCGGCGTACGGGATGACGCCCTCGCTGCCGATGACGGCGCCGCAGGAGACCGCGGGCGGCCCCGAACGCAGCGCGTCGATGAACGGGTCGCCGGCGTGCGTCGACATCAGCAACACCCCGTCGGCGTGGCCGCCCCGGACGTAGCGGACCACCCGCTCGCGGTCGCCCTCGTCGCCCGCCAGCATCATCACCAGCGACAGGTCCCGCTCGGCGAGCATCCTGATGGCGACCCGGATGGTCGTGCTGTAGTTGGGGTCCTCGAACAGCTTTTCCTGCGGCTCCGACAGCACCATCGCGATCGACCCGGTGCGCTGGGTGACGAGGCTGCGGGCGGCCCGGTTGACGACGTAGCCGGTCTCCGAGATGGCCCGCTCGATGGCCACGCGCGCCGCCGGGCTCACGTACTTGTCGCCGTTGAGCAGCCGCGACACCGTGCCGCGGGAGACGCCCGCGGCGGCGGCGACGTCGTGGATCGTTGGGCGCTTCATTTGACGGCTCCGGAGGACAGATCGGTCTTCCAGTATCGCTGCATCGTGAGGAAGAGCGCGATCAAGGGGATCAGCGACAGGAAGGCCCCGGTCAGGATCAGGTTGTAGAGGGCGGGCTGGTTCGCCCCGGACGCCAGCAGCGTGAAGAGCCCGACGGTGAGCGGGAACTTGCCGTCGTCGCCGAGCATGATGAACGGCAGCAGGAAGTTGTTCCAGATGGCCACGAACTGGAACAGGAAGATCGTCACCATGCCCGGCGTCATCAGCGGCAGGGCCACCCGGTACATCAGGCGCCACTCCGTGGCCCCGTCGATCCGCCCCGCCTCCAGCAGCGAGTCGGGGATGGCCGCCGCCGCGTAGATGCGGGCCAGATAGATGCTGTACGGGTGCAGGATCTGCGGCAGCAGTACGGCCCAGTAGGTGTCGGCCAGCCCGACCTTGGAGAACAGCAGGTACTGCGGGATCGCCAGCACCACGGCCGGCACGAGGATGCCGCCGATGAGCAGGTTGAAGATGAGGTTCCGGCCGGGGAAGCGGAACTTCGCCAGCGCGTACCCCGAGATCGCCGAGACCGCGGTCGACAGCAGCGCGCCGCCGCCCGCGTACAGCAGCGTGTTGCCCGCCCACAGCCAGAACACCCCGTCCCGGTAGGCGAACAGCTGGGACACGTTGTCGAGGAAGCCGGTGCCGAAGGCCAGCGTCGAGGTGGTGAACAGCTCGCCCGGCGACTTGGTCGCCGCGATCAGCACCCAGAGCACCGGGAACAGGCAGTAGATCGCGCCGAGCAGGAGCAGCCCGGTCGGGGCCACCCCCCACGGCTCGCGCGCGGCCGTCGCGCGGTGTGTCGTGGTCATCAGCCCTCCCCGAAGGCGCGGTTGCGGACCACGCGCAGGAACCCGAACGACAGGACGAGCGAGATCGCCGCGATGACGATCGAGGTGGCGGCGGCCGAGTACAGGTCGCCGGTGACGAACGCGTCGCGGTAGACCTTCATGAGCGGGCTCCACGTGGAGCTGATCGTGTTGGTCAGCGGCCGCAGCGTGGTGGGCTCGGTGAACACCTGGATGGTCGCGATGATCGAGAAGACGGTGGTCAGGATGATCGCCGGGGTGAGGATCGGGATCTTCACCCGCAGGGCGATCTGGAGCTCGGAGGCGCCGTCCAGCCGCGCGGCCTCGTACAGGTCGCGCGGGATCGCCCGGAGCGTGGTGTAGAGCACGAGCATGTTGAAGCCGGTCCCGCCCCACACCGCCACGTTCGCCATGGAGTACGTGACGGTGCTCGCGCCGAGGAAGTCGACGTCCAGGACGTCCTTGATGGGGCTGAGCGAGGGCAGGTAGAGGAAGCCCCACAGCAGCGTGGCGGCCACGCCCGGCACCGCGTACGGCAGGAAGATCGCGATCCGGGAGAACCGGGCCAGCCGCACCCGCGCCGAGTCCAGCAGCAGCGCGAACAGCAGGGCCAGCCCGAGCATCACGACCAGCACCAGCGCGCCGTAGCCGAGCACCCGCAGCCAGCCGTGCCACAGCTCGGGGTCGGACAGGGCGGCGGAGAAGTTGTCGAACCCGACGAAGACCTCTTTCCGTGCGCCCCTGCCCAGCCCGAGCCCGGACACCTTGGTACGGTGCATCGCCAGCCAGACGGTGTACCCGATGGGCACCGCGAGGAAGAGCGTGAACAGCACGATCGCGGGGGTCAGGAACAGGTACGGCCACGCCCCCCTCCCGGACTTCTTCATGAGGCGATCTGGAAGCCGGACTTGCGCATGTCGGCGACGGTCGCGTCCTGGACGGCCTGGATCGCGTCGGAGAACGATGACTTGTTCTGCACGGCCTTGTCGAAGTTGTCCCTGAAGGCGTTGTACGTCGCGCCGACGTTCGGGCCGAAGGTGAAGCCGCGCGCGACGGCGGAGACGGCGGCGGCCTGCTGCCAGAAGTCGGGCTGGTTGGAGAAGTAGTCGGGGGCCTGGCCGAGCGCCGACTGGGCCTTGGTGGCGGCCGGGTAGATGGCGGCCTCCTTGACCAGCAGGTCCAGGGCGGCGGGGTCGGTGTTCATCCAGGTGACGAACTGGGCGGCGGCGGCCCTGTTCGGCGTCTTGGCGGACACGGCCGTGGAGGAGCCGCCCCAGAAGCCGCTGAAGTTCTCGCCCGCGTTCCACTGCGGCAGCGGCGCGGCGGCCCACGCGCCCTTGGCCTTGGGTGCGTTGGTGGCCAGCACGCCCGGCGCCCAGACCGCGGACGGCCAGGTCAGCAGCTTGCCGTCGTTGAGTGCCTTGTTCCATTCGGGGGTGAAGAACGGCATGTCGTCGATGACGCCCTCCTTGACCAGGCCGCCCCAGTAGTCGGCGACCTTCTTGGTGGGCTCGTCGGCGACGTTCACCTTCCAGGACTCGCCGCTGATCGACCACCACTGGGCTCCGGCCTGCTGGGCCAGGCCCGTGAACGCTCCCGGATCCTTGCTGGAGAACGTGCCGAGGTACGCCTTCGGGTCCTTCTTGTGCACCGTGCGCGCGGCGTCGGCGTACTCCTGCCAGGTCTTGGGGACCGCGATGCCGTACTTGTCGAACAGGTCCTTGCGGTAGAAGAGCATCATCGGGCCGCTGTCCTGCGGCACGCCGTACACGCCTTCGGTGCCGAGCGTGACCAGGCCCCACAGGCCCTCGGCGAACTCGCCCTTGATCGAGGCGGTCTCGGCCTTGATGTCGGCCACCGCGTCGGCCGCCACGAACGAGGGCAGGTGCTGGTACTCGGCCTGCACCAGGTCCGGCGGGTTGCCGGCCTTGGCCGCGGTGAGGAACTTGGCCGCCGCGTCGTCGCCGCCCGCCTGCTTGCTGACCGTCACCTGGATGTCCGGGTGCGACTGGTTCCAGACGGCGGCGATCTTGTCCATGTTGGGGGCCCAGGTCCAGTACGTCAGCTTGACCGGTCCCTTGGCGGCGGCCGTGGGGCCCTGCGCCGCCTCGGTGCTCTTGGCGGGTTCGCTGGACCCGCAACTCGCGAGAGTGGCCGTGAGCACGACGGCCAGGGCGGCTCCGAGGCGGTTGGCGCGCATGCGTACCTCCAGAAGGTTCTGTGAACGTGCACAGAGTGAAACAGGCGCGAAACGTGCGTCAAGGGGTCGTTATGTTCTCGTTAATCAGCCATTATCGGGAGAAGTGAGGGCGGCTGTTCCCGGAGGAGGCGGGCGAGCGCTACTGTGCACGTTCACAGAAAGCTTCAAAAGGGGGACGGATGTACCCGGAGCGTCCTGCCGGCATCGCCTTCGGTGGCGACTACAGCCCGGAGCAGTGGCCACGCGAGGTCCTGGAGGAGGACGTGGCCCTGATGCGCGAGGCCGGGGTCAACCTGGTCAGCCTGGGCATGTTCGCGTGGGCGCTGATGGAGCCGGCGGAGGGGCGCTACGAGTTCGGCTGGCTGGACGAGATCGTCGACCGGTTGCACGAGGCCGGGGTCGCGGTCGACCTGGCCACGCCGACCGCCGCGCCGCCCGCGTGGTTCATCCGGAAATATCCGGATGTGCTGCCGGTGACCAGGGAGGGGACGCGGATCGGGTTCGGCGGCAGGCAGAGCGCCTGCTCCAGCGCCCCGGCCTTCCGGGAGGCGACCGCGCGGCTGGTGCGCGCGCTGGGCGAGCACTACCGCGGGCATCCGGCCGTGGTCATGTGGCACGTGCACAACGAGTACGGGGCGCCGCTCGGCGAGTGCTACTGCGAGCACAGCGTGGCCGCCTGGCGGGACTGGCTCAAGGCCACGTATCGCGAGGTCTCCGCGTTGAACGACGCCTGGGGCGCCACGTTCTGGGGCCAGACGTACACCGACTGGGCGGAGATCGACGCCCCCCGTTTCAACCACACGGTCGTCAACCCGGCCCAGCGCCTCGACTACGCCCGCTTCAGCGACGGCCAGCACCGCGAGCACTACGCGCTCCAGCGCGACATCCTGCGCGAGCTCGCCCCCGGCATCCCCGTCACCACGAACTTCGCCGGCACCGTGAACTGCAAGTCCGCCGACCTGTGGCAGTGGGCCCGCGAGCTGGACGTGGTGGCCAACGACCACTACCTCAAGGCCGAGCGGCCGGACAACCACATCGACCTGGCCATGTCCGCCGACCTGGCCCGCTCGGTGGCGGGCGGCGCGCCGTGGATGCTCATGGAGCACTCGGCGGGGGCGGTCAACTGGCAGCCGCGCAACCTCGCCAAGCGCCCCGGCGAGATGCGCCGCAACAGCCTGGCGCACGTGGCCCGCGGTTCGGACAGCGTGCTGTTCTTCCAGTTCAGGGCCTCGCGGTTCGGCGCGGAGAAGTTCCACTCGGGGATGGTGCCGCACGCGGGGACCGACTCCGAGCAGTGGCGCGAGGTGGTCCGGCTGGGCGCCGACCTGCGCGGGCTCGCCGCTCTGCGGGGGAGCCGGGTACGGGCCGAGGTGGCGGTGGTCTGGGACTGGGAGTCGTACTGGGCGCTGGAGCTGGACTGGCGGCCGTCGGTGGACCTGACGTTCAGGGAGCGGATGGACGCCTTCTACGAGGCGCTGTGGCGGGAGCACGTCACGGTCGACTTCGTCCACCCTTCCGCCGATATTTCGGGATATCGGGTGGTGGTGGTGCCCAGCTCGTACCTGCTGACCGAGGCCTCCGCCAAGAACCTCCACCGATACGTGGAGGCGGGCGGCGACCTGCTCGTCTCCTACTTCTCCGGCATCGTGGACGAGTACGACGCCATCCACCCGGGCGCCCACCCCGGCGCGCTGCGCGAGCTGCTGGGCCTGTCGATCGAGGAGTTCCACCCGCTGCGCGAGCACGAGACGGTGACGCTGACGGGCGGCGACCAGGCCCGGATCTGGTCCGAGCGGGTCCGCCCGGCGGGCGCGGCCGCCGTACGGGACTTCGCCACCGGGCCCGACGCGGGACACCCCGCCGTCACCCGCCACGACCTGGGCGCGGGCAGCGCCTGGTACCTCGCCACCGCCCCACGGGGCAGCGGCCTGCGCGAACTGCTCGGCCAGGTGCTCGACCACGCGAACGTGTCCCGGCCGCGCGGCCTGCCCGACACCCTCGAACTGGTGCGCCGGGGCGGCCACGTCTTCCTGATCAACCACGGCGACGAGCCCGTGACGGTCGAGGGGGTGACCGGGACGAGCGTGTTCGACGGCGTACGGCACGAAGGATCGGTCACCGTCGCGCCCGGCGCGGTCACGGTCATCGCCCCCACCCCCTAGGGAGACCCTCGATGAGACGCATCCTGACCACGCTCCTGTTAGTCCTGGCGTCCCTGACCGTCGCGCACCCGGCACAGGCGGGGGTGCTGCGCATCAGGGGCGCGGACGTCTCCAGCCTCGCCAAGTCGGAGGCGTACGGCGGCGTCTACCGCGACGCCCGCGGCCACCGGGGCGACGCGCTGCGCATCCTGTCGGACGCCGGGCTCAACTACATCAGGCTCAAGGTCTGGGTGAACCCGGCCGACGGCTACAACACCAAGGCCCGGATTCTCGCGGTCGCCAAGCGGGCCAAGGCGCAGGGCATGAAGCTGCTGGTGGACTTCCACTACTCCGACACGTGGGCGGACCCGGGCAAGCAGTTCAAACCCGCCGCGTGGGAGCCGCTCACGCTCGACCAGCTCACGCAGGCCGTGTACGACCACACCTACGACGTGCTCGCCGCCCTGCGCCGCCAGGGCACCACGGCGGACATGGTGCAGGTGGGCAACGAGATCAACGGCGGCCTGCTCTGGCCGGACGGCTCCAACTCCGACTGGGCGAACACCGCCCGCCTGCTGAACGCCGGATATGACGCGGTCAAGCGGGTGTCGCGCTCGACCGAGGTCGTGCTGCACCTGGCCAACGGGGGCGACAACGGGCTCTACCGGTGGTGGTTCGACAACGCCGCCGCCCACGGCATCCGGTACGACGTGATCGGGCTGTCATACTACCCGTACTGGCACGGGACCCTGGAGACGTTCCAGGCCAACATCAACGACGTCGCCACCCGCTACGGGCGGCCGGTGGTCGTGGTGGAGACGGCGTACCCGTTCACGACGGGGGACGACGACGGCTGGCCGAACATCATCGTCTCGGCGGAGCCGTACCCCGGCTACCAGGCGACCCCGCAGGGCCAGGCCGCGATGCTGGCCAAGGTCGCCGACATCGTCCGCCAGGTCCCGGACGGGCTGGGGCTGGGCCTGTTCACCTGGGAGGCGACCTGGACGGGCGTCCAGGGCAACGGCTGGGACCCGGCGGACCCGTCGTCGGGCAACGGCTGGGAGAACCAGGCCCTGTTCGACTACGCCGACCGCGCCCTGCCCGCCCTGCGCGTCCTCGGCCACACCTGACCCGCGCGGCGGGAACCGCCGAGGTGGAGCGGACGCTTCGGATCACGCGGTCACGTTGACATGATGGCCGCATGACGATCGAACCGCTGAGCCCCGACGAGCTGCTCACCACCACGCGCAGCGTGCGCAAGCGTCTCGACCTCACCCGCCCCGTTCCTCTGGAGCTCGTACGCGAGTGCCTCGACGTCGCGCTCCAGGCGCCCAGCGGCGGCAACCGGCAGGGCTGGCACTGGATGGTGGTGACCGACCCCGAGCTGCGCAAGGCGATCGGCGGTTACTACGAGCGCTCGCACCAGGCGTACTTCGAGTCCGGCTCCTCCGCGCGGGCGCTGTTCCAGGACGACCCGGTCCGGGCGGCGCAGCAGCGGCGGGTGGGCGAGAGCTCGCTCTACCTGGCCGAGCACATGGGGGACGTGCCGGTGCTGGTGATCGGGTGCATCGCGGTGTCGGAGGGCGGGCTGCCCCAGGGGAACCAGTCCGGGTTGTGGGGGTCGCTGCTGCCCGCCGCCTGGAGCTACATGCTGGCCGCCCGCGCCCGCGGGCTGGGCACGGCGTGGACGACGCTGCACCTGGCGTACGAGAGCGAGGTCGCCGAGTTGCTCGGCATCCCCGGCGACGTCCGCCAGGGCGTGCTCATCCCGACCGCCTATTTCCTCGGCGAGACGTTCGGCCCCGCGAAGCGGCAGCCGCTCGACGAAGTGCTCCACGTCGATCGCTGGTAGACGCCCGCAAGTGCTCCACGTCGATCGCCGGTAGACGCACGCAAGTGCTTCACGTCGATCGCTCGTAGGCGCACAGTAGGAGGATCCGGGAGAAGGAGGCACCTGTGATCCTGCCGACGTCGCTGGTCGGGAGCTATCCCCAGCCAGAGTGGCTGATCGACCGCGCCAGGCTCGCCGGGCGATTCCCGCCGCGCGTGCGGGCCAGGGAGCTGTGGCGGATCCCGCCCGAGCGCCTCGCCCAGGCCCAGGACGACGCCACCGAGCTGGCGATCCGGGCCCAGGAGCGCGCCGGGCTGGACATCCTCACCGACGGCGAGATGCGCCGCGAGAGCTACTCCAACCACTTCGCCACCGCCCTGGAGGGCGTCGACCTCGACGACCCCGGCACGGCGCTCGACCGCAGCGGCCACCCGAACCCGGTGCCGCGCATCGTCGGCCCGATCCGCCGCCCGGCTCCCGTCCAGGTGGGCGACCTGCGGTTCCTGCGCGCGCACACCGATCGCCCGGTCAAGATGACGGTGCCGGGGCCGTTCACGATGAGCCAGCAGGCGCAGAACGACCACTACCCGGACGCCGAGGCCGCCGCGATGGACTACGCGGCGGCGGTCAACGCCGAGATCCGCGACCTGTTCGCCGCCGGGGCCGACATCGTGCAGATCGACGAGCCGTACATGCAGGCCAGGCCCGAGGCCGCGCGCGCCTACGGGCTGGCCGCGCTCAACGCCGCCCTCGACGGCGTCACCGGCACGACCGCGGTGCACATCTGCTTCGGGTACGCCGCCATCATCCACGAGCGGCCGGAGGCGTACTCGTTCCTGCCCGAGCTGGCCGGATGCCCGGTGCGGCAGGTGTCGATCGAGACCGCGCAGTCGGGGCTGGACCTCGGCGTGCTGTCCGACCTCAAGGACAAGACGATCATCCTCGGGGTGATCGACCTGTCCACGCCGGAGGTCGAGCCGGTCGAGGTGGTGGCCGGGCGGGTGCGCCGGGCGTTCGGGCACGTGTCGCCCGACCGGGTCGTCATCGCCACCGACTGCGGGATGAAATATCTGCCGCGCGAGTCGGCCGAGGGCAAGATGCGGGCAATGGCCGAAGCCGCCCGCCTCTTACGTCACGAAATATCGGCATAAGTCGGAGGTTGCCAATTAGGATCATGGCTCCACCCATCCGACCGAGGAGCCGACAGTGCCCGAGAGCGAGCAGGAGCGCGCGCCTCGCGGGATCGACACCACCAAGCCCAGTGTCTCCCGCGTCTATGACTACATGCTCGGCGGCAAGGACAACTACGAGATCGACCGCCAGGTGGCCGCGGCGGCTCTGAAGGTCGCGCCCGACGCGCCCGAGGCGGCCATGGCCAACCGGGAGTTCCTGCGGCGCACGGTCCACTTCCTGGCGGCAGAGGCGGGCATCCGCCAGTTCCTGGACATCGGCTCCGGCCTGCCGACGCAGGGCAACGTGCACGAGATCGCGCAGGCGGTGGCCCCGCACTCGCGCGTCGTCTACGTCGACCACGACCCGATCGTGCTCGTCCACGGCCGCGCGCTGCTCGCCGTGGACGCCAGCACCACGATCGTCGAGGCCGACGCCCGCGAGCCGGAGAAGATCCTCGACGATCAGAAGACGCGCTCGCTGATCGACTTCAGCGAGCCGGTCGGGCTGCTGATGTTCGGGATCCTGCACCACCTGGGCGACGGCGAGGACCCGGCCGGCGTCGCCGCCGCGCTCATCGGGCCGCTCGCCCCGGGCAGTCACGTGGTGATCTCGCACTTCCACAACCCGGGCGACGAGCACCCCGAGGTGTCGAAGCAGGCGTACGAGGCGGAGCGGATCTTCAACGAGCACCTCGGCACCGGCCGGTGGCGCACCCGCGAGGAGATCCTCGCCTACTTCGACGGTCTCGAACTGCTGGAGCCCGGCCTGGTGCCGCTGCCCGAGTGGCGCCCGGGCCCCGACGACCGCGCCACGCCGGGCATCACGTACCACACCTTCGTCGGAGGCGTGGCCCGCAAGCCGTAGGCCCGCCGGCCTCAGGCGGGCAGCTTGCCGGTGGCGACCACGTCGCGGTACCAGTGGGCGCTGTCCTTCCACGTGCGCTGGAGCGTGTCCGGGTCCACGCGGACGATCCCGAACCGCTTGGCGTACCCGTGCGCCCACTCGAAGTTGTCCATCAGCGACCACACGAAGTACCCGCGCACGTCGGCCCCGGCCGCGATCGCCTCGGCCACGGCGGACAGGTGCCGGTGCAGGTAGTCGACGCGCCGCTCGTCCCTGATCCGGCCGTCGGCGTCGACGACGTCGGCGAAGGCCGCGCCGTTCTCGGTGATCATCGTGGGCGTGGACGGGTAGTCGCGGTGCAGCCGCAGCAGCAGTTCGGTCAGGCCGGTCTCGTCGATGTTCCAGCCCATCTCGGTGTACGGGCCCGGCTGGGGGACGAACTCGACGTCGTCGCACGCGATCCACGGCGACGCAGTCCCGTCCTGGTGCCCGTCGGCGGTCGCCCGCGCGCTGTCCCCGTCCCACTGGCGGACCAGGGTGGGGTTGTAGTAGTTGACCCCGAGCAGGTCCAGCGGCTGACATGCGGTGGTCTCGTCGCCGTCGCGCACGAACGACCAGTCGGTCACGGCGGCGGTGTCGGCGATGAGGTCGCGCGGGTAGGCGCCCTCCAGCATGGGGCCGAGGAAGGCCCGGTTGGCCACCGCGTCCACGCGCCGGACGGCGTCGGCGTCGCGCTCGGACTCGCCGCGTACGTGGTGCAGGTTGAGGGTGACCGACATCTGGGCCGCCGGGTCGACGACCGCGCGCAGCGCCTGGACGGCCAGGCCGTGGCCGAGGTTCAGGTGGTGGACGGCGGCCAGGGCGGCGGCGGGCTCGGTCCTGCCGGGGGCGTGCACGCCGGAGGCGTAACCCAGGTAGGCCGAGCACCACGGCTCGTTCAGGGTGATCCAGGTGCGGACGCGGTCGCCGAGCGTGCGGCCCATGAGGTCGGCGTACTCGGCGAAGCGGTGGGCGGTGTCGCGGTTGGGCCAGCCGCCCGCGTCCTCCAGCTCCTGCGGCAGGTCCCAGTGGTAGAGGGTGGCGACGGGGGCGATGCCGCGCGCCAGCAGCCCGTCCACCAGCCGCGAGTAGAAGTCGAGCCCGGGCTGGTTCGCGCGCCCGCCCGGCTGGACGCGCGGCCAGGAGATCGAGAACCGGTACGCGCCCACGCCCAGGCCGGCGAGGATGTCCAGGTCCTCCTCCATCCGGTGGTAGTGGTCGCAGGCCACGTCACCGGTGTCGCCGTTGGTCACCAGTCCGGGGGTGTGGGAGAAGGTGTCCCAGATCGACGGGCCGCGGCCGTCCTCGTTCCAGGCGCCCTCGACCTGGTAGGCGGCGGTGGCGGTGCCCCACAGGAAGTTCTCGGGGAAGGCGGTCATGCTGCTCCTCACAGGGTGATCTCGATGTCGTCGGTGCCGGGCTCCGCGGTGACCCGCGGCCCGTCCGAAGTCTGGGGTCCGCCGTGCAGCCGCAGGCTCCACGGGGCGGCCGTGCCGGCCACGCGACGGGCGCTGACGCGGTCGCCCGTGCGTGACACCTCGAAGACGGCGCCGACGCCGCCGTCGGGAGCGGGCACGGGAGCGGGCACGGTGACGGTGCGGCGGGCGCCGTCGGCCGGCAGGTAGGCGTTCAGGGTGACGCCGTCGGCGTAGTCGTAGTCGGGCCGGTCGTCGCGGGCGCCCGTCGGCAGCACCGCGCCGGGCCGCACCAGCAGCGGCAGGCTGTCGAACCCGTGCCGCTCGGTACGCCACCCCGGCCCGGTGACGGTCGTGCCGTCCAGCAGCCGGGTCCAGGTCCCCTCCGGGACGTAATACGAAATATCACCATCAGCCGACATGACCGGCGCCACCAGCAGATCGGGCCCGAGCATGTACTGGGCGTCGAGGTGGTCGCAGCCCCGGTCCCCGGGGAACTCCAGCTGCATGGCCCGCATCATCGGCAGCCCCTCGGCCGCGGCCTCGACCGCGGCGCCGTACAGGTAGGGCATCAGCCGCGCCTTCAGCCGCGTGAACGAGCGCAGCACCTCGACCGACTCCTCGTCGAACAGCCACGGCACCCGGTACGAGCTGCTGCCGTGCAGCCGGCTGTGCGACGACAGCAGCCCGAACGCCACCCAGCGCTTGAACACGGCCGGATCGGGCCGCCCCTCGAACCCGCCGATGTCGTGGCTCCAGAACCCGAACCCGGCCAGCCCCAGGGACAGCCCGCCCCGCAGCGACTCGGCCATCGCCTCGTACGTCGACTCGCAGTCGCCGCCCCAGTGCACCGGCAGCCGCTGCCCGCCCACCGTGGCCGACCGGGCGAACTGCACGGGCGCGCCCCGCTCGGCCAGCACCCGGTGCACGGTCTCGTTGTAGAGCAGCGTGTAGTAGTTGTGCATGCGCTCGGGGTCGGCGCCGTCGGCGTAGGCGACGTCGGTGGGGATGCGCTCGCCGAAGTCGGTCTTGAACGCGTCCACCCCCATGTCGAGCAGCCCGCGCAGCTTGCCCGCGTACCACTCGCGGGCGGCCGGGGAGGTGAAGTCCACCAGCGCCCGGCCCGCCTGCCAGTGGTCGTCCTGCCAGACGGTGCCGTCCGGCCGGCGCAGCAGGTGCCCGGCCGCAGCCCCCTCGTCGAACAGCGGCGACGCCTGCCCGATGTACGGGTTGATCCACAGGCAGACGCGCAGCCCGCGCTCCTTGAGCCGCCGGACCATGCCCTCGGGGTCGGGGAACACCTCCGGGTCCCACTCGAAGTCGCACCACCGGTAGCGGCGCATCCAGAAGCAGTCGAAGTGGAACACGCTCAGCGGCAGGTCCCGCTCGGCCATCCCGTCCACGAACGAGGCCACCGTCACCTCGTCGTAGTCGGTGGTGAACGACGTGGACAGCCACAGCCCGAACGACCAGGCGGGCGGCAGCGCCGGGCGGCCGGTCAGCGCCGTGTAGCGGCGCAGGATGTCCTTGGGGGTGGGCCCGTGGATGACGAGGTACTCCAGGTCGTGGCCCTCGGCGCTGAACTGGACCCGCGACACCGACTCCGAGCCGACCTCGAACGACACCCGGCCGGGATGGTTGACGAACACGCCGTAGCCGCGGTTGGTGAGGTAGAAAGGGATGTTCTTGTAGGCCAGGTCGCTGCTGGTGCCGCCGTCCTCGTTCCAGATGTCGACGGACTGCCCGTTGCGCACGAGGGGGCCGAAGCGCTCGCCGAGCCCGTACACGAGCTCCCCGGCGCTCAGCCCGAGCTGCTCCACCATGTAGTGCCGGTCGGCGGGGTCGCGCATGACGCCCAGGCTCCTGCCGGCGCTGCGGGTCAGCTCACGCCCGTCCGCGCTGAAGGTCATCTCCCAGGGCGCGTCCCTGCGCACCCGCACGGTGAGCGCGCCGCTGGTCAGGCTCGCCTGCTCGCCGTCCACGGTGAGCTCCACGTCCGGGGCGTCGTCGCGCACCTGGAAGACCGGCGAGCCGGGGACGGATCCGGCGAAGTGCACCGTGCGGACGCGGATCACGTCCGGCATCGGGGACGACAGGTCCACCCGCAGCACCGGCCCGTCGATCGTGTGTCCCCGGTGGGTGATGGGCCTGGCCGGGGCCAGGATCCGCAGCGAGCCGGCGTCGGCGGTCACGTCGTGCGCCGCCGCGGCGTAGTCGGCCCGCACCCCGGGACGCAGCCGCCAGTAGCCGTCCTTGAACTTCATTCCGCTCCTTGGACGAGGGCCGCGACCGCCTGCGGCGCCAGCGTGACCTGGTGGTCCGCGGCCGTTCCGGTCAGCAGGTCGGTGGCCGGGTGGGGCAGCGGCACGTGCGC
>NZ_JBEXCR010000036.1:0-141817 GCF_040605375.1 Nonomuraea sp. NPDC005650
TGTGACCATCCAGACCCGCGACGGAGGTAGCCGCAGCTCCTCTGATAGACATCAACAATCCAGGTCAGACAGTCCCTGAGCGCGAGCTACACCCATCACCGATGGGCGGGGCAACGCCACCTGGACCAGCTACAACAGCCTCGGTTTGGCCGAAACAGCGACCGAGCCCTCCACAACGGCGCACCCGAACGCGGCCGACCGCACCTGGACCCACGTCTACGACGAGGCCGGAAACCCCAAGGCCACCATCCAGCCGGGCGGGGTGCGCATAGACCGTACTTTCGACCGCCTGGGCCGGCTCACCAAGGAGAGCGGCGCGGGCGGCGGCGCCGCCACAGCGGAGCGGACGTTTGGCTACGACCTGGCCGGCCGCCGCACCGCCGCCGGTGACCTGACGGTCGACTACAACGACCGCGGCCTGCCCTTGAAGGTCTCGCGGGGCACCGTCCAGGAGACCGCCTACGGCTACGACGGGATCGGCACCCCCACCCAGCGCATCGACGCATCCGGCACCGCCACTTTCACCTACGACAGCGCCAACCGTCTCAAGACCGCCACCGACCCGGTCACCAGCCGCACACTGACCTACGGCTACGACGCGGCCAGCCGGTTGAAGACGATCACGGCCACCACTGGCACGGCCAGCACCCAGACCATCGACTACGACGACATGGACCGGGTCACGGGCCAGACGCTGAAGAACGGCTCCGGCACCCAACTCTCCAAGATCACCTACGAGTGGGACAAGGACGACAACCTCACCAGCAAGACCACCGCCGGCACCGCCGGGGCGGGCATCAACACCTACGGCTACGACCACGCCGGACGCCTCACCTCCTGGACCGCCCCCAGCGGCGCCACCACCGCGTATGAGTGGGACGCCGCAGGCAACCGCACCAAGGCCGGCAACGCGACCTTCACCTACGACGAGCGCAACCGCCTCACCAACGGCAACGGCACCGACTACACCTACACCCCGCGCGGCACCCTGGCCACCAGCACCAAGGCGGGTGCCACCACCCAGTACACCTTCGACGCCTTCGACCGGCTCATCGCCGACGGCGACAACCTCTACAGCTACGACGCCCTCGACCGGATGACCAGCCGGATCCGCGGCACCGCCAAGCACACCTTCGCCTACAGCGGGCTCGGCAACGACCTGGCTGCCATCACCGATAGCGGCGGCGCTGTCCAGGCCAAGTACGCTCGCGACCTCGGCGGCGGCCTGCTTGGCCTCAAGGAGGGCACCGCTGCCGCGGTGGCGACGCTGAGCGACCTGCACGGCGACCTGGTGGCCACCTACACCACCACCCTGCAGACCTCCACCGCCTACGACCCGTTCGGCACCGTCACCGCCCAGACCGGCACCAAGACGAACGTCGGCTACCAGGGCGAATACACCGACCCTGACACCGGCAAAGTCAACATGCACGCCCGCTGGTACCAGCCCGGCACCGGCACCTTCACCAGCCGCGACACCGCCACCCTCACCCCCAACCCCTCCGTCCAGGCCAACCGCTACACCTACGCCAACGCCTCACCCCTCACCGGCACCGACCCCACCGGCCACTACACCGTCATCGACAGCGGCTCACTCTCCGGGGCCGGCTACGGCAGCTCCGGGTCGAGCGGCTACACCACCATTCCGGCAGGCAGCTACAGCAGCTCCGGATCATCAGGCGGCGGGCAATGCATCGGAAGCTGCTACGGAGGCGGCGGCGCAGTTGATTCGTCCAACGACATGATCGGCGGCTGCCTCGCCTGCGTCAATGCAGGGGAGGCGAGTTGGAACTTCGCCGAAGAAGACGTTACTAAGTGGTACTTCGAGAACTACGTCCTGCCGAGCCTTCCCTCCTTCAGCGATGAGGAAGCGAAACGAATCAACGTGATGGCGATAAGCGGCATGACGGCCCCCGACGACTATTGGGAGCTGACCGGCGAACAGCGCGCCGATTTCGCGAGGTTGGCATCATGGATCAACTTCCTCGATCCTTCGATCACCGAGCAAGAGCTGCTCGGCATTTCGCCGCCTTCCAAGAGGGGATCTTCGGGCACGTCCGGAGTGATGACGGCTTCCTCGAGAGGGATCAAGGGAAAGAATATGCTCTTTTCCCCCATGCGGGATCCAGCTCTCAACAAGGATCCTAGAAAGAAGAGCGAGGCATCATTTTATCAATATTACAAACTACTCATACCCTACCGAAAGAAGATCGAAAATGCTGCGAGATTCTACAAGGTTGACAGAATCTATTTGACCGCCACCCTTCTCTATGAATTGAATCGCGAAGAAACTCAGGCGTACATGAAGAATAATAAGGGTGTGACGTTTCTCACCCTATTGGCCAAGGGAATGACCGGGTCCTTTGGCCTGCCACAGCTTGAGCCTTACAAGGTGGCAATGGCGCACAAAGAGCGCTTCGGAAAAGCTATTAGCGAGAAAAATGCCCTTAAAATGATCATCAGAGATCCTATTGGGGCAGCGGCGCTGTGGATGTGGTATTTGCACAAAACAGTCAATATCCCAACCGCGGGTGGCGGGACAAGGAAGATGACCTGGGCAGAAACGGCAGTCGCCTACTGTGGCTGCTCTGGCGCGACCCAGAGTGCCAGCAACAAGAAGTGGTCCACGAAAAAACTGGAAGCATGGCTGAGCGGCAACGCAAAGTATCCTGATACAACGTCGCGCGAGGAAGCGGCAAGGCGGTGGGCGGCGATGGGTGAGAACGGATGGTCATATCTGGCAGCCCTGGAGTTCTGGGCGTTCGGGAACTCCTGACTATTCACGTAATGCGAAACGTTCAACCCCTCCGTGGCCTTGGTGAGGTATGCTCCTTCCGTGACAGTTCACGATCGCCATCCAGTTTTGGCCAGGATGACTGCCGTTGCCGGGCCCGCGTTGATCGCTCTGTGTGTAGCGATTCTGACATCCGGATGCGGGCTCTGGTTTCAGAAAACGATCCGGGTCGAGGCAGGCGTGGTTGACGAGGTGCAGGGCATTGGCCGGGTTGTAGCGCAAACCCAGGATGATCCTAGGTTTGAAAACACCATTCAGGTCGACGACATCCTGATTCTCGATGTCGGCGCCCAGTCTTCCGAAGAAGGAATGCGTGTCGCGCAAAGCCGGCTCGAACAGCGCGGATGGGTTCCCTCAGGCGAAGGCCCAACGTTCAAGGCAATGACATCGACGCGCTGGAAGCACACAAGTCTGAGCCTCAGGTCATTCATGTCGGACGACTCCTACGGCATCGAGGTGCGGGATCTTGTCGACAAGGAGGTCAGTGGTGATCAGGCCGACCGGAGCAAGTATCTCATCGTGGTGATCGCGCCCGTGCCTCAATGAATCTCGGGCTTTTTGGGATGCTGAACGGAAAGGAAGCCAGAGCTTCGGTCAGTTCCGTTGGTGTCTCGGCATACCAAGGTCGAAGCGTTCTCAGCCGGTGGGACACGCGCCAGCTCGACAAAAGCGGGTGGTAGAGAGCAATCCTGGGACGTGAATAACAAACGCGCCTTTAGTGATCGTCGGTTATCTACACCAGTCGATCAAGAGCAGGGGCCGTGTTTGCGTGCCATCACCCCAGATCGACGTGCTCGCCCGTCGTCTGGAGCACGTCAGTGTCGCCGACCCGCTTACCGACCTGCTCGATCTGCCGGCTCTGGCCGACTTCGCGGGTGATACGCGCGAGCACGTACGGAGCTCGATCGCCTCCCGCTCGCCCAGCACGTCCAGGCGCAGTACGTGCGCGTCCAGGTGGTGCCAGCCCTCGCCCAGCCTGCTGGTCACCAGCACCTGCCCGGTCAGCGTCCGCTCCAGCAGCGGCCGCACATCGGCGGGGTCGACGACGTTGTCCAGCAAGCCGCATCGTCGTGGTGTCCCAAGTACCGATCGTCCCGTCCGTGTGTATGACCCCAAGCTCTACCCAGGGGTTAGCGTCGACTTCCTCGATCCGGAGCCGCTCAAGCTGTGGCACTACCTCGGGACCGAGCAGATCCCCACTCGGCCGAAGGGCGATTTCCCTTCGTCGCCCGCTGCGACAGCATTCGACTCAGTTATCCGGCGCGCAGGTCCAATGGCGAACTCTATTGGCCCGGCCACACTGGCGGATGCAGAATTCTCGGCGCCGACCGCGTCTACACCATGTACACGGAAGATCCCTTCCGCGGAGAGGTGGCGAGACACATCAGAGATGCCTTCCAAAACCCGCAGGCGACCGATCCGAAGCTGGATCGGCAAGGCCAGCCCATCACCAAGAAGTTCCCCGGCAACTACGACGTGATACCCAGGGCCCCCTTGACCAGGCGGGCGAACAGCGAGCTCGCCCCCGACGGTGTGCTGCTGAACGGGAAGAACCGCACCCAGATGACCTGGTACTGTCCGAACCTCACCGGGGCCGGCCCAGGCAAGGAGTGCGATGAATATCCGTTCCGCTCCGCCTTCCAAGCGCTCGGCGTCGAGGGCAGCATGGTCAACAATGTCTGGACGCCTACGTTCAACGCCTCGCTTCGCATGGTGAGCGAGGCGCACGACGAAGCTGCCGGTTTCGATCTGGGCGCTTTCTACTCCCGTTATCGCGTCTTCACTTCGAGCTCCCGTGAAGGCGGCGCGGGCAACTGGCCGTCCAATGCCTTCTGGGTCAGAATCCGCGCGGGCGCGCCACCGTCATAACTCCACAGTCAGGAGGGGGGCGTCTCCGGGATGCCCCCTCCTGGCGCACCGACAATCGGGAGGTGATCATGCGGTCGCCGACGTACCTGCACGACCTTCTGGTCTCGACTCTCTTCACCGATGAACTCGATCACGACATGGACCTGTGGTCGTTGGGATTCAGCGCCCTTTGGATCAAGGGAGCGGATCTCGACACCCTCGCCCAAGCCTTCTCCTTGGACCTTTCCACCCGCGTCCCGAGCCACTTGAGCGAAATCCTCGACCACAACGGCGACGACGGTTCTCTCTGGGTGGCCGAGGCCGGAGGTTGGACGGGCATCCTGCCGGCACGTTCAGACGACGCTTTCCTGCTGTCGCTGACCGAAGGAGGCCGTCACGCCCTCAGCTTCAGCATGGACATCAACGGCCATGACAGCTTCAAGCACATCCGGGACGGGGACACCGTCGTCTCTTTCCGGCCCACCTGGCCCGATTCCAAGCAGGGCAGCGACCCGCACGCGCTCGATCACCTGATGGATGGGCTGCGCTTTCAGGTCAGTGGCGATGACAACCCCGTGGAAGAGGACGAGAGCATCAGCTCGACCCTGGCGTTGATCGGCCGCATAACGGAAACGGACATGGCCGCTGACTGGCTTGAGGCGGTTCACTCTCGCATTGGACTGACCCGAAGGTGACGGGGCTAGTCTTGGGCTAGTCTCCGATCGCCCTGCGGGCGGCCCGTTCCGGGCTGAAAATCGGGGTGGCCGTCCGACCTGCCGCCGCAGCACCGCCACCTCATGACGCACCACCATGATCGCTGCGTCCTTCGACGTCGGCCGCGGCCCAGCGACATCAGCCAGCCGAACACCCGAAGCGTGATCAGATAGAGCAGGCGAATAGGCACAAGACGCGATCTTTCCTGCGGGTGCGAACCCCATCAAACCACAGGTCAGAGCCGTCATGGTTGTGCTTTTGATGCGGTACGGACCGGCTTCAAAGGCATGGATGGCGTTCGCCTTGTCGCGCTACTGGTCGAGCCGGTGTTCGCCGTCGATGCTCCCGCTCCGGGCCAGGAGGGGGAGCAGACCCGCGACACCGGCCATCCGAACCTTAGCCCGCAGCTGAAACCTCGCGGTAACCGGTTCGCCTGCCGGGGCGGCGACCAGGAGACGCAGGTCGCGGTCCGCGTGCAGGTATCCCTTGTCCAGAGCGAGAAAGTCCCAGTAGCCGCGGGTGAAGCCGGTGCCGGAGGAGACGATCTGCGGGTAGTACACGGTGCGTTTGTGTGAATACTGCGGCGTCAGGTCGGCGCTGAGGACGTTGGGGACAACGTGGAACTTCAGGCCGACCCCGATGGTCGTGGTCAACTCCACGGGACGGTCTTCAACCACTTCCCGGGGGACCATGTCGGAGATGCGGGCCCGCGGCGTCGGGGTGAGGTCGACCATGAGCCTGGACCACTCGAAGCGGCAGCGGGGGTCGGAGTGCACCGCGCAGGTAAGGGGCACGTCGTAGCCCGCGAGGCCCTCCTCGCCGTGGACCACGGTCGATGGGCCTTTGGCCAGCGCGATGCGGTTGCGCCGAAGGGCGAGACGGATGTCCTCGTCGCCGAGGATGTCCATGACCTGACCCGTTCCGCGCTCGTCGCCGAGCGCGTCAGTGTCCAGGTCGAACTCGGCCTCGATGATCGTGTCCAAATTCTCTCCTAGTCCCAGTCTCCGAGCAGCGTGAAGGGCGCCCAGTGATGCAATAACTTCCAACGGTGATCGTGGTCACGCGTTTCCACGATGGCCCGGCGCAGCGCCTCGGCCTTGGTCGGCACGGCCGCGCTGTGGAGGTTCTCGTAGAAACGCGTCATCAGGTATCCGGCCGAGTCGTCGGGCACGCGCCACAGGCTGGCCAGAACGGTGCTGGTACCGGCGGAGAGGAAGCCGCGTACGAGGCCCTGGACGTCGTCGCCCGGATGGTGCCCGCTGACCCCTGTCTCGCAGCCGCTTAGCGTGGCCAGCCACGGGCCGCGCACCATCGTCGCCACCTCGCGGGCGGTGAGGACGGTGCCGTCGCCCAGACACAGTCCCGACGCCAGCGGATCGGCGGCGTCGAACCGGGCATGCCCGGCGTAGTGTGCGATGTCGGCTCCCTGGAAGGCATCCATGACCGCCGCACGGGTCACCCGCGTACCGAGCACGGGAGTGGTGTCCAAGAGCGCGGCCACCGCCTCGGCCTCGGACCTGGCATGGGGAAGATCGCCGGTCGGGTCGCCGAACACAGCATACGGCGATCCGCCGGGCACGGTCTGCCTCGCGGCGGCCGCGCGACAGGCGCGCAGCACCGAGGCGCTGGCGGTATAGCTGACAGGGTTGCGCTCGATCAGGTACCGATCGTCGAGGCGCAAGGCATGCAGCGGGAGGTAGTGCAGTAGCCCGTGCGGCGCCAGCACGACCGGTTCGTCCGGGCTCGACCATTGTGCGATCGGCGAGACCAGGGGATCGTGGCCGTGCCACAACTCCTCCAGCCCACCGAGCACCATCTCGCGGACGCGGCCGGCGCTGCCGAAGTTGGTCAGGGTGAAGCGCCGCAGGCCGGCGCGGTCCAGCGGGACGCGTACCGCTCGGGGCCGGTCCCAATCGGCTCGTGCCCCGATGACCAGGACGCCGGCGACGGTGGTGAAGTATTCGACGAACAGCAGCGGCGTACCCGCCGTGGCCAGCACAGCCTGGAACGCGGGCCACGCGAGCGGATCCTCGTCCTCGCCGCCGAGGCGTTCGGCCAGCGCACGGGCCTTGCCGCGCTCGGCGAAGTCGAAGGCGTCCACCGGCTTGCCGAGTGTCACGCAGGTGGCCACCATCCGTTCGTACACCTCGACCCGGGCTTCGCCGCCCAGAAAGCGCAGCCGTTCCTCCTCGCTGTCGAGGCTGGCCCTGCCCCGCTCCAGGCGTTCGATCGCGGAGCGGTAGTAGCCGCAGGCCCGTTGCAGGTCTTCGCGGCCGCCGTCCTGTTCGTACGCCTTCCCCGCGGCCAGGTAGGCCGCCCGCAGGAAGGCGTCGGAGTTCAGCTGCTCGGCTCGGGCTACCAGCGTGCCGAGTTCGCGGCGGGCGGCCTCGACCTCGCCCCTGCTCAGCCGTATCAGCGCCAGCCCGAGCCCGGCGTTGATCCCCATGGACGCGTGGGACTGCGCCGCCAGGTCCAGCGCCTTTCCATACCACGGCTCGGCCTCGTCCAGCCTGTCCTGCAGGCGATACAGGTTCGCCATGCCCCCGAGTGCCATGAGGCGGGCGCCCGCGTCGGCGCCCTCTGCCAGCTCTAGCGCGCTCCGCAGCGTGGTCTCGGCCTCTCCGTAGCGGCGCAGCCGGACCAGGGAGGTTGCGTAGTTGTAGGTGGCCATGAACTCCCGGCCCCGGTCCTTCGCCGCCGCGGCCACCTGCCGGGCCCGGTCGAGCAGGCCGAGGGCGGATTCGTCGTCGTGGAGCAGTGTCCCGGCCAGGTTCGCCTTGAACATCAGGAAATCAATCAACTCGCCGATCACGACGCCCCGCAAGACGGAGGCTAGCCCCTTGTCCTGGGCGGACACGACCGCGGACCGGGCCAGTACACCTGTGGTCCAGGACTCGCAGCGGCTCCTCAACCCGTTGTCGCCGTCCAGCTTTGCCAGGCCCGAGTCCGCGACCGCGCACGCGCCGCTGATGTCGCCGACGTCCCGCCTGATCCGTCCCTCGATCAAGAACAGGTGGACGACGTCGTACTCGGCGCGGGCCGCCAGCACCTGTTCACCGAGGGAGCCCACGTCCGGATTCTCGCGCTTGAGGAAGGCCGGCAGGCGCTCACTCACCACCTGCTGGGCGTGTTCGATGGTGGCGAGGCCCTCGTCGTGGCGGCCCGCGCTGTGCAGGTTGGTCGCCAGATCGCTGAGCGCACCCAGCTCGCGGGCCACCATCCCGCGCCTGCGGTACAGGCGCATGGCCCACCGATCCCACCGGAGGGCGGCGTGGGGCTTGTGGGTCAGCGCGAACGTGGCGCCGACGAAGTGAACGACAGGCGCCCGCTCGGCACCGCGCTGTAACAACGCGATTGGCAGGGGCAGAACCGCCAGCAGCCGGGCGCGCCGAGCCGACCCACCGCGTGTCGCTGTCCGGGCCCCTTCCCGTAAAAGTTCGCTCACCAGCCTCAGCACGAGCCCTTCGGCGAGGGCGCCCGCCAGGGCGGGGACGGCATACCAGGTGAAGATGGTCGCGTCGGGAGCGAAGAAGGCACCGACCACGGCGGCCGCGATCACTATCTCGGCCAGCCCGCGCACAGCCGCGGCCACCACCAGGGCGACGATCCATGGCGTCGCGGCCCACGCCATCAGCGACCCTTGCCCAGCCCAGCACGCGAACGCCAGCGGCACCGCGGTCAACATCGGGGGCAGCCGCCAGACACCACCTTGACGGAGCCGCTCACGAGTCGCCAGCAGCCCGAGGAACACCGCCCAGGCGACCCCGACCAGCGCCAACCAGCGCGGCAGGCCGGCGACGACCAGGTCGCCGAGCATCCCCACCGCAACGGAGGCGCACACGACAACCACGCCGAACCACCTGGCCGCATGCCTCACATCCGGCTCCCGTTCGAAGGGCCGACTCCTTGCCGCGGAGCGGGGTCCTCCACGAACGTCGAACGCGATGCCTCACCAGGAAGGTCGGACACGGCCCCGCGATGCGTCCGGTCGGGCGCTCTCGCAGTCATCAAACAACCGCACCGCGTACACGGCAAGGCCCTTGCGCGTCCGAGATCGGCCTTCGACACCAAACAGGGGAACCAGCGCGCTCATGCGCCCGAAGAGACCTTTCTGACCTGCGTGAACAGGCCACGCCAGCCTGCCGGAGACGTCCCGCGGTTCCTCGTCGTCAACGCGTCCGCTGCGGCCCGAGGACGGCTGCTGTCAGCGCACGGGAAGGTCACAACCTGGTCGTCCCCCGCGAGCACTGTCGCGACCTGACCGACATCCACCCGGACCGCGCAGGCCTGCTGATGCGGGGTGCTGTGCACACCGCCGCCCTCCTGCGGTGCACGCTGGAACCGGGCGGAATGAACCTCTGGCAAGCCGCCGGCCCTATGGCCTGGCAGACCGTGTTCCACTTCCACCTTCACCTGCTTCCCCACTACACCCCGAGTATCTCAAGCAGGCATGGACGCATCGGGAACTGCCGCTGTCGTCGCTGTCGCCACTGGCCGATCACATCAGAACCGCCGCGGTGTCCTGAAGCGACGTCATTCCGGGCGTCGTCTGCGTGGTTTGCCCGACGTTGACGGCGCAGCGGATGACAGTTGGAATCAGCGACGACCTTGATCCGAGTATGCAGCTCGCACCGCGAAGATCATTGAGTTGCGTACGGGTTGGAGCACGTGCCGAGCACTGCCACCGTCATCCATGGATTGCGCGAGCATAGCTGGAGTGCGGGATCCATGCCGGGAAGCCGCGATGCAATGATCAAATTGGGATGTCCGCCGCGCTCGGTGCGTGCTCGTGCGCCCCGTCACGCGACGTCAGCACCCGGCACCGCCAGACACGCAAAGTGCGCGGAGGCAGCACGAACCATCATCAAACGGCACTGTGCGGCACTAAAAGATCTTGCTTCTAATCCGATGGCCTCCGTGCTCGTAACTCCGATGTCTGCGCTTTCGAGACGAGTCGAGACGGAGCTTGATCTAGTCTTTATGTTCGATCGCGTTGGCGGCCAACACTTGACTTATCGAAAGCAGTGCGTTGCCAATGATTTGCTGAACATGTACAGAATGCCTTGTCCCGAACTTCGGTAGGACTCGCATACGGATTCTGGGGACTTCGACTGCCTAATCCGACGGTTGCAGGTTCGAATCCTGTATGGCACGTTTTTGATCATGGCCTGACCTGCGGCTTTACGGGATCGGATGCGTTCTAGAATTTTCGTCTAGCGGTTGCGTGCTCCGTGCGTGCTCGCGCGTACCAACCCCGCACGCGCCATGATCGACATCGGCCTTCTGGGGACTTCCTCGGCAAAGGAAACGGCCCCGTCCCGCCGTGCGAATACGGCGATCACGGGGCCGGTTTCCTGATGTAGCGGGGGCAGGCTCGCAGCGGGATCACCTCTCCCGGCTCCCCCTGGTCCTCCTCCTCGGCGAGCAGAAGTGCTGCGGTCTTCTCCGCGGCCGCCATCGCCACCTCGGGGAAGACCGAGGTGTAGGTGTCGGCCGTGAAGGAACTGGAGGTGTGCCCCAGCATCTCCTGCACGACCTTCATCTCTACCCCGGCGGCCAGCATCAGCGAGGCGGCGCCGTGGCGGAGATCGTGGATGCGGATGGGTGGCAAGATCCGCCGTGGCAGGCCTCGTTGGGGGCAGAATCCCGACACCGGAAATATCGGCAGGGTCGTTGACCGGTGGCATGTCGGCTTCACCGACCTGACCGGCGGCCAGGGGCTGCTGGGTCAGGTTGAGGGTCGTGTCTCGACTGTGGTGGCCGCCTGGCTGACTGCCCAGCCCGCTGCCTGGCGTGGCGCCATCACTCATGTGGCCATCGACATGTGTGCCATATTCCGCTCGGCGATCCGCGCTGCGCTGCCACGCACGAGGATCGTCGTCGATCATTTCCACCTGGTGCGGCTGGCCAATGCCAGGCTCGCCGAGCTGCGCAGGCGGCTGACCTGGAAGATGCGCGGGCGCCGGGGCCGCAAGGGCGATCCCGAGTACGATCATCGCAGGCTGCTGCGCGCGGCCGCCGAAGAGCTCACCGATCAGCAGCGCACCGTCCTGGAACGGGACCTGACCAGGATCGGCACCTACGGGCGGCACATCCTGGCCGGCTGGCACGCCTGTTCTACCTGCTGCATGCCCGCGGCATGGGCCTGAACAGCGGCATCGATGGCACCATGTTCGGTGCACCACTGAACGAGGCGCTGCGCCGCTTCCAGAAGGAGCCCGGGCGGCGCATGTGGCCCGAGGACCTGGCCCGCGCTGCTGCGCGTGGACTGAACCCCGCGTGGCCACCTCCTGCACCAATCCCGATTCCCGTTGTATCCCGGGCCCGCGGAGGAGTAAGAGTCTAGTGAACGAAACTGGACTGATCGAGAAGTGCGACTGACGGTCAGGCGGGTCCCTCGCAGTCTGGTTCGGAGTCAGGCTTGGTCGGCGGTCGGAGGATTGTGCGCGGGGATGTCTGCCAGGTGAAGCCATGCCGGAGAAGGAGTTCGGCGTGGCGGTTGTCGCTCCGATGCATGGCGATGACCATGAAGACGGCGATCCCTACCGGCATCCCGGCCAGGAGGAGATCCGGGTAGGCATCAAGATCGAGATTGAACAGGAAGCCGATTGCAGCGCACACGATCGCAGCGCTGACGGCCTGCCGCACGACAGCGACTAACAAGGCAAGCAGGTTCTTCCGCCTGGCCTCGCGGATCACGGCTTCAAGCTGCTGTTCATAGGTCTTCTCTACGGTCACAGCGGTGGATTCTGTCGCAGTTAGAGAAGGCGGCACCAGATGCTGCCGCTAACTGATCCATAACTGAGCGGCCCGAGCGGCCGTCCGCCTCAGTCCCCCCGGGACGGACTGCCCGACGGGGCACGGCCCATCGCACGTAACCGATCCCTTCGAGGAGCATCCTCATGCGCCCATCCCAATAGCGCCATCCGTTTCGTTAGCTGATCTTGATGGCCTGCCCGACTGGGCGGGCCTTTCGCGTGTCCACCCCCTATTTGGAGGATCCATGCATGCAGAGCCCGTGAGCTACGGCAAGCCGGTCGAGCGGAAGGTGACCGCCGCGACGGTGGGCAGCTACCTCAGCCTGCTGGCGGTCCTGACCGTCCTGCAGACGGTGAACGCAGACCTCGACCTCATCGCGTTCCTGCCCGACTGGCTGGAATCGCTAACGGTTCCGCTGCTGCCCTTCGGCCCGTTATGAGGTTCAGGGGGTTCACCGGAGAGCCACCGGAAGATCCCTTATCGTCACCGAAGTATGCCAAGTTGATCGATCGCGTGGTTCATACCTTCCTGGTGTCGGATCGTGCATACATCCAGGCGAGGGGATGCATGGAAGCCTACCTAGAAGGTTCAGGGAACCACGGAAGAGGAGCTTCGATTGGCGGGGGCGAAGAAGGCGAACTGAGGAAGCGGTACGGATAGCCGAGGAAGCGCGCAAGCAGGCCGAACGTCTTTCGGCGGAGATGGCTGAACGGCTGGATGGGCTGAGGGGCGCTATGGACCAGAGGCTGAACCAGCTATCGGCGGCCGCCGCCCAGCTCAACAAGCCTCCTCCGGAGCCGGTGCCGACCCCGGAGAAGGAACTGGGACGCCTCCTCATCGCGATCATGAACGAGGGGTACTACACCATCTGGTTGCATACGAAGATCTCTCAGTGACCGTTCCGCTCGCGTCCGTGAGTGCCGGATCGTGTGGTGCCAAGAAGCGGGGCCTTCATCGGTCGCGAAGTGCTTGGGATTCGGTGAAAGAGCGACGGCGCTCGGCCCAGCCATCCGCGACGTGGCTGATCTGGGCCGCCATGAACTCGGCTGCGGCGCCGGGACTGGTGAACGGCGCCTCCCTGCGGTCGTCCGCCACTGGAGCGAACAGCGGCAGGCAGACGGCTGTCGACGGCACCGTGGGAGGCAGTGCGTCGGCGTCGTGCAGGATGAGCATGTCCGCCACGAACGAGGTGACTTCCCCGTCGGCATCGCGGCCGATCCATACTGGATAGCTGCCGTCGCCCAAGCCGCTCTGGTAGGCGATCAGATTGGTGCCGGTCTCCGGGGCGCGGACCTCAGTGGACAACAGGTCTATCTCCTGGTCGGACTCCTCTTCCCACTCCTCGATGAGCCTCTCGAACTCGTCGCGGCCCAAGGAGTCGAGGAAGCAGCCCATCCCCGCATCTACGCCGAACCCGAAGAACTCGTCGGCGCCGAGCAACCGGACGTCCTGTCCCGGCAGCAACGCGAGCTCCCAACTGACGGTCGGCTTGTCGAGGATCCGCAGCATCACGGCCGGGGTTTGGCCCTCCCAGTCCGTCCCCTCCCAGCGCATCGAGGCGATCAGGGCGGCGTAGTCGCCAGAAGCCACAGTGACGGTGAAGGGAACGGAGTCACCCAGAAGGTAAGGATCGGCCGCGATCACGGAGCCGGTGGGCAGGTGAAGCCACCCCGCGGGCGCGGGCTCGGTGATCAACGCGACGCGCCCCTGGTCAGAGGCCAGGCGGCTTCCGGGAGTGAAGAGCGCTTCAAGATGCCGGGGGCGCAGCGGCAGCGGGGCCGACCAGGCGGGCATCGTGCCTGGAGCCGGTCCGTCCACCGGGTCCTGGGCCGGCGCCAGGGTGATTCGGCCGCTCAGCCCGAGCACCTGCGCATCGACGTAGGCCGTCCACGCGCCGAACTCCGCCTTGGCCACCGAACGGTGCTCAACCGGGACGCTCGCTCCGGTGTAACGCGATCCGCCGACATCGCGCAGAACTTGCCTGGCGCGGCCGTCCGGGTCGATCGTCATCGTGAAACACCAGCCACGCTCAGGGAACTCCGCGTCGGCGTCAGAGGCGTGGCGCCACTCCTGGTAGCGCATCAGGTGTAGCCGTCCGGGCTCCAGTTGCCGGTATTCCAGCTCTCTGTTGCGCCGTTGGCACTCATCGAACAGGAACAACCCGAGATGACCATGGCCCCAGTCGACCTGGAACAAGGCCTTCGGCCCCCCTTGGACAGACAGCAGGACGGCGTACTGCTCACCTGATGCGTCCCTGCCGCGGGCCTCCGGCTCCGATATCGGAGCGACGGCCGCAGGAACCTGCGGATCCCAGCCCTCGCAGTACGTGACATCAACCGTGCCGACGTTCTCCGTCGTCATGCCATCTCCTGCCCGCACCAGCGTGATCGGATCTTTTCGGGCGTCGCGCTAGCAACCGGCACCGACAGCGAATGGCCCGCTTCTGATCCGACGGTCGCAGGTTCGCGGCCACCAGTCGGCGGAACCTGTGGGGCTCGAATATTCAGTCACAGCGTCCGACCTGCGAGTTCGCTCGACACGCTGGATCCCCAGCCTCCACGGTTTGAGCAGTCGCTCAAACCGTTTGAGCAACCGCTCAGACGGCAACGCTCAAGATCTGCATGCCTGCCAAGGACTGCAGGTCAGCGCATGAATCGAAGATTCGAGCCCTACAGGTTCACCCTGGTGTGGCTCGAGGGTTACAGGTCATGGCGATCGCCGGCTCCGGACGACACGAGTTCTACCCCGTGGGGTTGTATACCCTGCACGTCGGCGACGTCCTCATGACCACCCTCCTGGCCGTCCTCATCCTCACCATCCGCCGGCTCCGCCATGTGAGGGTCGGGTCGGCGTCAAGCATCCAGCGGTTCGTCCAGGACTTCGAGCCAGCCGTTGACCATCCGCACCTTCTTGCCGAGCGCCTGCGAGATGGCGGCCTGCCATCGGGGATCGTGGTCGCGATGGGTGCGGATCTCCTTGAACGGGGCTCGACCGCGCAGCCCTGCGGGATCGAGGTCGTCCGGAAGTCTCAACAACGACAGCTTGGTGAGTGCCGGGAGGTCGGCTATGCCGCCGAGGTCTTCCAACGCGGGGCTGCCCCACAGGGTCAGCTGGCGCAGCGACGGGAGGTCGTGGCCGGTTCCCGGCGTGCGCAGCCCGCCGCATCCGTCCAACCACAGATCGGACAGCGCGGGCAGGCCGCCGAGCCCGTCGAGGTTGTCCAGGATGTCGCAGTAGCGGATGGTGAGCTCGTTCAGCGATTCCGAGCTGGGGAGTGAGGAGGCGTCGGTGACAGGCTGCCCGGAGAGGAGGAGCTTACGCAGCGCGGGCACGGCGGACAGGGGCGAGAGATCGTGCACCTCGGGGCTGTCGACGATTGAGATCCACCGGAGCGATGGCAGTTGTTCGACGCCTTTGAGCGAGGCGAGGCCGGTGCACCCGGAGATCACCAGCCCTTCCAGCCCGGTGAGGCCGGTGATCCCTCGTAGGTCGGTCACCTTGTCGCAGCCCGTCAGGCTGAGGCGGGTGATCCCGGGAAGCGTGCCGAGGCCCCGCAGGGACGTGAGCCGGGCGCATCCCTCGATCTTCAGGGTGGTCAAGGCCGGTTTGTCACCGAGCCCTTCGAGGTCTTCCAGACGGACGCATCGGGAGACATTCAGCTCGGTGAGAGCGGTGAGTTCCGTGAGGTCGGCGAGATGACTGATGCCGGTCCTGGACAGATCGAGCCTTTCGAGGCTGGCGAGCGCCTTGAGCGGGGCGAGGTCAATGACCGCGCGGCAGCCGCCCAGGTTGAGTGTGGTCAGCTCGGTGAGGCGGGCGATCGGGGCCAGGTCGGAGATCTCAGGGCATTGGTCGAGATCGAGATGGACGAGGTTGCCGAGGGTGGCGAGTTCGTCCAGGACCGTGATGTCCTTGCGGCGCGAGATCCGCAGGCGGCGGAGCGTCGTCAGGTGGCCCAAGCCCTCTAAGGTGTGTTTCCTGCCGAGGTCGAGCTCGGTGCGGTGCTCGCGGGCGAAGGCGGGAGCGAGGAGGAGTCGAGCGAATTCGCCGCGGTCGGTAACGGCCGGCCACAGTTTGAGCAGTCTGTCCGTCGGCGGTTCCGCTATCACGGCGAAGTCGGCGGCGAGTTCGGTCGCGGCGGTGGTGCCGATGCCGTAATCCATGACGACCAGCTCACGTATCGCCCGCCAGGCGCGGGACGGTGAGGGCGGCTTCTCTTCGCTCAGCAGACTGCGGAGTGCGGCCAGTTGAGGTGATTCGCCGGTTCGGGATGTCATGGCGATCACGATATCCTGTACCGCTTCAAAGCTCAGACACATGGTTTGAGCTGGCGTTTCTTTGGATCAGCTAGGCGGCTCTGTAGTACTCGTTGATCACACCGCCGAGCATTCTTCGACGCTTGATCCGACCTTCCATCGCCAGGACAACCCGTCCGTCATGATCAGGTGGGCGTTGCTGGCGGGACTGGTGCGGTCGATGCCTGTTGTAACTGCGCCATGAGGCGCCTTGTTGTATCCCCAACTCAGTTGGGAGGGACTCGGAGGGAGGTCTCTGGGCCTGATGGCTGACCCGGATCCGAAAGGTGATCGGGGACCACAGCATGCCAGAAAATCGGCGGTCGCGTTCAAGTGCCAGAAGCGATGCGTCGAGGGGCCCGCGTGACACGGCGAAAGCTGGATTGCCTGAACCCTAATCTCCAGATGACGAAAGGGCACGTCCGCCGGAAATGGCATTTGCAACCGGCGCCAGACCCTGCATCGGCATCACTACAAGGTCGATGCATCCTCCGGGGTGTGGAGCGATTCCCAATGAGGGAATTCAAGGAGATGAATGGGGCGCCTAAATCACGCTCGATACGTGCAACAAGGATGAACATGGGATCACCTAAGGGGCGCGAGCCCTAAGGTTCGACGGAGACCTCGTAGTAGTCGCAGGGGTAACGACCTGCCAAGGGGGACGGGAATGCCGTCCACAGGGCGAAGGAGGTCAGGTGATGGACATTCGGAGACCGGAAGGTATGCGCAATGCAGAACGCCGAAACGGTGCTGAATGTCTTGCGTGAACGCGGTAGGCGTGGCCTGCCGTGCGATGAGCTGTACCGTCAACTGTTCAACCCGCAGCTATATCTGCTGGCCTACGGACGTCTGTACTCCAACCAGGGAGCCATGACGCCTGGGGTCGACGGGGAAACCGTGGACGGCCTGTCCGAGGCCAAGATCGGTCGCATCATCGGTGCGCTGCGCCATGAGCGCTACCGGTTCCGGCCGGCAAAGCGAGTCTACATTCCCAAGAAGAATGGGAAGAAAAGACCGCTCGGACTACCATCCTGGTCGGACAAACTCGTCGGCGAAGTGATCCGCCTACTATTGGAGGCGTATTACGAGCCGCATTTTTCCGACCGGTCCCATGGTTTCCGTTCCGGCCGGGGATGCCATACCGCACTCAGCGAGGTGGCAGAAACCTGGACCGGCACGACCTGGTTCATCGAGTTGGACATCGCCGACTGCTTCGGAAGCCTGGACCATCAAGTCCTGCTCTCGCTGCTGGCGGAGAAAATCCACGATAACCGGTTCCTCCGGCTCATCAAACAGATGCTGCAAGCCGGATACCTGGAGGACTGGGCATGGAATGCAACGCTCAGCGGCGCGCCACAAGGCGGTGTCGTATCGCCCATCCTCTCCAATATCTATTTGGACCGGTTGGACAAGTTCGTCGAAACAACTCTTATACCAGAACACACCCGGGGAAAACGCAGAGCACACAACCGTGCCTACACACAGGTCGCGCGTGAGATGGCACGGGCCCGCCGCCGCGGTGACCGCGCCGCCCTGCGCCAGCTGCGCAAGCAGCAGCGTTGTCTGCCCAGCGGGGATCCTGACGATCCCGGCTACCGGCGGCTGCGCTACTGCCGCTACGCAGACGACCAGATCCTCGGGTTCACCGGCCCCAAAGCCGAGGCCGAGCAGATCAAAGCCCGCCTCACCCAGTTCCTGCGCGATGAACTCCGACTGGAACTGTCCGCGGACAAAACCCTGATCACGCACGCCCGAACAGGCGCAGCGCGCTTCCTCGGCTACGACGTCACCGTCCAGCACGCCGATCGCAAAACCACCCGTGGTAAGCGGTCGATCAACGGCGGTATCGCGTTGAAAGTGCCCACGGCGGTGATCAAGGCCAAGACCAGCCCCTACCTCAAAGGCGGTAAACCCGCGCACCGGTCCCAACTGGTGAACGAGAATGACCACACCATCGTCAACACCTTCGGGGCCGAATACCGAGGTCTGGTCAACTACTACTTGCTGGCCGGCGATGTTTACAAACTGAGCCGGGTGCGGTGGGTCATGGAAACCGCACTGCTGAAAACGCTGGCCTGCAATCACGCCTCGACGGTGTCGAAGATGGCGGCCCGCTACAAGGCCAAGATCGATACACCCGACGGGACCCGTACCTGCTTTGAGGCCCGTGTTGAACGCGACGGCAGGAAACCTCTGGTCGCACGGTTCGGTGGACAGCCACTGAAAAAGAAAAGAAACGCGGTACTGGTGGACCGCAAACCGGTCCCGGGCATCATCCGGCATAAGGAACTAATCAACCGGCTCCTGACCGGACGATGCGAATCCTGCGATCATCAAGGCGAGGCGCAAGTACACCAGGTCCGGAAAATCGCAGACCTCACCAAACCGGGAAGGCCACAGCCCCCATGGATGGAAACCATGGCAAAACGGCGACGAAAAACCCTCATCGTATGCGCCACCTGCCACGACACCATCCATGGACGACACCCCACCGCGACAACCACGCAGTAATCACTGGAGAGCCCGTTGCTCGGAAACGGGCACGGCGGGTTCGGGAGGGGGCCGTCCGGAAAAGGACCAGTACGCTGGCACCTCGCCGGACGGCCTACCTCGCTGGTCGGTGTACTCGTTCAGGACTGATCGAAGGTGCCGCTCGTTGTAGATCAGCATGCGGTCGGTGCATTCGGCTCGTACGGTGCGGACCCAGCGTTCGGCGTAGCAGTTGGCTCGAGAGCTGCACGAGCGAGGTTTCGGCAGGCGTGATGGTCAGGGCAGTCGAACGACTTGGGCTGCGTACGACAAGCCGGCTCCGAAACCGAGCAGAAGGGCCCGGGATCCCGGGTGGAGCCGGCCCTCTCGATGAAGAGCTGTGAGCGCTTGTGGAATGGAGGCACCTGAGGTGTTGCCGTGGTCGGTGATGGTCGCGGCGACGATGACGTCGTCACGCAGATCGAGGCGGTGGATCAGTTCCTGGGTGATGCGGAGGTTGGCCTGGTGAGGGACGAATACATCAATGTCGGTGAGAGTCAGACCAGCGGCGGCTGTGGCCTGACATGCGATCTCCGGCACGGTGTTGAGCACCCATTGGAACAGGCTCGTGCCCTGCATGCGTAGGGTGTGAACCAGGGCTGCGGCCTGCTCGCCGCGGGCGGACGGCCACGGGTCGGCCTGTTGCACGACCTGGCGCAGGCTCCCCTGGGAGCCCCAGACTACTGGGCCGATGCCGTCGTCGGCGCAGGGCCCCACGACCGCGGCTCCGGCGCCGTCGGCGAACAGGGGGGCGAGCTGATGGTCGTCAGGATCTGTGATGTCGGTCATCCGCTCGGCTCCGATGACCAGCACGTACTGGGCGGTTCTGCTTCGCACCAATGAGTCCGCCAGTGCGATGCCGCTGCAAAAGCCCGCGCAGGCAGTGTTGATGTCGAAGGCTTGGGTGCCATTCGCCCCCAGGAGGTGGGCTATTTCGGGTGCTACGGCTGGGGTCTGACGAAGGCTGCTGATCGTGGCGACGATTATGCAGTCGATGCTCGCGGCGGGGATGGCGGCGGCGGCTATTGCCTCTTCCGCCGCTGCGGTGCCCATCATCGCGACACTTTCCTTGTCGTTGGCCCAGCGCCGCTCCTGAATGCCGGTACGGCGGGTGATCCACTCCTCGGTCGTCCCCAGCCGGTCGGCGATCTCGCGATTGGGGACGATCCGGACGGGCCGGTAGGTTCCCAGTCCAAGGAGCGTACTGCCCAGCGTTGTCACCGGGCCTCGGTCGCATCTGACACGAGGCCGACGAGTTCGGCGATCGTCGTCGCGGTGTTCAGTTCGTTCTCGTCCAGTGTGGTTTGGAACTCGCGGTTGATATCGAGGATGAGTGTGACCACGTCCAGCGAGTCCAGCCCTACCTCCTCGAGCGTGGACGCGGCGTCGCAGGCGCTCGAGGGCGCTTCGGCGCGTCCGGCCAGCATGGTCATGACCCGCTCAGACACCTCGTTCATCGTCAGCTCCTTACGGTTGCCGTGACCTTGGTGTCTACCACCCATCAGCACTGTTCGCAGTATTGCTGTAACGCTAGGTAGTTGTATCGGTCGCGTCTGCCTCGGGGAAGAATCGAACCGGAACTCGCAGTTTGGCCTCCTTTGCGGTGCAGCAGGTCCGACAAGTCGATGACTGACCGTCAGCCCAAGCGGCGAGCCGATAGTCGCCAGGCGGCGCCCCTCTGTCGCAATTGGTAATTGCATGATTACTTAAAGTGCTAATATGGATGTGCTCTGATCTTTTCGCCGGCAGGCGCTTGCCCGGCTGGATTAATCAACCGAGCCCGATACAGGCCCCATGCCGCAGCCACGATGAGGTGCTCATGGCCTTCGCCTCCGTTCCCCTGACCGCGCTGGACGACTTCATTATGCGAGGCGCCGATCAGAGGAACGCGCAGCTGCACGTCGGCGTCCTGCTGACGGTTCCGGGCCGACCGCCGACACCGGCGGTGCTGCGTGACTACGTCGGCGGCCGCGTTGAACGCGTCCCCGCTCTGGGCTACCGGCTCGACGACGACCGGTCGTGCTGGCGGCCCGACTCCGGCTTTGACCCCGGGTCTCATGTCGACGCGCACCGGGTGGAACCCGGTGCCGACCTTCCGATGGCCGCGCTGGATCTGCCCTCGCTGGATCCAGGGCGACCGCAGTGGAGCCTGACCGTCCTGCACGGCTATTCGCCGAATGAGTACACGCTCTGTTACCGCGCCCACCATATGTTCCAGGACGGATTGTCCATAGCCCATGCCGTGGAGGCCCTGTTCGGTCGTCGGCGGATGCCCGCGCCTGTGCCCCCTTCCGCCGCCGACTTTCACGTCTCACGGGTCGCCGCACCGTCCACGCCCCTCGTCGGCGCACTACCGCGATCCCTCACGGACTGGGGTCTGCCCATGCGGCGCACCGCCAACTGGACCCCCAATAAGCAACCTGGCACCGGGCGCTTCATCGTCCATGCCGTCGACTTGGACACCGCTCGGCTCGCTGCCACGGCACTCGCCGTGAGAGCCAGCGTCAACCAGGTCTGTCTGGCCGCGCTCAGCGGCGCACTACGCCAGTGGACCCCTCACGACTGGCAGGACCCGCTCGATCGCCGCAACCGGCGCGGCCTGGGAGTCATCCTGCCCCTCAACCTACGCCCGGCGACTCAGGTGAATGCTCTGGGCAATTGGGTTGGCCTGTTGCCGATCACTCTCCCCTGCCACGAGCCGTCGGCCATGCGGCGACTGCATCATGTCCTCGGCGAGATCCATCCGGCACGCACCCTTCGTCACCGCCTGCGCGGCCAGAAGGCCATCCGTCATCTGCCCCACGTGCTCACGCGACGCCTGGCAGTCCGCTGCACGGACCCGGCGTACCTCGCCACCGCTATCACCACCATTCGCATCAGCACTGGTCTGACTGTTGTAGGGGCGCCCGTAGGCTCCCTGAGATTCGTTCCTCCCATCGGAAAACAACATCGTCTGATCGCCGCCATTCTCCAGCACGGCTCCATGGCCACCGCCACCCTGATAGCCGACGCCGCCCTGCTGCGCGACCCGCTAACCGATCCCGCCCGCCTGGGCGGTCTCTGGCAGGAAGCCATCGCCGAGCTGCATACCTTGACCACCATGGTGGAGACGACGACGCGACGCCCTTGAAGCAGGCTGTAGCCGGCAAGTGAGTATGTCGATGACGTTCAGCAACGCCTGTCGGTGAGTTCCAGCAACGACGGGGTGGGGTGGGCGTCTGGAATGTCGGTGAGTTTCAGCAACACCGCCGGGGCGGCGGGAGCACCGACGAAAGTGCTGCTGACGCGCCGACGGAACGGGCGGCATCATGACTACGATGCCGCCCGTTCTGTCTTGTCAATCGTCGCGGCGGCTGGGCAGCTCCGGGCGTGGGTCCGCAGGTGGAAGACAGCCCAGGCACAAGCGGCCCGCGCCTCTACACCTGCTTCGATCCCGAGACACGCGGCGGCGAGCCCTCCGCCCTGTCGTGGGGAGAGCCAGTACTGTCCATCTGCCTCCAGACCGGGAAGATCAACGGGCACAGCGTGGCGAGCAGATACACACCGCCAACTGTCAGCAGCGTGCAGGGCAGGCCAGCCGAATCCACGAGGAAGCCCGCAGCCAGTCCGCCCATCGGAGTGACCAGCTGGACCGAGGCCGTCGTCGCACTCAACACGCGGCTGCGCAGTTCCTCCGGCACCGTCTCATACGTCACTGTGGCCATGATGGGGTTGAGTACACCGAAGGCGAGACCCTCAGCCGCCATGATCACGGCCAGCGGCGCGAAGGTGTCGGTGAAGGCGGCGACCACGAAGCGCGGCAGGCCCCCGATGAGAAAGGCGATCGCGAACACTGGCCACCGCCGAAAGCGGCTGCCCACCGCCCCAAAGACCAGCGCCCCCGCGAGTGCACACACCCCGAACGCCGCGTTCAACAGACCGAGATCGATGGAACCATCAAGCTCCACACGGGCATCCACGGGGAGGAGCACGGCGCTCCATGCTTGGTCGAGGCCCCTGGTGACCAGCGTCATCAGGCACAGAGCCAGCAGCAACGGAGTGGCTGCCAGGAAGCGATAGCCTTCCGCGAGTTCACGACGGTAGGCACGCAACGATGTCGGTTCGACCCGCCGCTGGGCTTGTGCCTCGGGCAGGCCGCGCACCCCGAACGCGAACAGCGGCGCGGAGACAGCGAAGGTCGCGGCATCCACCCACAGGACGTTCTCGGCTCCGAGTACGGCGATCAGCACACCTCCGAGAGCCGATCCAGTCAGCGCCGCACAGCGTGCCGCACCGTCGTACAACCCGGCAGCCCTGGTCAGCGGCATTCCGGCGCGTTCGGCGAGCGTGGGCAACAGCACGCTGCGCGCAGTTTCACCCGGCGAACGGAACAGCCCTGTCACCGCCATGAGCACGCACAGCATCCAGAAACGCAGGACGCCGGCGAACTGCAGCAGCGGGATCGCCGCAACTGCGACTCCGCAGGCGAGATCCGAGGCGACACTCATCCTCCGTCGCCCGATCCGGTCGATGACCGGACCGGTGACGAGCGCAGCGAGTACCGCGGGCAGCAGTGTGCAGAACGCGACGATCCCGGCCTTGGCGGCGCTGCCCGTGCTCTGCAGCACGAACCACGGCACGCCCATGTATGTGAGGCAATTCCCAGTGATCGAAAGGAGGTTGGCGGCAAGAACCGTTGTCAGAGGACGGCGATCAACCGTCCCAAAGTCTTCGGGCACTACGGTGGTCTCCCATGAGGGGAAGCGCCCACCGCGAACGAAGCAGGTCAGCCGGTGGGCGAAGCGAAGTGGTCAGCGTCTGGCGCGCACAGCGAGGCGCACCGCGATGCGGTGTTCACAAGCAGCGCCTCCAACACTTCGCCGGGATGGCCACCCGGCACCTCCATGCATTGTCACCTCGGACACCCCTCCTCCGCAACGATGGTCCGTTCGCAACGGGCAGCTCGCACAGGGAGTCGTCCGAGATGCGCAGATGAAGGCCGTCGGTGCCCCCTGCGGTCAGGTATCGGCTGACCGCCCGGCCTTGCTCTGGGTGTGGGCGAGTCGGTAGGAGTCGGTGCCGGTCTCGATGATGGTGCCGTTGAAGGTGAGCCGGTCGACGATCGCGGTGCAGAGCCTGGGATCGGTGAAGGTCTTCGTCCAGCCATTTGGGGGTGGCACATGTTCCCGACAGAGGATCTCGGCTGCTAGCTGGGGTTTCTGGGTTCTTTCTGGTTTCCCTGATTCGTGAGGCGTGAGAGGCGTATGTTAGGTGCTGCCTTCATTCTTCCGGTGTGAGGAAGGTGTGCCGGTGGCGCGGTCTCGTTTGCGGGTGCTGGAGGGCGGGGCGCTCCCGCCCGGGCCGTTGGTCAGCGATCCGATGGAGTATCAGGCGCAGTGCGTCGAGGCGTTCGTGGCCTCGTGGGCCGCTCGCGGGTTCAGCCCGGTGACCATCGAGAACGACACCGGGCTGCTGGAGCGGACGTTGGCCGCTCTCGGTCGTCCAGCTTGGGAGGTCACTCCCGAGGACATCGACCGGGTGGTCGGCGACCTGGTGGTAGCCGGTCGCGCCGCCTCGACGCGGCGCGAGTATGTGCAGATCTTCAAGGGCTTTCACCGGTTTCTGCAGGTGCGTAAGGCCGCTGAGATCGAAGCCGCGTTCGGGGTGCGGCTGGTCTGCCCGGTGGATGAGTTCAACGCCTCCCGGCATGTCGGCGACGACTCACCGGCCGAGCTGCCGCCGCCGACGCCGGAGCGGGTCAACGGCTTCTTCGACTTCCTCAAGGACCGCATCGCCACCGCCCGCAAGTACGGCCCGGCGGCGCGGGATTATGCGCTGTTTCGCACCCTGTATCACGCCGGGTTGCGCTCGGAGGAGGCCGCGCTGCTGGATCGGCCGGATGTGCACTTCAACCGGGGCCCCTTCGGGAAGTTGCATGTCCGTTTCGGCAAGGGCGCCCGCACCTCCGGGCCGCGGCCCCGATGGGTGCCGATGCTGGACGGGCTGGATCTGCTGCTGCGCTGGTTCCTCAATGACGTGCGTGGCCGCTTCCCCGACTCGCCGGTGCTGTTCGCCGATGAGTCCGGCGGGGCGCTGCATCGCGGCACCATCCGGAACCGGCTGCGCTATCTCATGCAGTTGGAGGGGCGGCCGCAGAGCGAGTGGTTCAGCCCGCATGCGTTGCGCCGGGCGTGTGCCACCCACAACTATGAGCGCGGCGTGGACCTGGTGGCCATCCAGCAACTACTCGGGCATTGGACGGTGAGCTCGACGATGCGCTATGTCCGGCCGTCGGCCACCTTCATCGAAGACGCCTATCGCCGGGCGGTGACCAGCGCCCTGGGCGAGCTGACCGGACAGGGAGACCCGACCGCATGAAGATCCGGTGGAAACTGCGGATGGCCGCCGCGCAGCGTGAGGTGTGGACCGGCGCCCAACTGCGGCGGCTGCTGGCCGACAAGGCCGGGCTGGAGCTGTCGGCGGCCTCGGTCTCGGCGCTGCTGACCAAGGAACCCACGCAGGTCAAGCTGTCCACTCTGGTCGCGTTGTGCACGGCGCTGGAGTGCAGCCCCAATGATCTGTTCGAGGTGGACACCACCCCCGTCGAGCAGCCCGCCCGCCCGCCGCAGCCGGCGACCGAGCCCAAGGCCGCCACCAGCGGCGGCCGTTCTATGCCGCCACTGTGACCTGAGCGGGAGGACGGCGATGGGTCAACGGCAACGCGACTGTGTGAATTGCGGCGGCCCGGTCGGCATCATCGGCCGCCTGCACTGCTGCCGCTGCTTCAGGCGGCTCAACGAAGCGGCCGCCAAGGCGTCCTGCCCGGGCTGCGGTAAGCAACGGGTGCTGCAGGCCGACACCGGCCGGTGCATCACGTGCTCACGCGTCTGCACCGAGTGCGGGCATCCCGTCCGCTCGCCGGAGGCGACGCTGTGCCGGGACTGCACCCGCAAGGCTCGGCAGCGGGCGGCGCAGCAACCGTGCCCGCGCTGCGGCCGCCCGGGCTATCTGCGCCAATCCACCGGCTGGTGCGGGACCTGTTCACGTCCTCGCCAGGCGAAGGACCCGCCGCGCGTCTGCGCTGACTGCGGCCAGCTGCGCCCGCATGCCGGACACGGCCTGTGCTCGGCCTGCTGGCAGCGCCGCCCCGAACGGCCCTTCGTCGCCGGCGAGAACCTCATCGCCCGGCTGGCCGACCCGCCGCCCTGGCTCGGCGACCTCATCGGCCACCTGGCCGCCGGTCACTCTCCGGCCCGGGCCTGCGTCCTGATCGGCCAGCTGGGACGGCTGCTGGACGACGAACATCCCAACTATCCCCAAGCCCTGCTGGAGCGGGCTCGCTTGCCCGGCCGCTCGATGGGGCCCTTGGCCCGAGGGCTGGAGATCTTCTTCGTCGAACGCGGTCTGGCGCTGGCCACCGATCACGCCGAACGGCTGGCCTCCGGCCGCCGTCGCCGCCGGATCGCCGCCGTCCCCGAGCCGCTGCGGCCCGCGGCGGAGGCCTTCAACACCTTCCTGCTGCGCTCCCGCGAGCGCGCGCGCCGGGCCGGGACGCTGCCCCGCGCCGACGTCACCCTGGACATCAAGCTGTCCACCCTGCGCGATCTGGCCCAGCACGTCAGCGCACGAGGGAAGCAGGACTGGGCCCTGGTCGACGTGCACGACATCGAGACGTTCCTGGCCGCTCAGCCCAAGAACCGGCCCCGGCGGCTGCAGATCGCCCGCCAGTTCTTCCGCTTCGCCAAGAGCCACAAGATGATCCTGATCGACCCCACCAGCGGACTGTCGGCGAAGGCGGCCAAGGGCTTCATCGGCCAGACCCTCACCCTCGACCAGCAGCGACACCTCTTCCAGAGATGGATCACCGATCCTGCTGTCCACCCGCACGAGGCTCTGCTGGGAATCCTCGCCCTGCTGCACGGCGCCTCCAGCAGCGAGGTCCGCCACCTGCGCCTGGACGACATCGATCCCGCCAACCGCGCCATCCGTCTCGGGCACCGCCCCCACCTCGTGCCCCTGGATCCGGCCAGCTGGAGCACCGTGCAGCGGTGCGCGGCGCACCGCGAGACTCAGCACACCAGTAACCCGCATCTGATGGTCACCAAGGGCACCAAAGCGGGCCGGAGCCCAGCCTCGGTCGCTTATGTCAGCCACGTCCTGGACCCGTCCGGCATCTCCCCGCGGATGCTCCGCTCTACCCGCCTGATCGATCTGGTCAACACCATGGACGCCAAACTCGTCGCCGCAGCCTTCGGGATGAATCCCGAAGGCGTCATGATCTATCTCGCGGACCACATCGACGAAGGCCGTCTGGCGGCGCAACCAGAGCAGGGATGACCATGACACGGATGTCATTGCGCTGGACGCTGGCGGGATCTGGATGGGCCGACTGCACCGTTGCTGACGACCAGGCCGAGGCGGAGGTCACCGCCTCCTATATCACCGCGGCTCCTGAGGAACTCCTGACCGCGACGGCCCGGCTGGTGCTCGGCGAAGAGCAGACACAGGCCCAGTTCGAAGCCGAGCCGACAGCGTTTCGCTGGATCTTCTATCGAGGGGGCAACGACGTCTGGGTGCGACTGCTTCAGTTGCCCGATGGCCGCCGTCACAACAACGCCGGCAGCGAGATCTGGTCCAGCTGGCAAACGATTGACACCCTGGCCCGAGCCGTCATCCGCTGCTTCGACGACGTCGCGCGACGCTATGACGAAAGCGGATACCACGGAAAGTGGGGAGCGCCATTCCCTCGGCTCGAACTCGAAGCCCTCCGGACCGCATGGCGCAACCACACTGCTCTCCCGTCCCAGCCCGAATAGCTGCTCCAACGTGTGAAGTTTCAGCCGAACCACACACATGTTGGCTCGAACATGTGCGCTTTGCCGAAGGACTCGTTGGAGGCGATGGCGATGGCCTTGTTCTCCTCCCGTTCGGTCAGTACCTGGAACATCAACTCGGCGCCATGACGGTCGAGTTCCATGTAGCCCAGCTCATCAATGCACAAAAGATCGACGCGTCCGTAGCGGGCGATGGTCTTGCTCAGCTGCTTCTCATCCGCTGCTTCGACCAGCTCGTTCACGAGCTTGGTCGCCAGGGTGTACTTCACCCGGAAGCCGGCCATCGCGGCCTCGGTTCCCAGCGCGATCAGTAGGTGCGACTTGCCGGTGCCGGAATCGCCGATCAGGCAGAGGGGCTGTGCCTTCTTCACCCACTCGGAGGTGGCCAGGGTGTGGATCACGGCGGGGTCGATGTTGGGGTTGGCGTCGAAGTCGAATTCCCTGACCGACTTCTGCCTCGGGAACGCAGCGGCCTTGATCCGGCGCTCAGAGCGACGCCGGGCCCTGTCGTCGCACTCGGCCAGCAACAGCTCGGCGAGGAAGGTGAGGTAGGACATCTGCTCGCGGGACGCCTGCTCGGCCAGGTCGGGGAACTTCGCGCGGATGGTGGGCAGCCGCAGCATGCGGCAGGCGCCGACCACGGCGGTCTCCGCCGCCTGCTCGCTCATCCGGTGACGGCTGGGAGTACTCACGGCAGCGACTCCTTCGGTGCGACGGGACGACGGTGCAGCAGCTGGTCATAGACGGCCGGCGAGGGCAACGGCCGAAGATCGGGCGGAAGGTGCGCGAGACGGCGCTGCGTCAACGAGGCCACGGAAGAAGGCTCTTGGGGCTGAACCGGGGTGGAGTCATCGTCGGATTCGGCGGCCTTGCGGGCCTCCAGGGCGACGGCGTCTGCGGTCAGTGCTCCCACCCGTAAGGATGCGGCGAGCCCTGCTACCAGGTGCTCGTGCGGGATGCGACGGTGCAATAGCAGCACTTCGATCAGGGCCTTCGTGCCTTCCTTATCCCCGCGGGCCTTGCGGGCAGCGGACCACCACGCGTCGTGGATCGGGGTGAACCGGCCCGCTTGGCGGGCCTGTTCCAGCGCGGTCGCCCCGGGCAGGGCGCCCGGCTTGCGCAGCAGCGTCTCCAGGTAGTGGTCGAGTTCGAGACGCTCGCCGGCCTTGGCGACCAGCCGCTCGTGGCGGGCGATCTCGGTGGCGCCGTCGTAGATGGCCAACTCGTTGGCATGCAGCACGATGCGGACCCTGCGCTCGATGTAGCGGGCCGGCGCCGAGTAAAAACCGGCGCGGGCCCAGACGCGGCTGTGCCGGTCCACCCGGGTCTCGATGACTTGTCCGGCGTCGAACGGCTCGGTGGGCAGCGGCGCCAACAGCGGCTGTTCGATGGCGAAATACTCACCGACCGTACGCGGTCGCATCCGGATCCGGCGGGCCTCGTCCTCCTCGTCCCACCGCTCGACCAGCGTGTTCAGCTCAGCCAGCGAGCCGACCTCCGGGACGGGGACGAAGTGGTTGCGGCGGAAGCGGCCGATGTCACCCTCGACCCCACCCTTCTCGTGGGCGCCGACCAGGCCGGGGCGGCAGTAGAAAGTGTCAACGCCATAGTGCTCACGGAAGGCGAGCCACCGTGCACTCTCCTTGCGTTCCCGGGCGAACCCGATCACCTTGGCGACCGCGGCCTTCAAGTTGTCGTAGCGGACCTTGCCCCGGGGCACCCCGCCCAGCACGCTGAAGGCGTGGACGTGCCCCTCTGAGAACGCCTCCTGCCCGCTGGTGGCGAAGACGCGGTGCACCGCCTTGCCGGAGTACGACAAGCGCAGGCTGAACAGGCTGCAGACCAGAGTCTGCCCGGCCAGGTGAACAGTGACGTCCCCGAAGTCGACCTCGGCTTCCTGCCCCGGATGATGGGACTGCGGCACGAACACCTCCGCGCTGCCGCGTCCGGCTTCGGCCCGGATCTCGCCCCGGCGTACCGCAACATAGGCCCGGACGATGCCGTAGGAGATCCCGTCCGCATGATGCTCATCGACCAGACGATCAAAGACACGCTTGGCGGTGTGCCGCTGCTTGCGCGGGGCGTCCAGGTCCGCCCGCAGCATCTCGTCCACCAGCGACTTGAACGGATCGAGCCGGGTCGCCCGGGGCGGGAGCTTCTTCCGCGGCTGTGGCCACGCGGACTCCAACGCCTTCTGGACCGTGGGGTGTCCCACCCCGTACTTGCGCATTAGAGCACGCTTGCCCAGCCCGGCACGATGGTCACGGCGGATCGCCGCGTACAGATCAGACCTCGACTTCGACGCCATCGGCGGCCTCCAGCGGTATGGAGCAACCTCATGCTCCCACCGCAAGCCCCTGACTGTTGCTGGAACTCATCAACACCGTTCCCCACGAACTCCCGGTGTTGCCCGCGCTGAACGACAACCGTTGCTGGAACTCGCCCACATACTCACGGCAAGTGCTGCGGGCCGCGAGCTGCCAAGTTGACTATGTGATGGCGCCCCTTCGTGACCTGTCGCGTTGTGGCATTCCATGGCGGCTCCGTGCCGGTGGGACTATCGACCGCGGCCGGGAAGTGACGCAGGCCAACCCCTGTCGGTGAGCCCGCCCAGCCAGGGCAGCCATTCGGCCAGTTCGCGAACTGTGTGGAAAACGTTGCCTACCTGCCGGTCCACCAGAGCTTGCCGGGCGAGCCGGCTCACGGCGACACCGGCGACGTGAAGGAATGCTGCGGTGAACTGTCCGCGGTGCGTCTCCTCGGTGGAGAGCAGCCGCATGGTTCGGTCCCGTTCGATGGGATCGCGGCGCCACAGCTCGTACACCGCGTGCCGAAGTGCGCGGTCAGCCGGGCCATCGGAGGTGAATACGGTGTAGAGCGCGTTGGCCAGCATCTCCGGGACGCGACTGCGACTGGCTCTCTCACGTTCGTAGGCGGCCCATGAAGCCGACCTGGCCAGGCACTCTCCGTCCATGAGCGCCAACGTCAGTCCTGCGGCCGTCATGGGATGGAAGTGCCCGACCGCGTCGCCGACCAGGGCGTACGGGCCCTGCGTGTAGCGGAGGCGAGCTTGGAATTGGTTGGCCGCCCAGGTTAACGCGCCTCGGTTCAGTTGGCCCGCCAGCGCGTGGGAGAGGTGGGGAGGAAGCGCCATCGCATAGCGCCGGTCGATGTAGTCGGCCAGGTTCGTGGGGCGAGCGGTGAGCGGAATGTCGACGCACAGCCGGACGGTCCGTTCGTTGAGCCGGTAGGCCAGGATAGGGCCGGGGCCGCCCAGGAAGATGTGTCCGTATCCTTCGTGCGGCAACTGCGCGTCCATGCAGACGCCGACCATACGGGAGAGCCGCTTGGAGCCGGCCGTGCCGGTGAAGGCTTGACGCAGTCGCGAGGAGCGCCCGTCCGCGCCGATGATCGCTTCCGCGCTGACCTGCCCCACCTGCTGTGTTCGGCGATCGGTATAGGTGACCGTGCCATGGTCTACTGCGGTGACGTGCTTGTCTGCGGACAAGGTGATCCGCGGGTGTGCTGCGACCGTCTCGCGCAGGGCCTGGACGAGAGCGGAATGGGCGAAGCTCAGCCCGGTGCCGCCGTGCGCGTAGGGAAGCGTGATGGCCGGGCTTCCATCGTCAGGAAAGACCACGAAACCTGAGCCGGGGACGCACCCTGTCGCCGACAGGTCCACGCCGAGTTGGTGCAGGATCTTCACGCCGGGAGGGTGCAGCCACTCGCCTGCCAACCGTTGTGAGGGGCGCTCGTCGGACTCGATCATCAGGACGCACGCTCCTTGGTGGGCGAGCGCGAGGGCGGTGGCGCACCCGGCGGGACCTGCGCCGACGATGACGATGTCGCCGTGAGGCTTGTTCAGGGCCACTCCGCCACCCCTCCTCAAACACTCTCCGGAGTTGTATGATTACTTATCGTAGTCAGATGGTGGTTCGCTGACCAGACGCTTGCCATCAGGGGGTAGTTGAGCGTGCTTGGGAGTACCGACTCAGTAGCCGTCATGGCCAAGGCCGGCCACGAGAACTTCCCTGTCGCTCTGTGGCTCTTGCCGGCGGACTGCCGCCGTCATCTGCTGGCCTTCTACGGATTCGCCCGACTGGTCGACGATATAGGCGATGACTACGACGGGGACCGGCTCGCGGCCCTGAGCGCACTGGAGCACGATGTCCAAAGAATGTACCTCCACCGGCCTCGCCACCCATTGCTGAAGCCGCTGCAGCAGTCGGTGCGAGAGCTCGGCGTGCCGAAGCGTCTGTTGCTGACCCTGATCGAGGCCAATCGGCAAGACCAGCACGTGACCCGATACGACACCTTCGATGACCTGCTCGGATACTGCAGGCTGTCAGCCAACCCCATCGGTCATCTCGTGCTCCATGCCTTCCAGGCCGCAACCCCCGTGCGGATCGGCTTGGCGGACCGGATCTGCAGCGCCCTCCAGATCATCGAGCATCTCCAAGACGTGGCCGAGGACTACGCACGCGGGCGCGTCTACCTTCCCCAGGAGGACCTGTCCCGGTTCGGGTGCGCAGAAGACGACCTCGCCCGCCCCGCCGCAGGAGGCCGCCTGCGGCACCTGATCGCATTCGAGTGCGAGCGCGCCGACCGGCTCCTCCAAGCGGGGCGTCCGTTGATCAACACCATGCCCAGGCGTAAAGCGGCGGCGATAGCCGGCTACATCGCAGGCGGATACGCCGCGCTTGCCGCCATCCGGCGGGCCGGCTACGACGTCCTGGCCCATCCCACTTCGCCTACGCGGCTCGATCTCGCGCGGGCGTTCATCCACACCTGGAGCCGAAGACGCGAATGACGATCGGCCGAGCGCGTGATCTGACCGCCGCCTACGCCTATTGTGAGCGGACGACGTGGCAGCACGCCCGCAACTTCGCCTACGGAATCCGCCTGCTGCCGTCGCGTAAACGCCAGGCGATGTGCGCGATCTACGCCATGGCCCGGCGTATCGACGATATCGCTGACGGCCCATTGCCGCCGACGCGGAAGCTGGCGCAGCTTGAGCACATCCGTGCTCAGATGGGCCGGTTGGAGACGGAGGACGAGCAGGTTTTGCTCGCGCTGGCCGACGCTGCGGACAGCTTCTCGCTTCCACTGGATGCCTTCGCGGACCTGATCGACGGTGTGGAGATGGACGTCCGCGGCACACGCTATGAGACCTGGCCAGAGCTTGCACTCTACTGCCGCTGCGTCGCCGGAAGCATCGGCAGGCTGTCGGTGGCGGTCTTTGGAGCGCGCGACCGGCCGCTGGCGGACTACCTCGGCGACACCCTCGGTGTCGGCCTACAACTGACGAACGTCGTGCGTGACATCAGGGAGGACGCGCTGATGCACCGCCTTTACCTACCCACCCAAGAGGTGGCCAGGTTCGGCTGTGAGGGTCATCCGCCGGTGGCAACGGCGGCTTTCGCCGACCTGGTGCGCTTCCAGAGCGACCGTGCGCATGCGCTGATTGACGAAGGGCTGAGGCTGCTGCCCATGCTCGGTTACCGGGAGGCCGCCTGTGTGAGTGCCATGACCGGCATCTATCGTGCACTGCTGCGTCGCATCACCCGAGATCCCTTTGCCGTGCTGGAACGCAGAGCGAGCCTGCCCACGACGGCCAAGGCCGGCGTAGCCGTACGGGCGCTGCTAGGGCCGGCGCGAACCATCCCATGCCGGAGGGAGGCTCCATGACCAGGAAGCCGGAACGGGTGCTGGTGGTGGGCGGAGGGCTGGCCGGGATCACCGCTGCACTCGCGCTCGCCGACCATGGCGTCTACGTCGAATTGCTCGAGGCCCGCGCACGGCTGGGAGGAGCGGCGAGCTCCTACCGGCGGAACGGCCTGATGGTTGACAACGGCCAGCATGTCTTCCTGCGCTGTTGCTCGGAGTACCAGCGTCTGCTCGACCGGATCGGCGCCGCCGGCAAGGTCGTGATCCAGCGACGCCTGTCGATCCGGGTGCTGCGTCCCGGAGGCGTTCAGGGAACGCTGTATCGGGACTGGCTGCCGGTTCCCTTGCACCTGGCTCGTGCGCTGGCGCTCTACTGTCACATACCGGCCCGCGAGCGGCTGTCGGCCGCGCGTGCGGTGCTGGCCATACGCCGGCTGGACCTTCGCGACCCGATGGTGGACGGGCGAAGCCTGAAAGAGTGGCTGACCGAACGGGGCCAGTCCGTAGCCGCGATCGAAGGGCTCTGGGAGTTGATCGGCAGAGCGACACTCAACGCCACCGCGGACCAGGCATCGCTCGCACTGGCCGCCAAGGTGTTCAGCACCGGTCTGCTGTCGGCCCCTGACGCGGCCGACATCGGATATGCCCGGGTGCCTTTGGGGGAGATCCACGACGATGCGGCTTCCGCCGCGCTTGCGGAGGCCGGCGTGCGGGTTCGGCGCCGCGCACGCGTGACCGCTCTCGCCCTGGGCGATGGGAGCGTCGAGGTCACCTGCGCCGGAGGTGGCACAGCGGGGGGCGACGCGCTGGTGCTGGCCGTCCCGCATGACGCCGCCGTCAAACTGGTGCCCGCCGCCGCAGTCGTCGACCTGCGGCGGTTCCTCCGGCTGGGTGCCTCCCCCATCGTCAACGTCCATCTGCTCTATGACCGTCCCGTCACGGAGCTGGAGTTCGCCGCTGGAGTCGGCACGCCGGTGCAGTGGATTTTCGACCGGACCGCCGCGGCCGGATGTGGAGGGCAATATCTCGTGGTGTCCCTGTCTGCGGCCGATGACATGGTGGACTGGCGGGTGGCGGACTTTCAGCGGGTGTTCCCCCATGCGGTGAGCGAGCTCCTCCCTGCGGCGGGCCAGGCCCGCTTGGTGGACTTTTTCGTGACCAAGGAGCGGGCGGCCACGTTCCTGCCCGCCCCAGGGACCGGCGCGCTGCGGCCGGGCCCACGAACCAACTCGCCGCGTGTTTTCCTGGCCGGCGCGTGGACCGACACAGGCTGGCCGGCCACCATGGAAAGCGCTGTACGCAGCGGGCGGGCCGCCGCCGAGGCCCTGCTCATGGGCCGCTGATGTCGAGTGACTGAAGGTAACGGCCCAACGCCCAGGTGGGGAAGTAGCTGGCATAGAGCCGGTAGTGCAGCATGGCCGTGCCGAAGAAGACCCCGGTGACCGCCTTCTGCCGCCATGAGCCGTCCTGTTCCTGGTGCTGGTGCAGCCAGCGGACGCCGGTCTGGAGTGCTTCCTTGTCGGGTGCGCCGCAGTCCAGCAAGGCCAGGACGGCCCACGCCGTCATCACGGGCTCGCTGTGCGAAAGGGCCACATAACGCCGTTCGAGGCAACCCGAGTAGTGTTCGCCCCAACCGCCGTCAGGCTGCTGGGCGGCGGACAGCCAGGCGGCCGCTCGCCGTAGCTCGGGAGCGGCGGGTCCGAACCCTGCGGCGCGCAGGCCGCGTACCGCCATGAAGGTGCCATAGATGTGGTGCACGCCCCAGGCCGCGGGGAAGGCGCCGTCAGGTAGTTGGCTGCGGCGCAGGAAGCGCGTGCCGCGAAGGACGGCGTCGCGGATGCGCCGGCGCAGGAGGTCGTCGCCGAAGGGTGTCAGCCGGGTGAGCGCGCACAGTGCCGAGCCGGTGCACTCGATGTAGGAGCCCTCGACCATGCAGTTGGAGTACATCTCGGAAGGGTTGAGCGCCTCCAGCGCCAGCGGTGCCCGCCGGGCCTCATAGGTGCCGAAGCTGCCGTCGGCGTTCTGCCTGGCGAGAATGAACTCGGCCGCCAGCTCCAATCGCTGCGGTGGGATGGGTAGGCCGTATGCCGCGGACTGCACCAGCGCCGCCGCCGCCTCCGCCGTGCAGTCGCTGACCGGCCAGCGGTGCCGGCCCTCGGAGAAGCACCAGCCCCCGATCACCGGGGATCGCCCTTGGGGGACCGGGGCGGGCAACGGCTCCGTCACCTGCGCGTCGAGCAGAAAACCGAGCGCGCTGCCGACTGCGGCCGCGACCTGCGGATGGTTCGTACCGGGCCCGGCCGTCAGGGCCTCCAGCGCGAACGCGGTGTCCCAGGAGTGCGACCGCGCGCCGCAGTAACGGATGCCGTTTCGGGCGTCACGCCAGCGCCAGTACTCCACCCCGGCCAGCCCGTCGGCCAGATGGGGGTCGGCGGGGTTGTGAGAGAAGAGGGCCAGGCAGTTCAGCAGGCCGTTCACCGGTGACAGCCCCTGGTGGCCGCTGGCGCGCTGCTCGTCTCGCACGCGTCGCAGGCACCGGTCCAGCGCTCTGCGGCGGATGCGCGGGGGAACCGTCCGCTCCCAGGCACGGGCGAGGCGGTAGAGGGCGCGTAGTGGGGCGGACGGGGGAACATGCACGTCGGTGGGGCTCAAGGTGTGGCGGTGGGCGGTGGCGTCCGTGGAGGTCTTGCCTTGGTCGCCGTAGAGTTCGGCCCGCAGCAGGACGCCCAGGTCTCCCAGGTCGACGCGGAAGCGGCGGCCGTACAGGTAGGCAATGGCCTGGTAGATGTTGCGGGTGTGGCAATAGAGCCGATCAGGGTGCACGCTGAGCCAGCGGGGGAGCAAGAAGAGTTCCGGAGGAAACGGGTTGACGGCCTCGTAGGTGTACAGGCCCAGCAGCGCCAGCCAGAACCTGCCCCAGGTGGGTATCGCGAGCACACCGCCGGGCTGCAGGCGCAGCCACCGGCGCGCCGGAACGAGAAGGGGGTCGTCGGGGGGCACGCCGAGCAGGCGCAGCGCCACGTAGGCGAGCGCCGTGAAGTACACGTACGGGCCGGATTCCGGGTGCATGGCCCAGCCGCCCTCGATGGTCCGGGTCACGCGATAGTGCAGGATCATCTCGTCGCGTTCGTCGGCCGGGATGGGTGCGCCGACGATATGCCGGACGATGACGTACTGCGACAGGATCATGGTGTTCCACACCATCTCGCCCTCCCAGCAGCCGTCGGCGTGCTGCAGGCCCAGCAGGTGGCGCAGGGCGCGTTCGTGGGCTTCGGCGGTCATGTGGAGGCGACCCGTGTACGGGGAGACGGCTGGCGGGTCCGTTGCAGGTATTCCTCCCATTTGTGCACGGTCAGATCTTGGAACAGGTGCACGGCGGGATTGAGATCGACGATGGGGGCGGCGAAGTTGCGTTCGTAGCCGGATTGCTCGGCCTCGACGGCGGCGCCGTCCTCAAGGAGCAGCGGTCGGACGGAGAAGGCCAGCCCGAGCTTCATCATCGGGCCCATCGCCCAGCGCGGGAAGCGGAACGGGGTCAAGGGGATCTTGAAGGCGTCGAAGTAGAAGATGAAGAAGGCGCGGGTCGTCATCCGGTCGATGGGCAAGAGGAAGCACCAGTGCTTGATGATGCCGCCTGTGTCGGATCGCTGGTACGGATAGTCGAAGCACAGGTCGATCGATGTGGTGTCACCTCTACGCCGGTCCACGAACAGCCCGGACACCCGGCCACCGCCGATCAGGGTGTCGTAGCCGAGGAAGACCTGGTCGCCGCGCATCTCGTGATAAGAGAGCCGGGCGTCCCAGAACGGTCGCTTCTTGCGATGCAGGTAAGCGTGGGTGAAGTCGCAAACATTGTCCACGATCATCGAGTGATGGGCGCGCCAGGTGAAGTCCGCGTCCATCCGCGCCCACGGGCGAGGCCGATCGATCTCGGGAATATCCGGAATGCCGCGTTCGGCAGCGCGCCGTGGATCACCGGGGAAAAGCCAGATGAGGCCGTACCGGCTGCGCACCGGGTAACTGCGTACTCGCACCTCGGGCTCGGCACGTCCGAACAGGTCGTGGGCGTAGTGCACGACGCGGCCGTCGCCGTCGTAGGTCCAGCCGTGATAGGTGCAGGTCAGGTGGCAGTCGTTGACCTCTCCGAGGGAGAGCTTGAGCTGCCGGTGGGCGCAGCGGTTCTCCAGCGCGCGCAGTTGCCCGTCCGAACCCCGGTAGAGGGCGATCGAACGGTTCCAGAACATGACCTCCACGACCTGGCCGGGCCGGACCGCCACGTCGTACTCGACGGCATACCAGTAATCGGGATCCAGGCCGGCGGCGCGTACCTTCTGCCGTTTGTTACGGGCTTCGGCGAAGGTCGGCGGATCGCCCAGGCGATCCGGATACTGTTCGGCTCTCACTGCTCTCCCAAGGCGGCGGTGGTGGACGCGAGGTCTCGGCTGCGATAGCGCACCAGGCACGGTGCTCGTGGGCCGGGGATCATCGTGGAGTAGTCCGCTGGGTTGGGGCTCTGGCCGAGTTCCAGCTCGAAGCGGCGCAACAGCACCGCCCAGATGATCTTCACCTGCTGGTAGGCGAAGGCCAGCCCGATGCAGCGGTGCTTGCCTCCGCCGAAGCCGATCAGAGAGTAGGCGCTCTTTCCTTCCTCCCGCCCGGGTCCGTACCGGCTGGGGTCGTAGCGGTCGGGATCGCGAAACAGGCTGGGCAGGCGGTGGGAGACGCCCGGAGAAAGCATGACGAGCGTGCCCGGGTCCACCCGCCGGCCACCGAGCTCGATCGCCTGCAGGGCTTTGCGCATGAGCAACACGAGGGGAGGATGCAGCCGTTCGGCCTCCCGGACGCAGCGCTCCAGTCGCTCCAGCCGTTGCAGGGCCCGTAGATCGATGGTCGAGTCGTTGCTGAACAGGGTGTCGATCTCTTCGATCAGCGGCGGCAGATGCTCGGGGTGCTCCAGCAGCAGGACCCCGGTCCAGGCCGCCAGCACGGCGCTGGTGTGCTGACCAGCGAAGATCAAGGCAAGAAGCACTCCCGCGATGGTCTCGTCCGGCAGCGGTTCGCCACTGGTGTACCGTGCGCTCATCAGCACCGACAACAGGTCCGCACGCTCCTCGCAGCCTGCGCTGTCGCGGCGGCGCTCGGCTACGATCTGCCCGATGGTGTCCGCGATGCGGCGCCGGGCTCGATCGCGCCGGCGGAAGGCCGGCAGCGGCAGGTACGGATTGATCAGTGCGGCGAGCCGGATGCCCGATTCCAGGTCCTGGTAGAGGCCGGGCAACTCACTTTTCAACCGCTGCCGGAACTCCTCACCGATGAGGCATCGGCTGGCGATCGCGACGGTCAGCTCGTTCAGGGCCTTGCCCAGGTCGGCCTCGCCCTGATGTCCCCAGCCATCGAAGTAGTCCTCCGCTTCCCCGGACATGAGCTCGGCGTATCGGTGGAGGCGGGCGGAGGCCAGAGCGGGCCGGACGAAGCCGAGTTGCTCGTCCATGATGTCGGGCTCGGCGTCATAGGCGATCCCCTCGCCGAAGACCGGAGACATGAAGCGGTAGGCGTGCTTGGGACTGAGCACGACCTCGTCGGCGCGGAAGAAGGTCTCGGCGACGGCGGGACCACAGACGAAGACCACTTCCTGGCCGAGCAGTGTGAAGGAGTAGATGTCGCCGGCCAGTTCCCGGCCCCGCCGCAGGAACGCGACCGGGTCACGGCCGAACTGCCGCGCGTGTCCTATCCACGGCATCCCGCCGGGAAGCCGGGGAGGGCGCGGGTGGGCGGGTGGGTGTGCGCTCATTTCTACCTCAGCAATCCCCTGCGCCGGAAACACGCGTACGCCTCCGCCACCGCCTCCGCGATGCTCGTCGGCCGGTAGCCGAGCTCCTGACGGGCCTTGGTGATGTCAGCCTTTCGTCGCATCCGCAGAAAACGGACGGCGGCCGGTGTGAAGCGCTGCGGCGCGCCGGGACGCAGATGCCGCACCACGGGGTCGGCCATGGTCGCGACCGTGGCCATCAGCGATCCTGGAATGCGCAAGGGACGTGTGGGGGTATTCCCCAGGGTCCGGCTGCACACGCCGAGCAGTTCATCGACGGTGAGGAACTGCGTCGAGAAGATGTAGCGATGACCTGTCCGGCCCTGCCGCATGGCCAGGAGATGGCCCTCGACGAGGTCGCTGACGTTCACGAACTCGAATCCGCCCGGTATGCAGGCGCGCAGCCGGCCACGGGCGAAGTCCAGCAGCGTTCCGCCGAGCCGTGAGGGGCCGAAGTCATACGGGCCGATGATGGCGGTGGATACGGCGATCACCACTTCCAGCCCGGCGATGACCGCCTTGAGGCACTCGTGCTCGGCCAGCGCCTTGGTATGCGAGTAGGGCAGGACACGGCCGAAGGGGTAGAACGGCATCCCTTCGTGGCTCGGGCGGTCCGGGTCGTGCCCCACCGCGCTGAGCGAACCCGTCACGACGACCCGCTGGACGCTCGTCTGCCGTGCGGCCCGCAGGAGATTGGCGGTGCCCAGCACGTTGCAGTCGAACAGTTCCCGTTCCCTGCCCGCTCGCGTGGAGATCTGTGCGGCGCAGTGATAGATCCGCTCGCAGCCGGACACGGCCTTTGCGATCGCGTCCGGGTCACGGAGATCGCCTTCCATCCGCTCGACGGGGAGCCCATCGAGGGCCGGGCTACGGCTGCCGGGCCGCAATAACACCCGGACAGCAAGCTGGTCCGCCAGGAGCCGCCTTACGAGATTCGCTCCTAGATGTCCTGTTCCACCGGTAACCAAGATCATCGCACTTCCCTGGATCCTTCGGCAGGCATCTCCCTAGCAGCATAAATTACCTTCTGCTACTGCACAATTACTCTTAGTCAACCAGTGCCGCGGTCTCTCTTGACCGTGATCTCACTCTATGTAGTAATTACATTACTCATAGTTACTCTGCTGATCGGAGATGAGTGGTGAGCGGGATCGCACTGGCATGGTCAGCCCTCTGCTATGTGGGGTTCGTGGCCGTTTTGTTCTTGGGGACCCGGGCCCTGCCCGGCCGCACAGCCGAGGGCGCACCGCTCGCCGACGGCACGCGACGCCGCTATCGGCTCAACGGGCTGACCCAGCTGATCGTCTTGGTCTCGGCCGCCGCGATTGCCGCCATCGTCCACCCGCAGGCGCTGAGCTTTCCTTACCGGCATTTCCTGCCGCTGGTCGTGGCCGCCAACCTGTTCGCCCTGGCGGCCATCCTGCTGTTGTATCTACGTGGCACGCGCACACGGGGGTACGCGCCGCCAGGCGCCAAAGCCCGCCTGCGCGAAGCCTTCTTGGGCATCGAACTCAACCCCACCATGGCCGGCGTCGATCTGAAGTTCTTCTCCTACCGGCCTTCCCTGCTGGGCCTCTTCCTGGTGAATCTGTCCTTCGCGGCCGCGCAGTTCGAGCGACACGGCACGCTCACCGACCGGATGGTGCTGTACCAGGCGTTCTGGGCGGTGTACCTGATCAACCACTTCCAGTTCGAGCGCGGGATGCTCTACACCTGGGACATCATCGCCGAACGCTTCGGCGGGATGCTCGTGTGGGGCGACTACGTCCTGGTCCCGTTCTTCTACAGCCTGCCCGGCTGGTTCCTGGTGGACACGTTCACACCTCTACCGGCGTGGGCCGCGGTGACGACCACTCTCATGTTCCTTTTCGGATTCTGGCTGTTCCGCGGCGCCAACAGCCAGAAACACCGCGCGAAGAACGATCCCGCGGCACGCATCTGGGGCCGTCCAGCCCGCTTCACGGAGGGTGGACTACTGGTCTCCGGCTTCTGGGGCATCGGCCGCAAACTCAACTACACGGGCGAACTGCTGATGTACATCAGCTGGACCGCCCTGTGCGGATTCGGTTCCCTGATCCCCTATCTGCTGCCCCTGTGGCTGACGGTCCTGCTCGTGCACCGCGCCTGGCGCGACGACCGGCGATGCAGAAGCAAGTACGGGCCGTCATGGGAGTCCTACTGCCGCACCGCCCGATTCCGGATGATCCCCTTTGTCTATTGAGCGGCTATTGAGCCTCTATTGAGCGACGCCGAAGGCGCGGCCCCAGCCACGTACCGCCATCAGAAGGACCTGTGATCACGTTGCCGTCCACCCACGCTTCCGCCCTCGCGCACCCACCTCTTGTCTCCGGCGGGAATCCCCTGTGGGGGCACAGCCTTGAGTTCCTGCGAGACCCGCTCACGTTGCTCCTGCGCGGGCATCGCGAACACGGCTCGATCTTCCGGATCCGCCTCGATGGCCGGTGCACGGTAGTCCTGCTGGACGCCGACCTCAATCGGCTGGTTTTCACCGAGACCGGCCGGCGGCTTTCCATCCGCACCGCTTATCCGTGGCTGGTGCGCATGTTCGACCCCCGGTTCTTCTTCTTCGCCCCCGAAGAGGAGTATCAGCTGCAACGTCAGGTCGTGCTGCCGCGCTTCCAGAGCCGTGAGCTGGACGGCTACATCGAGGTCATGGAGACCGAGACCGAACGGTTCCTGGGAAGCCTGGGTGACGAAGGCGAGATCGACCTGACCTCCGCACTGGCGCCCCTGGTGGTACGGATAGCCGCAGGCGCTTTTCTCGGCCCTGATGCGGCGGACGAGACCGCGGGCTTGTTCCGGGATCTGCGCAGGTTCTCCGACGGTACGGACGCGATCACGCCTGGCTGGCTACCACTTCCGCATCTGGTGCGCAGCCGCCGCGCGGGACGACGGCTACGCGCCATGATCCTGCAGCTGGCACAGCGACGGCGTGCCGAGCCGACGGCCGCGTCCGACTTCTTGCAGTACCTCGCGAGCGCCAGCTACCCCGACGGCGCGCCCGTTCCCGACCACGTACGGGTCAACCTGGTCCTGCTGCTGCTGTGGGCCGGTCACGAGACCACCACGGGCCAGCTCGCCTGGTCACTGATCGATCTGGCACGCCATCCAGAAGAACTGCGGCGAGTCCGACAGGAACATCACGGCCTCACCAACCGGCTGACCGCGACCGGCATCAACCGCCTGCAACATCTCAACCGGTGCCTGCACGAAAGCGAACGGCTGCACCCGGTCTCCTACGTCATGGCACGCATCGCACAGGCGCCCCTCGACATCGAGGGCTGGCATATCAGACCCGGCAGCCGGGTGATGGTGTCGCCGGCGGCCTTTCACCGCCTGCCGGAAACCTTCCCCGACCCGGACCGGTACCGCCCCGACCGGTTCACCGATCGCTCCGCCGCGCAACAGCTCATCGGTTTCGGCGGCGGCATGCACCGATGTCTGGGCGTCCGGTTCGCCTACCTGGAGATGGCGGTCATCGTCACCCGCCTCCTGCAGCGCTACGACCTCGAACTCCTCGATCCTGACCCTCAGCCCGTGCGGGGCAGTTCCACTAAATGGCCACAACCCACCCGCGTCCGTTACCGGCGAACTCCTGAATAGGTTGTCACTCCTCATGCCAAGCAGCACTCCTCCGGGCGGCGTCATCATCGCGGGCGCATCACGAGGCATCGGAGCCGCCTGCGCCGTCAGCCTGGCCCAGGCCGGTCACCCGGTCGCTCTGTGGGCGCGGTCCGACACCACCGCGTTGGCCGCTTCCATCACCCGCGACCACGGCGTCGCCGCCGTGCCCGTGCCCGTGGACATCACCCGACGACACTCCCTTCCCGCCGCACTCGACCAGTCCCGCCAGGGAATGGGGACCATCGCAGGCGTGGTGCTGGCGGCCGGCCTGGTACGGGTGGAGACCATCGGCGATCTCGATGAGCAGCGCTGGGACACCGTGCTGGACGTCAACCTGCGAGCCATGGCATTGCTCGTCCAGGAACTCGCCGATGACCTGCGCAAGAACCGCAACTCCTCCGTTGTCGCCATCTCCTCCATCGAAGGGCTCGTCGGCAGCGCACTGATGCCCGCCTACTGCTCCGCCAAGGCAGGAATCCTCGGACTCACCCGATCCCTCACGCACCTGTTCGCCCAAGACGGCATCAGAGTCAACGCGATCTGCCCCGGCTTCATCGACACCAAAATGCTGCGCGACAACGTTCCCGCCGAGGTCATCGAAGTAGTCCCCGGCAAGATCCCCCTCGGCAGGATCGGCCGCCCGGAAGAGGTCGCGTCAGTTGTCCGCTTCCTGATGAGCGACGAGGCCTCCTACGTCACCGGAGCCACGATCGTCGTCGACGGCGGCCTCACAGCCGTAGGTCTGTGACGCCCCGCAGTGCACCACGACAAAGGACGAACGAGCATGGGAAGACTCGAGGGAAAAGTGGCCCTCATCACCGGCGGCGCTCGCGGCATCGGTGAAGCACACGTACGTCGCTTCACCGCCGAGGGCGCGCGCGTCATCCTCGGCGACATCCGCGACGAACAAGGTGCCGCACTCGCCTCCGCCACGGGAGCCACCTACGTGCATCTGGACGTGGCGAACGCCCACGACTGGGCTCACGCGATCGACGTCACGCTGAACACCCATGGCACGCTCAACGTCCTGGTGAACAACGCAGGCGTCCTCCAGCACCGTTCGATCAGCGACATGACAGAGGCCGACCTGCGCCACATTCTCGACATCAACCTGGTCGGCCACTGGCTCGGCATCAAAGCCGTGATCGAGCCGATGAAAGCCGCCGGCGGCGGATCCATCATCAACACCTCCTCCACCGAGGGCTACGCCGGAGCGGCCGGACGATCCGCCTACAGCGCCTCCAAGTTCGCCATCCGCGGCATCACCAAAGCCGCCGCCCAAGAACTCGGCCGCTTCGGCATCCGCGCCAACAGCCTCCACCCTGGCGCCATCGTCACTCCGCTGACCACAGATCCCGAGCTCACCGCCGACGTCGGCCTCGACATCGATGGCTTCATCGCCTCTCTTCCCCTGGCACGGTGGGGACAGCCGGAAGACGTCGCCGGCGCCGCCATCTTCCTGGCCTCCGACGAATCCGCCTACTGCACCGGAACCGAGATCCTCGTCGACGGCGGCATGCTGTCAGGCCCCGGTTGCTGAGCGCTGTGCGCCTGCCGAAAACTACGTCCATGCAGTTCAAGCTGCATGTGAGTACTCGTGGATAACTCAGCCGAGCCGGTCTCTTCGGCGTATGCTCAGGTCGGTGATTCGCGTCGGATAGCTGTTCGGCGCAAATCATCCCTCGGCGTGTCGGCGGCGCTGGACTGCCGGTCACGCTGCGCGAGGCGTTCGCCCTGGCCCCCGACCTCGGTGTCGCGCGGGCGGTCGTGCTGTGTACGTATCGCGTTGACGCCTACGGTCAAGTGCGGGTCGGCTGCGCGCTCGCCAGACGCCTTGAGCGGCGCTCCCTCGACGTGGGACGTCGATGCGGCGACCGTGTTCATCGACATCGGTGACAACGTGATGATCAACCAGAAAGGCGCCGCCAACGACCTGCTTGGGGGCATGCGATAAAGCGTCCAGGTGTTGGAGCACGCTGACCGCCATCTGTACGTAGTGCCAGCCTGCGCTGGGGACGGTCTTCGGCGTGGCGCTACCTGTGATGATTGAATTAGGATGTCAGTCGTGCTCGGTGCGTGCTCGTACGCCCCGACATGCGCCGTCAGGACGCGGCACTGCCTGACATGCAAAATGTGTGAAGACGGCACGAACCACCACCAGGCGGCACCGCGCGGCACTAAAGGATCTTGCTTCTAATCCGATGGCCGCAGTGCTCGCAACTCCGATGTCTGCGCCTTCGAGACGAGTCGAGACGAAGCTTGATCTAGTCTTTACGTTCGATCGCGTTGGCGGCTAACACTTGATTTATCGAAAGCAGCGCGTTGCCAATGATTTGCTGAACATGTACAGAATGCCTTGTCTCGCACCTCGGTAGGGCTCACACATGAATTCTGGGGACTTCGACTGTCCAATCCGATGGTCGCGCCGTTCGAATACTGCTCTGTATGTCTTAGGGAACCTTCCTGACCTGCGGTGATGTGCGCACGAGCCATGGGAATAACATGGGGTTCAAGGGCTGATGTGCTCGGCCCACGTGGTGGACGCCCGCTCGGGCGCCGGATCAAGACCTACCTGTTTGAGGATCTCCCATACTGTGGACGGTGCCGCCTTGACGCCCAGCGTGGTGAGCTCTCCGTGAGCCCCAGCCGGGGTTCTCCCGGACCAGGCGCAGAATGAGGGCGCGGATGGAGCGGACCCTGGGGTGGGCGCCCGGGTCGCTTCGGCCGGCAGGTACGGACATGGCGCCGTCGCATCAGATCGCGGTGTCGGCGCAGGACCGTGTCCGGCCGGACGAGGAGCCGCAGCCGGCGTAGGACCTCGCGGGGCAGCGAGGTCAAGAAAGCGGCAAGGAGGGCCCGGTCCTCGGGCGCGAATTTCACTCTGGTGTAAGCGCCGAGCTGGCGTTCAAGGATGGCGATCTGGTGACGCAGGACGAGAATTTCCACGTCCTTGTCCCGATCACTCGTGGGCAGCAGCCGAAGCGCGGCGAAGGCGTTCGTGACGGTCAGGTAGGCCAGACGAAGAAGCACAGCGGATCATCCTGCCGTACGCGCTTTCGTCTACTGGGTGACCGGAGCTCGCGTACGCCATGCGAAGCCTTCACGGGGTTATGACCTGGGCGGATGTAGTTATCGGCAGGCGCAGTGCGCTGCGTGTGCAACGCGCACGACAGGCGTCCCTGTTGGTTCGCGGTGTGCTCGTCATTGAAGAGGTCGCCAATGACGAGGCGAACGACCATGGCCACCTCGCTGAACAGTTTGCGATGCCAGGCCAGCAACGTGGCCGGCGTCATCGGGAAGATCGTCCGCCATTGACGGCGGGGTATCAGGTGCGAGAGCGTCGCGAACCACAGGCGGTCGGTTGGTTCGTAGCGCACCCGTGGAACCTGATGGCGTAGGACCGCGTTCTGATGTCGAAGCGCCAGCAGTTCCGCCTCCTTGGAGGTGTTCCTTCGTAGCAGCAGCGCGGCAAAGACAACAGATGTCGGGTGACGGCGTACACCGTAGACAAGATCACCGAGAACTGCCTACGACGCCTCGTCACGTACCTACCTCTTCCAGACTTCCGTCAGCTTATGTAGCCGACTGTCCGGAATTTGCTGGGCAACTCAGCCGCGGGGCGATCATGCGAACGCTAATCGCGGATCCGGGTCAGAGCAGTCGCTGAGTCACGGATCACCAGTTCGGGTTCGGGGTCGGTGATGACACCGCCTGCGCTTGGCCGCCCCGCGATCAGGTCGTAGAGCGCCTCGACGCCGGCCCGGCCGAGTTGGTACATGGGCATCCGGACTGCGGTGACAGCCGGGCGCAGGTGTTGCATCAGGTCGACGTCGTGGATGCCGACCACCGACAGTTGGTCGGGGATGGTGATGCCGAGGTCGCGTGCGGCGGCCAGGACCCCGACCGCGCTCATGATGTTGTTGACGACGATGGCGGTCGGCGCGGTTGCCGCCTGCATGGCCTGCCGGAGCCCGTCGGCGCCGGCCTGCTCACCGAACCCGGTGGCCAGGTGCGGAGCCGGTGTCAGGCCGGCGGCGTCCATCGCCTGCTGGTAGCCCAGGTAGCGCTGCTGGGAAAGGTATCCCGAACCCCCAACGAAGACGATGTGGCGGTGGCTGAGGTTGACCAGGAACCGCGTCGCGATCTCGCCCGCGCGGCGATCGTCTACGTCGATCCAGGGATGGTCCAGTGCATGTTCCAGGATGAGGATCGGCTTGGGGTGGGAGCGGAGTTCGGCCATCACGTCGTCGTCCAGCAGCCCTTCGCCGCGGATCAGAATGCCATCGACCGTGCCCTGGCTGAGCAGCCGGGTCAGGAACTGGCTGCCGGAGCGCATCGTCTCGGCATCGCCCAGCAGGACCGTCGCGCCGTGCTCCGCCGCCGCCTCGTAGACCCCACGCCGCAGCGCTCCGTAGACCGGGTTGTCGATCTTGTTGAGGATCATCGCGATCATGTCGGTTTGGTTGAGCCGCAGCGAGCGCGCCGTCTGGTTCGGCTGGTAGCCCAATTGCTGCATCGCCCGGAGCACCCGGGTGCGGGTGGATTCCTTCATCCGGGTGTGGCTCGTGCCGTTGACCACCGCCGACACCACGGCGAGCGACACCCCAGCCGCCCGTGCGACGTCACGTTGCGTTGCCATTTTGAAAGCCTCCTCGGTTCTTGACGTAACGTCTCACCATCCCTATTTTGAATTAACGTTACGTCAACAAGGAGTATATATGACATCGACACGTCGCACCGTCCTCCTGCGGTCATCCTGGGCGACGGTGAACATCGGCGACGTGGCTCACTCCCCTGGCGTGGTGCGGGCGTTTCAGCGGTTCGCCCCCGAGGTCGAGGTCATCCTCTGGCCGGTGCGGCTGGAGGAGCGCGAACGATCCATGCTGCGGCACGCGTTTCCCGATCTGCGCGTCGTCGATGGCACTCTCGGTGGGGACGGGCCGAGCACCCCGGAGTTGGCCGCCGCCATCGACGGTGCGGACGTCCTGATGCACGGGTCGGGCGCCGACGCCTTCCAGAGCACCGAGATCGATTGGTGGCGCGAGCACGTGGGCCGCCCGTATGGGTACTTCGGGGTCACCGTGGATCCGCTGTGCCCACCGACCATGGCGACGCTGCCGGAGCTGGTACAGATGGTCGATCTGCTCCCACCGTCCTATCTCGAGGACGACGTCAAGGACCGTTTCGACAGCGCCGACTTCGTGTACTGCCGCGAAACGCTGACCCTGGCCACCCTGCGCGGCCAGAAGATAACCGGGCCCGACCTCGCCTTCGGGCCGGATGGCACGTTCGCGTTCGACCACACTGACGCCGCCGCTGCCGCTCGCCTGCTGGAGGGTTTCGGCCTGCAGCCCGGTCGGTTCGCCTGCTTCGTTCCGCGGCTGCGCTACGCCCCCTATGCGAAGATCTACGGCACGGAGCCGACCCGCGAGCAGATGCGGCGCGACGCGGTCAACCGGGCCACCGTGACACACGACCTGGCGGTGCTGGCGGCGGCGATCGAGACCTGGGTACGCGTCAGCGGCCTGCCGGCCGTCGTGGTGCCCGAGATGAGCTATGCCGTCGAGCTCGCTCACGAGCAGCTTCCCAGCCTGCTCAGTCCACAGACGCTCGGTCAGGTCCGGCTCCTCGACCGGTACTGGCCGCTGGAGGAGGCGACCGGGGTCTACGCCGTCTCGTCGCTGGTGGTCAGCATGGAGTGTCATTCGCCGATCCTGGCCGCACGACATGCGATCCCGACCGTTTACCTTCGGCAGCCGACCGAGACCACGAAATCTCAGATGTTCGCCGACCTCGGCGCCCCAGACCTGGTGATCGAGCTCGACCATCGTGCCGCGGCGACGGTCGTCGCGGCGGTCACCGACATCGCCACCGACCCGGCGCCCGCGATCGCCCGGAGCAGGAGGGTCGCGGCCAATGCCGACGACCGGCTGCGGACGGCGGTGCAAGCCTGCGTCGCGGGCCGGCCCATCGGCCTGCCTGCACCAGTGGAGACCGGCGATGCGTAGCCTGCGCGACCGCTGGCGGCGCGACCGGGTCCTGCTGCTGCTGGCGCTTCCCGGGGTCACGGCGCTGCTGCTGTTCCACTACCTGCCGCTCGGCGGGAACATCATCGCGTTCCAGGACTTCCAGCCGTTCCTCGGAATCTGGCACAGCCCGTACGTCGGGCTGGACAACTTCGAGCCGGTGCTCACCGGCGACCCGGTGTTCCTCAACGCACTCGTCAACACACTGATCATCACGCTGATCCAGGTGGTCTTCGTGTTCCCGCTGCCGATCTGCCTCGCGTTGATCCTGAACGCGACCATCAGCGAACGGCTCAAACGCCTCACCCAGTCGATCCTCTACATGCCGCACTTCCTGTCCTGGGTCATCGTGGTCGCCCTGTTCCAGCAGATGTTCGGCAACGGCGGGATGCTCAACGCCTGGCTGCGCTCGGCCGACCTGTCCACGTTCCACATCGTCGGCGTACCCGAGTTGTTCAAACTCATGATCACATCACAGGTGATCTGGAAGGACACCGGCTGGTCGACGATCATCTTCCTCGCCGCACTGTCCAGAGTGGATCCGGCGCAGATGGAGGCCGCGGTGGTGGACGGCGCCTCGGCAGCTCGCCGCCTGTGGCACGTGACCCTGCCCTACATCCGCCCGGTGATCGTCCTGCTGCTGATTCTGCGGCTCGGTGACTCGCTGTCCGTCGGGTTCGAGCAGATCATCCTGCAGCAGGCACAGGTCGGTGCCGGTGCCAGCGAAGTACTCGACACATACGTCTACAACCACGGGATCGTCGGCGGCGACTGGGGCACCGCGGCCGCGGTGGGGCTGATCAAAGGCATTGTCGGTGTCGCGCTCGTGCTCGGCGCCAACCGGTTGGCCCACGCCCTGGGCGAGCAGGGGGTGTACGCCAAGTGACGAGCCGACCTATGCCGACTGCGGTGTCCGTGGCGCGCCCCGCCGCGGGCACGGGGCCGCGGCGGCCACGCTCGGGCCGCAGCCAGCGTCCGGTCTGGATGGGCGAGCCCAGCAAGCTGGGGGTCGGTGCGCGGGGACTCGTGCTCGGCCTGGGCTGCCTGGCGGTTTTGGTGCCGTTCTGGGCGGTGCTCATGACCAGCATCGCCTCCCCGGAGGAGGTCAACAGGGCGGGCGGCTTCGTGCTGTGGACGAACGAACCGACGCTGGACTCCTACCGGGCCGTCCTGTCTGGAGGAATCGTCACCCGTGCGCTGCTGGTGAGCGCCGGCATCACCGTGGTCGGCACGGCACTCAGCCTCGTCGCCACGATCGCTCTGGCGTACGCGCTGTCGCGGCCAGCTTCGTTGCTGCAAAAGCCGATCTTGCTGATGACGGTGTTCACCCTGCTGTTCAACCCGGGCATCATCCCGATGTACCTGACGGTCAAACAGCTTGGCCTGCTGGACAACTACCTGGCACTGATCCTGCCGGTGCTGGTGAACGCGTTCAACGTCATCGTCATGCGCGCGTTCTTCCAGGAAATCCCACGCGAGCTGCGGGAAAGCGCCTACATGGACGGTGCCGGGGAGATGCGCATCCTGCTGCGGATCGTCCTGCCACTGTCGAAGGCAGTCGTCGCCGTGATCGGGCTGTTCTACGCAGTGGCGTACTGGAACGCCTTCTTCTCCGCGATGTTGTACCTCCAGTCGTCGGAAAAGTGGCCGCTGCAACTGGTGCTGCGTACCTACGTCGTCAACAACACCCCGATCGGGTCCGACCAGCTCAGCTCGAACCTGGAGAACCTGCCACCACAAATCTCCGTCCAGATGGCGATTCTTGTCATCTCTGTCCTGCCCATCCTGTTCATCTACCCCTTCATCCAGAAGCACTTCGCCAAGGGACTCATGGTCGGCGCCGTCAAGGGCTGACCGGTCGTCCACGCAATGTGGAAAGGAGACGTCGTGGCACCCACCTTCAGCCGCCGCCACGTCCTGGCACTCGGCGCGGCAACTGGGCTGGCCCCGCTGCTCGGGGCCTGCGGCGACGGCAGCCCGAGTTCGCCGAACAGCTCGACCGGGTCGGTCAAGCTGCCCACCTACAAGCCCGTCACCGCGGCCACGCCCGACCTGGCCGCCGAGCCGGCCGGGGTGTCGCCGGGATACTTCACCTACCCGGCCGCCTCCAGCGCCGCATCACAACCGGTGCAGGGCGAAGCCGTCACGGCACTGACGTACACCTACGACCCGATCGCCCCCGCGCTCGGCTCGAACCCCTACTGGCAGAACCTCAACAGCAAACTCGGCACCGAACTGAAGATCACGTACGTCGCCTCGACTGACTACAAGAGCAAGGTCGCCACGACCATTGCCGGTGGCGATCTGCCCGACATCGTGGCTGTCCAGGGCGTTGTCCAGCAGATGCCGGCCATGCTGAAGGCGACATTCACCGACCTCACCGAGTACCTGTCCGGGGACGCGGTCCTCGCCTACCCGAACCTTGCCGCCCTGCCCACCGATGCCTGGCGCGGCACCGTCTACGACCAGCGGATCTGGGGCATCCCCGTGCCGCGGGCACGGATCGGCACCGTGCTGTACACCCGGGCCGACCTGCTGGCCAAGGCAGGACTCAGCCTCCAGCCCAATTCGTGGGCCGAGTTCAAGGAGATGGCGGGCGCGCTGACCGACGAGCGGGCCGGTCGGTGGGCGTTCGGACAGATCCCGTTCAACACGATCCTTGAGATGAACGGGATCACCGGCAACTGGCCCGGCGGCGCCGGCGTCTGGCAGGCCGAAGGTGGCGTCTTCACCCACTCCGGGACGACACCGCAGTTCATGCAGGCCCTCGAGGACACCGTCGAGCTGGTGAAGTCGGGGGTGGTGCATCCCGACCACGCGGGCGCGCCCAACACGAAGCGCAACGGGTGGATGGTGGCCGGCACGACCTCGTTCACCATCGGCGGGTACGCCGGGTGGGGCAAGTTCTACGGCCAGGCGAAAGACGTGCCCGGCTTCCGCCTGACCGGCATGCTCTCGCCCACCCGCGACGGCACAGGGACGCAGGTACGCACGCCCGGCCCGACGCTGTCCAGCTTCACCGCCATCGCCAAGACCGACAACGCCGATCGGATCAAGCAGATCCTCAAGGTCCTCGACTGGTTGTGCTCACCCTTCGGCAGCAGCGAATACCTGGCCCTCCGGTACGGCGTCGAGGGCCAGACGTTCAACCGCAACGGCTCCGACCCGACCCTCACCGAGGGCGGGCGCAGCCAGATATTCCTGCCGGTGCGGTACCTCGCCGAAGCATCGCCCGTCATCTACGAGCCGGGCAACCGCCAGGCCGTACAGGACCAGCACGACCACCAGGTCGCCGGCGTCCCGCTTGCCGTCGCGGACCCGACCCTCGGGCTGTACTCGGAGACCGCCGCCAGCAAGGCTGCCAGCGAGCAGCAGGAACTGGACTCGGTGCTGCTGGAGATCCAGCTGGGGAACAAGCCCGTCTCGGCGTGGCAGCCGGCCATCAAGAAGTTCATGGACCGGGTGGGCAACAAGATCAAGGCCGAGTACGAGGAGCAGGCGGGTGGTTGACGCGATGGACTCGGCTGACGCTCTCACGAGGTTAGGGAGAGGACAGTAATGCGACGGAGCAATTTTCGTTGGTACACGCGTCGTCGGGTCCGTGCGGCGGTCGTGCTGGCTCTGGTGGCGGCGTTTCTGTCGCCGGGCAGTGCCGCCGTCGCCGACATGTCGGATCTCGGCGGGCTGCTCGACCTGACGCGCCCGGGGCTCGGCGCGGTGGCGGCCAAGCTGGCCGCCGGCGATGAAGTGGGCGCCGCGAGCGAGCTCAAGGTGTATTACGCGGGCCGCACCGACGTCCAGTACCCGGCTCCGGCCGAGGGCCTGGGCGGTGGCGACTCGGGCCCCGACGAGCTCGCGGCGGGGATTTTCCGGTTCGGCGCCGAGACTCGCAACTTCTACAACAGCGCCGAGCAGCGGATCGACATCGACTGGCAGGACCCTTGGGGTGGGACGCAGACCACCCCGGGCGGCGCGCAGACTTTGATGAGCGACTTCACGTTCATGCCCAAACTGACATTCGCTTACGTGTCCGAGAGTGACCCGGCAAAGCGTACGGCGTACGCGGCGGCGTGGATGGACATCTCGCTGGACTTCTTCGCCGACAATCAGAGCTGGCCGCAGGGCCGCAACCTGTCGGCAGCCAAGCGGCTCGCCCAGCTGGTCAGCGCGTTTTCCGTGTTCCGGACCGATCCTGGCATCGACGCGAGCGATCTCGTGGCGTACCTGTCCGGCGTGCACTCCACGACGGACTTCCTCGTCGGCGTGATGCAGAAACATGTCGGAAACAACTGGTACATGTCGATGGCCCGCTCCGTCCACGCGGCAGCCGTGTTTCTGCCCGAGTTCTCGTCATCGCCTGGCTGGGAGTGGTTCGCGGTGCGCTCGGCAGAGCGGTTCCTGCGCGCGTACTTGAAGGGCGACGGTGTATACCGCGAGCCGGCGTTCAACTATCAGGCATACGTGGCGGATATGCTCAACTCCGTCATAGCAGTCGCGGATGCCAACGGGCGAACCGTTCCTGATTCGCTCGTCCAGGGGGCGGACTGGATCGCGGATTCGCTGTTCGCGACCCGTCAGCCGAATCTTGAACCCGCGGCGATTGGCGACACGCCGAACAACTACGCGGGTACGTCGGCCATTCGCAGGAGCGGTGTACGCAACTCCTGGCCCGATTTCACCTGGGTCGCCTCCGGCCGAACGGAGGGGACCACCCCGACGCTGTCGTCCACGGTGTTTCCGATCAGCTTCGCGGTTCAGCGTTCCGGGTGGGACGCCGATGCCCGGTACATGCTGATCAACAACCAGAACTCCAGCTACACTGCCTCGCATCGGCATCCGGACGACCTCAGCCTGGTGATGGCGGCGTACGGGCGTCCGCTGATCGTCGACTCCGGGGTGGGGGACTACAGCGCGACTCCGACGAACGACTGGATGCGCCGTACCACCGAGGCGCACAACACCATCGAGGTCGACGGACTCCCGCAGACCGTCGGCGTTCCCCGCACAACGTCGCTGTGGCGCTCGAACGCGGGCCTCGACATCTACCGCGGTGCGGCGATGGGCTACCGGCCGGTCGCGCACGATCGCGCGGTCTACTTCGTCAAGCCCGGCTTCTGGGTGGTCTCCGACGACCTCACCGGTGACACCGCCGCGCACAACTACCGGCAGCTCTGGCACTTCCCCGGTGATCCGGTGACCGTCAATCCGACTACGAAGGTCGCCACGGTCGGGTTCGACACCGTGCCCGGAGCCGCACCCGTTGCCGGCGTGCAGCTCATCCCGGTGGCAACGGCCGGCGCCGCGGTAACCCCCAGGGTCCACGAGAATGGCGCCGTACGCGTCGGCGAGCAGGTACTCACCAACGTCGACTACCTGTCGTACGACTGGTCCTCCACCGGGCCGACGGGGCTGGACACGGTGGTGGTTCCCGGCAAGGCCGGCGCGGCGCCCTCGGTGACGGCGAAGCGGATCGCCATGCCCGGAGTGAGTCACTCCGTGGCGACGGCGATGGAGATCGCCCTGCCGGACGCGACCGGACGCTTCTACCTTTCGCGCGAGGCGACTCCCTCGTCGAGGGCGTTCGGGGCCGCCACGACCAACGCCGAGACCGCCTACCTCGAGCGTGCTTCGGGCGGCGGGCTTACCAGGTACGCGCTGACCAGAGGGTCGTCGCTGATGGACCAAGGCAACACCGTCATCAGCGCATCCGCAGTGGTGTCCGATGTCAGTGTGGAACTGCGCGGCGCGACCGCCCGGATCTCGCTTGGGGACCCGTTCACCGGCACGCTCTCCATCAACGCGCCGAACGCGAATGCGGTGACGGTGAACGACACCCCGGTCACGTTCACCCGCGCGGGCGACCTCATCACCGTGTCGGTCGAGGAACACTTTGCCCCGGCACCCGTGCTCAACGACGAGTTCGACGATGCCGGCCTGGACCGTGACGTCCATGACTTCAACGGATCCTTCGGCGGCTGGGCGCCGGTCCAGGGGACCTGGGCGCTCACCGGCGCACAGCCGGACACGCAGCTGGCACAGACCTCGACTGCGGACATGGTGTCGTTCGCGGCGCTGCAGGACGTACCCGATGACGTGGTCATGGCCGCGGACATCGTTCCCGGGGCACGCGGCCAGACGACGGCCCGTACCGGTCTCGCGTTCCGCTACCACGATTCCCGCAACTACTACCGGGCCGAAGTGCTCAACTCCACGTCGGGAGCGACGCTGCGGCTCGTGAAGATATACAACTCGACGACCGAGGTTCTCGCGGAGACCGCACTGCCGATCGGCGCCAACGTCCCGCACAAGCTGGTCGTATCCGCGATCGGGAGGTATCTGAGCGCCAAAGTCGGCGATACGTCGATCTCCGCGGACGACGGACAACTGCCGACGGGTGGTGCCGCCGCTTTTACGCATCGGCGGGCCGCGACCTTCGACAACATCGTGATCAGGGAAGGGCTCGATCAGGCCAGTTGGCGAGGAATAACAGGATCTGTGTCCGTCGCTTCGGGCAAGTTGCACCTCACGCCGCCTGCCGGTGGCCGGGCGCACGTACTGGCCGACTCGACACTGCCGACGCGCTTCTCCGAGGCGTGCGACTATGCCGTGGAGACCACGGTCACTATCGACGGATCCGTCGGCAACGCAGGACTCTCGCTGCGAGACACCACGGACGCGTACGGGTATCGGATCCACGTCGGCAAGACGAGCAACGGAACCCAGTACGCGAGCATCATCCGCGAGGCTCACGCGTCGGGTCCCGTCACAGTGGCCACGGCATCCATCAGCGACCCGTTGACAGGTCCCGTGCGACTGGGTGCGGCGATTCACGGTGACCGCATCACCGTGACGTTGAACGGCGTTCAGGTCTTGAAGGGTCGCGACACCGTTGTCCGCAGCGGCGGCGTCGGGCTTTACGCATCAACGGCGAGTTCGTTCGAGAACGTCACTGTCGCACAGTCCTGCGGGCGGGAGCGCCTCCGGCCAATTGCTCCTGGCGCCGGCCACCGCCTGAACCACAACGACGGAACTGGCGTATAGCGGCAGAGCATGAGGGTTGGTGGGCCGCCGTACGTATGGGCGGCCCACCAACCCCGTCGCCGGCACGGCAAGGCCTTTCCCACTCAGCCCGATGACGAAGGAGCTGTGCGTTGTTCCCACCATCCGGAGCCTCATCACCGGTGGTCACTGACGCGGCGCACCGTCCGTCGGCCCTGCTGGTCATGCCGTGCGACCTGGCCGATCACGGATACGGATCGGATGAACGCGGACCGCCTGGACCGCCTGGTCCGCTGGGCCGGCTCGGACGCGACGGTCGAGCAGCTCAGCAGGCGACCGGCGCTACTGGCCGACGTCGAGCTGCTCGTCACCCGGTTGGGGCGGCCCCCGCCTCGACCGCACTCTGCTTTCCCACGCGACCAGGCTCCGTGCGGTCTTCTACGGCGGTGGATCGGTGCGGCCGATCGTCACCGACGAGTTCTGGGCGGTCGGCATCCCGATCGTGTCGGCCGCCGCCGCCAACGCGGTGCCAGTCGCCGAGTTCACGTTCGCGCAGGTGACGCTGGCGCTTGAGCACGGCCACCGCTTCGAACGCGCGGTACGCCGGCTCGCCCAGTTCCCATCCGAGCCGGCGGCGCAGCAGCGGCGGATCTTCCGTGAGCAGCAGGAGGAAGCCCGCCCCCTGCTCCGTTACGCCTACGAGCGGGAAGCGACAAGCGACTGGAGTGATCTGCTGCGCCGTCCCCAGGATCCGGAACTCGACCTGAAAGGCGGCGAGGGGCTCCTCGAAGCGGCAACGCCGGAGACGTACCTGGCCGTCAGCCGCTCCAGCCTGCCCTCGGCACGCGCCTAGCTATCAGAGCTTGCATGCGATCAGGGGTGACCTCAGGTCAAGTGCCCGGAGTACGGGAAGCTCCGAAATGAGGCGGCTGGCGCTGCCGCGATGAGTCCCGACCGAGCACACTGGGGGAGTACCGCGGCGGGAAGGCCCGCGGGCTGCGCGTCTGATCACCCGGCCGAGGCCAGCGCTCGGCGAGCGGCTTCAACGGCGAACCTGGCCGGGTCGAATTCCTGCGCGCTGTCCAGACCGGCCCGGCGGACATATTCATCGTGCTCGTCGTGCTCGGGATCGGCCAGCACCAGACGGAAGTATGCGTAGCCTCCGATGCCGCCGACGTCCTCTGGCGGGCAGGCGCCCTCCCCGCCCAACAGCACCGGGTAACGGACGCCTTCCTCCGCGGTGAGGATCTCCTCCAGCACGATGTCGTGCCGCCAACTGTCACCCAGGTCGTATTCGTACTCGATGGCTGCCCTGACCTGTGCGAGCACCTCCGCCAGGGAGGTCTTCCCCTCGTCCACAACGTCCAGATCCCACTCACGGGACGGTTGGCCGTACAGGACACCGCCGACCCTGAACAGGTGGAGATGACTGTCCTGCCAGCCCATCACCGTGACCAGGATGTAGTGCAGCCTGGCGAGCGTGATCCCGGGGGAGACGAGCAGGCGCCGCCAGATCACCGGGTCCGCGCTCTCCTGGAGCGTCACCCGGATCTGGTAGATCGGCTCTCCAGATGCGGCCTCGCCCAGGCTGCGCCGCACGGTGGTCACCGCGGCCGGGGTCAGGGTCGCCGTCTCTTCCGTGAGCTCCACCGCGCCCAGCTGGGCCAGGACGGTCAGCAGCCGATCGAGGTCCTGATCGGCCATTCGCCGTTGCGCTTGCGGGTCGCGCATCTCGTAGTACGGCGATGCGATCTGCCAGGCCAGCTCCCGCAGATCCGCGACGGGCACCGGTCCGCCGTGCAACCTACGCTGCAGCGCCCGCCAGATGAGCGCAAACTCCTCGCCGACCAGGGACGAGTACCAGTCGTTCTTGGGGAAGAGCGCCTGGCTCATCTTCCCCAACGCCATGAACGACGCCTCCCACAATCGCTTCGGGGCGTTCAGCAGTGGCGCCGCCTTCTTCACCGGCAGCAGTCGTCCCTTGACCGCCCTAACCAGCCCGGTCGCTTTGGCCCATTCCACGATCAGGTTCAATTCGGGCAGTTCGGTGCTGCTCTGCGTCCGGAACACCCGGTCGCCGATCTTGGGGTCGATCTCGTCGCCGGTCTTCAGCAGCGCCACCAGCGTCCGCGCGTCCGACAGCGTCAGTTTCCCTGTCTGGGTCAGCTTCCGGCCTTCGCCCACCCACTCGGTGAACGCTCGCAACTCCCCTTGCATGGCGTTCAGAGTATGGCGCGGCGTTCGGCCTCAGCCGCCCGCGCCGCGCGAACGAGCCCTTCCTGGCCCATGAGCACCCTAGGATCGGGTGCCGTGGCGAAGAAGCGTAAAGCGAAAGCAAACCCCACCCGGGGAGTCAGCGGTCATCCTGCCCGGCGCGCGCTGCAACTCGCCGCCCGTCAGCCCGCACCCGATCCTCGTGCCGGGCTGCTTGAGTCGCTGTTGGGGACCGCTGGGAATCAATGGTGGCCGGACTCCCAGAATGCGATCATCGAGCGCCTCGCCGACCTGCCCGCCCACTCGCCTCTGCGGCTGGAGAACGCCGTCGTCGACCTGGTCGGGGAGGAGCTATGGACACGTACGCAGACCGAGACCATGGGTTTCCACTGGGACCAGTACCTGGCCGCTCTGGCTGACCTCGTCCGCGACGAGATCCAGCTCGCCGCGCGCACCGGCGGGCAGGTGGGTGACCTGTGGCGGATGCTGCACGGGCTCGCCGCGATGACCCCGCCGTCCAGCGGGCAGATGCTGCGCCGCGATCCCGACCTCGCCGTTCGCGAAGCCGTCGAGGACACCACGGCGGCCTTGGCGAAGGCCGGCATCGCTCCCGGGTGGCCGAGTGACGTTCTCCGGGCCGCTCCAGCCGGGGAGCCACTGCTGCTGGCTGACGCGTACGGCTCGCGGTACGCGCTCCTGGCCCCCTTCGCCTGGGGCGGGCAGGACCCGCACTGGTACTGCTGGGACATCGACCACTGCACCGGAGACCGGGTCGTGCACGCCGGCGTCTTCGGCTCACCGCAGGAAGCGTTGGCTGAGTGGCGGGCCGCCGTCGGGACGCACGCGGCACCCGCCTTCGCCCAACCGGCTCCGTGCGACCAGGCCACCGCCCGCGACCTGCTGGATCCGCTGTGCCGTTCTGATCTCGTGGGCGCCCTGCTGATCGGCGGTGAGTCGAAACAGCTCATCGCCGAGCATTTCCGCCTGTGCCAGCGCGCCCGCTCGCTCTGCGAGTCGTTCGCCGTCGTTCCTGAGCCCCATCCTCAGCAGGACCTGAACCCGATCATCGACGACTTCGCCGCCTGGCTACGCGATCGAGGTGACCGCAGCCCCGAACGGGAAGATGTCGCCACGCTCGCCGACAGTTGGTCCCGCCTGTCCGGGCCCGGCTACTATGCCTGCTCCCCGCATCGGATCGAGCACGCCGTGATCCTCGTCGCGGACGGGTACATCGAGAAATACGCCGAGGCCATACTCGATCTGCTGCCGCAGTGGGTCGAATGGTGCATCGAGCGCACCGGCCTGACCGGCGAACTGGCAGAGCGATCCCGCCGGGCAGCCGCGAACAACCGGTGGGACGGATCCGACAACATGGACCTGCGCCGCATCGAATAGGGCGGGCCGTTGCGCTTTCCGCGTGATGTGGTTCAGGGACTGAGCGGCGGCAAGATGGTTGGTCAGGGCCTGATCGCCGAGGAGCAGAGACGCGTTCTCACGGGTTTGCGCCTTCCGGTTGAAAGTTGCGCGAGCGTGGGGTGCTGGCTGTCACGAGTGCGTTCAGCAGGCGGCCGAAGGCGCTCAGGCCGGCGCATTGGATCAGGCGAGCGTAGGTGATCGGCTCCGTGCCGGTGTGCAGTCTCTTGGGGAATCGGCGCATGTTCGAGCCATGCCGTAGGTCGGACTGGACAGTGAGGCCGTGAACAGCGTGCAGCGGGGTTACATCGGTTTCGGGGTGAATCATGACGGCGATCGTGTTGTGAGGGGTGCGTTGCCGGTCGAGGTAGCACGTGATGTGGCTGTCAGGATGACTTAGTTCGCAGTAGTACTTCACGAGGTGAGTGAGGGTGAAGCCCCGGTCGTCGGCGACATCGACGAGGCTCTGCTCGAAGTCCGTCAGGGGGTGCCTAGCGAGGTCCATTCGGCCTCCTCTCAACAGTCGCCAGGCTATCCATTATGGTCGTTCGGGTTCCTGGGGTGAGGGATGCCGCCGTGCTCGGCGCGTGCTCGTACGCCCCGTCACACGTCGTCAGGACCCGGCACTGCCTGACACGCAAAACGCGCTGAGGCGGCACGAACCATCACCCAAAGGCACAGGGCGGCACTTAAAGGTCTTGCTTCTAATCCGATGGCCGCAGTGCTCGCAACTCCGATGTCTGCGCTTTCGAGATGAGTCGAGACGAAGCTTGATCTAGTCTTTACGTTCGATCGCGCTGGCGGCCAACGCTTGATTTATCGAAAGCAGCGCGTTGTCAATGATTTGCTGAACATGTACAGAATGCCTTGTCTCGAACTTTGGTATGGCTCGCGCACGGATTCCGTGGACTTCGACTGCCTAATCCGACGGTCGCAGGTCCGAATCCTGCGGGACGCGCTTTGATCATGTTCTGGCCTGTGGTTATGCGGAATCGGACGCGTTCTAGAATTCTCGTCTAGCGGTTACGCGCTCCGTGCGTGCTCGCACGCACCAAATCCGCACACACCATGATCGACATCGGCCTTCTGGGGTGAAGGACCCTGCTGGTTAACTCGTTTCAGCCGGTCAGGGTTGGTTCGAGTCGGGCCAGCTGGCTGGTCCGTTTCGTTCCAGGGAGGGGCGGTTCCACCAGGCGTCCAGGCGGATCAGATTGACCGCAATGGCGCAGACGATGTGTTCGAGACGGACCTTCTTGATGCCGCGGTATCGGGCGCGGCGTAGGCCGGTGACGGCTTGATGGATGGTGGCCTCGATGCCGCACCGGAGGGCGTAGCGGTCGCGCCAGACGGGGGTGGTCTGTTCGGCGCGGGCGGCGTCGAGGGTTTCCTGGATCGCTCGTGGGTGCAGGGTGAGGTGGCGGCCGCTGCGCTGGGCGCTGGTGCACAAGGTCCGTACCGGGCAGGGGCGGCAGACGTTGAGCGGGAAGGCGGCCACGATCATCGGCTGTTGCTTTTGCTGGTGCCCAGAATGCTGAGCACGGAGGAGTTGTTCTTGCCGTAGGTGGGATCCTCGTAAGCGGTTCCCTGCTTGGTGGACGCGAACGGGAACTCGTCACACTGTTCCCACTTCGTCTTGTCGGGTTCTCCTGTCACCTGCCGGGGTCGCTGGTCGAAGAACTCGTCGCAGACCTTGTCCTTTGCCTTGATGTTGTCTTTGTATCTGTTCGTGTTGGTGTAGATCCGCTCGAGCGGCTTCCCTTCCGGAGTGGAGTGGCTGGCATTCCAGTTCCCCCGAATGCGTTTAGCTCCGTCCGTCTTGAGGGGCACGGTGTCCTGCGGTTTTGTGAATGCGAGGTTAATGTGCCTGGCCACGGCCCCGTTGTTCAAGTCGGTGGTGGACATGCGGTAAACGCGGCTAGAGCCGTAGAAAACGCAGCCACCGGCGTAGTTTCCGGCCACGGATCCCATCGGGATGTTGTCACAGCGCACCTGCGGTGCACTGTCCCGCAACTGCTGGTTCCCAGTGGTGAGCCAGGTACCCTCACCCCAGCCCGCGACCACTTGCTGGTCACCGTTCCCCGATGTCAGCGGGTTGTTGTAGATGAGCCACGGCATGATGGTGCAGCGACTCGGGCTTCCGTTCTCCGAGTGGAAGATGAAGACGTCGTCCCCATCGTCTATCCATTTCTTCATCCTCGCGGTACGGGTGAGCCCACCGTTGTCGCCGGAGGAGTAGATGGTGGAACAGGCTGTTGACCCGCCGGTGACCTCAAGTTCGAGCTTGAGCGTGTTGTCGAGGTCTTCGGGGTCGGTGTTGTCGAGGCCGAGAAGCGAGTTGAAGAAATCGTCGTCCTCGGTCCAGAAGTTGTCAACTCTGGTCCATACCTTGATGTCTCGGGGACCTCGTCCGCTGCCGGCCCCACCCACGACCGATAGGCCGCTGCTGTCACCGAGATAACTATGCATGACCACGGTCATGTCAAAGTTCAGGAAGTCGTCGACATTTTCTACGGTGACCTTGCAGTCGCATTTCTTGTCGCGTTTCTCCGTCTTCTCGTAGATGACGAACAGCATATGGCGGCTCCAGCAGCCCCATACGGAACGAGCTTGTCCCAGCCTCGGCCGGTGTTCCACGTTCCGCTCTCCCCGACCCGATTGTCGCGTTCGGCCTCGCACTGTTCGAGCGTCATGTGCTCGTAGTCGAAGCCTGCCGCCTGTGCCGTCGAAGCCCGAGCGTCGGCCTTGGCCGGTGTCTCGGGGGGTTGCGGGTTCACTAGTTGGTTCACTTGTGCCGCGGTCAGCGCCTGCTGGTAGACGCGTGTCTCGTCGAGACCCTCTCTGTCAGACTTTCGTGAGACCCGGGGACGAAGTAGTCTTCTGTGATTCAAAGAGGGCGAGAGCGGTATCTTTCGGACAGTGACAGTGACAGTGACCTTGACCGTGGCCGAGCTTCGCAGGGATCTCACCGATGATGGTGAGGTGGGCAAGGGTGACTGACCTCGATCGGATTGGCCGAAGCGGCGCTCGTTCACGCCGGAGTACAAGGCGATGGTCGAGGTCTACGGCGCGGCGACCGAGCCGGGAGCCAAGGGTGCGTTACTGCGCCGTGATGGGCTGTATCACTCCCACATCATCGAGTGGCGCAAGGCCCGCGATGCGGGCGCGTTGAACGCGCTGGCGGCCAAGCCGTCTGGCCCGAAGACGCGCAAGAGCGAGGCGGAAAAGGAGAACGAGCGGCTGCGGGCGCGGGCGGAGAAGGCCGAGCGGGAGCTGGCCAAGACCAAGACCGCGCTGGAGATCATGGGAACAGCGCACGCGCTCTTGGAACTGCTCTCCGAGAGCGCGGACAGCGACGCGCCGCCCAGAAAGTGATCGATGAGGCGTTCATCGCGCTGGAGCCCGTGCTCGGCGTGACTGCGGCGTGCGCCCTGTCAGGCAAGTCGCGGGCCACCGTGCACCGCCACCGCCATCCACGGACGGTGGTGCTCGGTCCGCGCCCGACGCCCACGCCGCATCCGGCGGCGCTGAGCGAGGAGGAGCGGGCGCGGGTGCTGGCTGTCTTACGCTCGCCGCGGTTCGTCGACAAGGCTCCGGCGCAGGTGTGGGCCACGCTGCTGGACGAGGGCGTTTACCTGTGCTCGATCTCCACCATGTACCGGCTGCTGCGCGAGTGCGGCGAGCTACGCGAACGCCGACGCCAGGCCACGCACGCGGCCCGGGTGCGGCCCGAACTGGTCGCCCGCGCGCCGTCGGAGGTCTTCACCTGGGGACATCACCAAGCTGAAGGGAGCGGTCAAGGGCGCCTACTACGACCTGTACGTCATGCTCGACAGCTACTCTCGCTACGTCGTGCACTGGGAGGTGCATGCCCGGGAGAGTGCGGAGTTGGCCGAGCAGTTCGTTGCCTCGGCCGTCCGCGCCAACGGCGGCCAGGCACCTGCGCATGTGCCCACCACAGCCGACGCCCGCACCGTCCGCCACGTGTCCTCCGGATCCGCCGGTGGGGCCGGTGCTGAGCGAGTTGTCGGTCACACCTTCCGAGCTGGTGTCGGGCACGCTGGTCGCCTCCGTACTCGATCCTAAACTCCAGGCATTCGTCGCGGACCCACAGGACCTGCCCGTCGAGGGTCGAAGTCGAGGTGGAGCACGACCCCGCAGCCCCCGCGCAAGGGACCGGCCAGATCTGGACCGGCGCGGTGGACAACGTCGAGTCCGCCACACAGGCGATGATCCAGATTCCCGCCGGGACGCTGTCCAACGAATGGCAGGTCCGCTGGCGGGCGCGCGCCACGGCCGGTGGCACGGCCTCGGAATGGACGGCGTGGCAGAACTTCGCGGTGATCGACGGCCTGGCGCCGCTGCCTATCGCGGAGCTAAAGGTGGATCCCTCGACGCAGAACAACGCGGTGACCTCGTCCCTCACCCCGGCCCTGCTCGCCCGGGTGGACGACCCGATGAGTGATGACGAAGTACTTCTGCCCCGCGGTCTTCGCCGCGCTGATGACGGCGTTGGCGTCGAAGTCGGACGGGTTGAACGTGGTGGCCTTCGTCTCGTACTCGACCCACGGGATGGCGCAGTTGCGCTTGATCCATTCCGCGTCGCGGCAGGCCGTGCCGTCGGGGCGCCGGTACTCGCCCCGGTAGGCGCTGTAGAGGCCGAAATGCATGAACATCCCGAAGTGCCCGTCCCGCCACCACTGCGTGCGTGCCGCCGTGAACACATCATCCGGCGCGTAATTGTCGCCGGGTTCCGCCCAGACGGGCTCAATGGTCAGCGCGAGGGCGGAGCAGAGGATCAGCGAGCTCAGCATGGATCGGAGTCGCATGGTCTACCTCCCTAACGGGGTTTGATGCACTTCGCTGTGCTCTCTTGCCTGGCGATGGAGCAGTACAGCTGCGGCAGCGTGTCCCCGTCGACGGTGCGCGCCGCGCCCGCGTACTCGGCGGTGTGGCTGAACGGCTTCGTTCGGGTCGCCCAGAATCGGCCGGTGTCCGACTGCCAGACACGCCAGCCGGCGACCGACGGGCTGGCGGCCGGTGTCTTGCTAGAGGCCATTGGCCGGGAATCAACTCCTGGTCAAGGGGACCCGTACGGCGTCAACAGCGCCGACGGGTCCCATCGATTACGGGCGAGACCGAAGAATCAGCCGACCTTGGTGAGACGGAACTTCTGGTTGTCGGCGTTGGTGCAGTTCCATTGGATGACGGCGCCGCCGTCGGCCTGGGAGACGCCGCTGACGTCGAGGCAGAGGCCGCTCGCCGCGGCGGTCACCTTGTAGGTCCCGTCGCTCGCGACGGGGAAGAACCGCTGGTGGACGAGATGGGCGTGGCCGGGCGGGTGGCAGGACCACTGGACCAGCTGGGTGCCGCCCGCGGTGGAGCCGTTGGGGACGTCCAGGCACTTGCCGCTCTTGACGTTCTTGAACTGGTAGCCGCCCGCGGCCACCGGGATGGCCTGCCATCTCTGCTCGGTGCCCGTGCCCGCGGTCATCTGCACGATCGGCGCGCCGTCGGCGGCGGAGGCGTCCTTGGGGGTGACGTTCTTGCCGCTGTGTTGTGCGGTGATGGTGTAGACACCGGCAGCGGGACCGCCCTGGGTCTCGCCCGCGAACTGGATGGCGTCGAGGTCGAAGCCGTTGTTCTGGCTGTTCTTGAAGACCGCGTAGACGGACTTGGTGCGGACGTCCGACTTCACCGGGACGGCGGCGGTCATCTGGTAGTTGTCCCATCCGCCGGTGTTGTGGACGGGTGCGGTGGCCAGCAGGGTTCCGGTGGGGGAGTCGGCGTGGAGTTCGATGTTGCCGCCGCCGGACGGGCTGGAGATGCGGAAGGCGGCGGAGGTGATGTTGTTGAGGTCCATCGGGGTGAAGGCGATCCAGTCGTTGTCGCTGATGTCGCCGATGCGCTTTCCGCTCTCGGCGCCCGCCTGGTCGATGACGCGGACCCCGGACATGGTGGTGAAGTACTCGGCCTGCTTGCGCTTGGGCTGCAGGACGGCCTTGGCGTATCCGGTCAGGGGGTTCTCGCCCTGGTCGGTGTAGTGGGCGTTGATGGCGTAGTAGAGGTTGGCGCCGGCGGGGTGGCCGCCGATGTCACTGGTAGGGATGGTGCCTTCGCAGCCGGGCTTGTCCACCGTCTCGTGCTCGTGGTCGTCGTGGCCGAGCGCGGGGTTGACCAGGACCTTCGAGCAGTCGATGGTGCCGCCGTCAGGGTCGGTGACCTTGACCTTGTACGGAATGTCCTGGCCGAATTCGATGAGCGTGCCGTTCAGGGGAGTCTCGATGGTCACCACCGGCTTGGAGTTGCCCACGGTGATCTCGACGTTGGCGAAACCTTCCTTGCCTGTGGAGTCCTTCACCCGTAGCTGGGCGGTGAAGCGTCCCTTGGCCTGGTACGTGTGCGACGCCTTGGCCGCGGTGGAGTCGACGGTGCCGTTGCCGTCGAAGTCCCAGGCGATGCTGATCGGGTCGCCGTCGGGATCGGAGCTGCCCGCGCTGTCGAACTCGACCGTCAGAGGTGCGGGTCCGTCCGTCTTCGACGCGGTCGCCTTGGCGATGGGGGCGCGGTCGCCGCCGGAGTAATCGATCCGGTAGAGGCCGGAGTCGCTGTTGCCGCCGCCGAACTGGCTACCCCACTCCAGCAGGTACATCGACCCGTTGGGGCCGAACGTCATGTCCATGGGCTTGGTGAACGAGCCGAGGAACGGGTCGATCTTGAGCACGTTGTCCTGGTCGTCCAGGTGGATGGTCTTCACGAAGTGCCGGGACCACTCGTAGAAGAAGTTCTTGCCGTCGAAGTAGGCGGGGAACTTCGTGGCGGAGGGGTTGGCGGCGTTGTACCGGTACACCGGTCCGGCCATCGGCGCGGCGCCGCCGCTCCCGAGTTCGGGGAAGGTCGGGGAGGTGCCGTAGCCGTACGACATGACAGGCTTCTGGATCGGCGGCAGCTCGGTCAGCCCGGTGTTGTTGGGGGAGTCGTTGACGGGCGCGGTGCAGTTGAACTTGGGGCCGATGACCTTGGTTTCGGGGTTGTAGGGGGCGTAGGGCTGGTTGTCGCCGTGGCAGAACGGCCAGCCGTAGTTGCCGGCCTTCTTGATGATGTTGTACTCGACCAGCCCTTCGGGCCCGCGGTCGGTCGTCGGGCCGCCGCGGTCGGGACCGTAGTCGGCCGCGTGCACGTATCCGGTCTTCTGGTCCACGGTGAAGCGGAAGGGGTTGCGGAATCCCATGGCATAGATCTCAGGCTTGGTCTTGGCCGTGCCAGGCGGGAAGAGGTTCCCGGTCGGGATGTCGTACGTCCCGTCCGCCTTCGGTTTGATGCGCAGGATCTTGCCGCGCAGGTCGTTGGTGTTGCCCGCGGTGCGGGCGGCGTCGAGCATCTGCTGCCCGGGACGCCAGTCGAGGGGTGCGTACCCCTGCCAGTCGGGCGACAGGTTCGGCGGGACGTCGTCACCGGTCCCCAGGTAGAGCGTCCCGTCCGGCCCGAACTCGACCGCGCCGCCGGTGTGGCCGGGCTCGGGATAGGTGCGCTGCCGGTACGCGGGCACCTCGAGGATCTTCTTCTCCGTGGCCAGGTCGATCTTGTCGCCGCTGACCGTGAAGCGGGAGAGGCGGTTGACGTCGGTGCTGCTGCTCTCCGGCGACCAGTAGACGTAGATCCACCCGTTCTGGGCGAAGTTCGGGTCGAGCTCCATGCCGACCAGGCCGTCCTCGCCGCCGGTGTAGGCGTTCAGCGTGGCGGCGGTGACCGTGGTGTGCGTGTCCGGCTTGAAGATCTTGATCTCGCCCTTGCGCTCCACGTAGAAAACCCGCCCATCGGGAGCGACGTCCAACTCCATCGGGTCGGCGGTGTTGTCGTCCAGCGTGATCTTTTCGAAACTGCTGGTCACCGTGCCGCCGCAGTCGCCCTCCACGGTGCCCGCGGCCCACTGGATGCCGCCGAGCACGTGCTGGCGAAAGAGGGACTCGGCGTAGGCGGCGGTGTCGTGGCCCATGGCGGTGGCCCAGACCTTGCCGCCCTCGGCCTTGCGGCACCAGGAGATGGGGTGGTCGGGTCCCATCTTGGAGGGCCCGGGGTCGTAGGTGGTCTCGTCGGCAGAGACCAGGACGTGCACGTTGCCGCGCGGGTTGGGCGAGAAGTTGTACCACTCCTCGGGGCGCTGCCAGCGCAGCGGCAGGTCCTTGGTGGAGGGGTGGACGCGGTCGGTCACCTTGGCGGTGCCCTGCAGCACGCCCGGAGAGTGGGCGGGCATGTGCGCGCCGCCGTTGACCAGGTCGTCCCACCAGGGGAACTCGCTCTCGATGCCCATGTCGAGGGTGTTGTGGATGCCGACGATGCCCTTGCCGGAGCGGACGTATTTCTGTACGGCCTGCCGCTGGGTGTCGTTCTCCCAGACCATGCCGGAGTTCTGCAGCATGATCAGCACGTCGAACGTGGCGAGGTTGGCGTCGTTGAAGGCGCTGGAGTCGTCGGTCTGGACGACCTCGAAGTGGTTGGCGGCTCCGAGATCTTTGATCATCTGGATGCCTGCGGGGATGGAGCCGTGGACGTAGCCGACGGCTTTGGTGAACAGCAGCACGCGGAAGGTGTCGTGCTGGGCGGTGGTGGCGACGGCCGTGCCTGAAGGTAATAACAGCAGGAACGGGGCGATCAGGGCAGCAAGAGCTCGACGCATGGGGGGTCTCCGGGATTCAGGGAGCTCTGGGGAGGGGCTGGCGGTAAAGCGGTGCCGATGATGGCGGATCGCCAGAGATCAGCCGGTTTCCGGCTTATATCCCTCATGTTGCCGGATGTTAAGACCGTCTTATGACGACAGTCAAGCAGAAGACGGAGTGACAGCGGCGTAACTCTGAAGCGTTCGGCGCGATTGGCGACGATCACCGCGAGGCGCACGCATGGTCCAAAAGATCTTGAAAAAGCGCGTAATGGCAGGCTGTGTGAGCACTCCCTTATTGCAGGAGAGGACTGTCCGCGCGGAGTGGGCGCCAGAGGGTACTTATGCGAAGAATCGGACGTTCGTGGCACATTTGCCGATCATCATTCAACTTTCGATTTTTCTCGGCGTAACACACTGGACTTCACTGCATCCTGTGTCTAAATTCAGGTGAAATTCGCCGCAACCTCCTCGTAACGAAGGGATCGCGTGCATGTTTCGCCGCACCTCCCGCTGGCTCGCTCGCTTGAGCGCCTTAGCCCTGGCCGTCTCCGGCATGACGGCCTTGGCCCTGCCGGCCCGAGCTCACGACGCCATCGATCCAGCCGACTACCAGACCGTGACACTGGCCAAAGGCGCCGCTGAAACGGGCGAACCCATGAGCCTCGCCGTGCTACCTGATCTGTCAGTCCTCCACACCTCGCGTGATGGGACACTCCGCCGTACCGACAAGGGCGGAAACACCCAGGTCATCGGCACGCTGCCGGTCTACAGCCACGACGAGGAGGGCCTGCAGGGAGTGGCTGCAGACCCGGGCTTCGCCACCAACAGGACGATCTACCTCTACTACGCGCACAAGCTTTCCACCCCGGCCGGTGACGCACCGGCCACGGGTACGGACTGGAGTGCCTGGCAGGGGGTGAACCGGCTGTCGCGTTTCACCTTGAAGGCCGACGGGACGCTCGATGTCGCGAGCGAGAAGAAGGTCCTGGACGTCACTGCGGATCGGGGCATGTGCTGCCACGTCGGCGGCGACATCGACTTCGATGCCCAGGGCAACCTCTACCTGTCGACAGGCGACGACACCAACCCCTTCGACTCCGCCGGCTACGCGCCCATCGACGAGCGGACCGACCGTAACCCCGCCTACGACGCCCAGCGCACCTCGGCCAACACCAACGATCTGCGGGGCAAGATCCTCCGGATCAAGGTGAATCCCGCCGACGGGTCCTACACCGTGCCGTCGGGCAACCTGTTCCCGCCGGGCACGGCGAAGACCCGGCCCGAGATCTACGCCATGGGCTTCCGTAATCCGTTCAGGATGAGCGTCGACAAGAAGACCGGGGTCGTCTACGTCGGCGACTACGGTCCGGACTCGGGCGGCACCAATCCCGATCGCGGGCCCTCAGGGCAGGTGGAGTTCAACAAGGTCAGCCAAGCGGGCAACTTCGGCTGGCCCTACTGCACGGGGACCAACACGCCCGCGGAGACCTACAACGAATACACCTTCCCCTCCGGGCCTTCGGGCGCCAAATACGACTGCGCAGGAGGCCCGGCCAACAACTCCTTCCGCAACACGGGCCTGGCCAAGCTGCCGGCCGCGCAACCGGCCTGGATCAGGTATGGCGGCGACGCGGGCAGCCCGCCCGAGTTCGGCACGGGGTCGGAGTCTCCGATGGGCGGCCCTGCCTACCGCTACGACCCGGATCTGCAGTCGGAGGTGAAGTTCCCGCAGGAACTGGACAACATGGTCTTCCTCGGCGAGTTCGGCCGTCGCTGGATCAAGGCCGTCAGCCTGGCCGACAACCACATCCTGAACTTCCCGTGGAGCGGCACCCAGGTGATGGACCTGGCCTTCGGCCCCGACGGCGCGCTCTACGTGCTGGACTACGGCACCGGCTATTTCAGCGGAGACGCGAACTCCGCTCTGTATCGCATCGAGTACATCAAGGGCCGCGACCGGAGCCCGACCGCCAAGGCGTCCGCGGACAAGACCTCGGGGCAGCCACCGCTGACCGTCGCCTTCTCCTCCGAAGGTTCGAGCGATCCCGACGGCCAGGCGCTGACTTACGCCTGGGACTTCGGCGACGGCGGCACCTCGACCCAGGCCAATCCCACGCACACCTACACCGCCAGAGGCGAGTTTCAAGCGACACTCACCGTGAAGGATCCGGCGGGAAACTCAGGCACGTCAAGCATGCCGATCACCGTGGGCAACACCGCGCCGACGATCGCTTTCCAGACGCCGCGCGAGGGCCAGCTGTTCGACTGGGGTGACACGGTGCCCTTCAAGGTCACCGTGACCGACCCGGAGGACGGCACGATCGACTGTGCGGCGGTCAAGGTGACCTACATCCTCGGACACGACAGCCATGGCCACGCCATCACCTCGAAGAACGGCTGCGAGGGCACGCTGACCATTCCCAAGGACGGTGAGCACGACAGCGCGGCCAACATCTTCGCCGTGTTCAACGCCTCCTACACCGACAAGGACAAGCTGACCGGCAGCAAGGAGCACATCCTGCAGCCCAGGCACCGGCAGGCCGAGCACTACGCAGCCGCCTCGTCGGGCGTTCAGCAAGAGAACAAGCCGACGGCCGCCGAGGGCGGCAAGACGGTCGGATCCATCGAGAACGGCGACTGGATCTCCTTCAAGCCCTACGAGCTGAGCGGCGCCAAGTCGGCACACTTCCGGGTCTCCTCAGCAGGTGCGGGCGGAAACATCGAGATCCGTACCGGCTCGCAGAGCGGGCCGCTGGTGGGCAAGGTGGCAGTGCCGAAGACCGGCGGCTGGGAGACCTTCACGGACGTGGAGACCGCACTGACCGGCGTCACCACCACGACCGACAGCCTGTTCCTGGTGTTCACCGGAGGCTCGGGCGCGCTGTTCGACGTCGACTCCTTCATCTTGTCGCCCGAGGCCGTGACGCAACCCGTCACCGGAACGATCGGCGGGCCCGGCGGCGGCTGCGTCGACGTCGCGGGAGCGAACACCGCCGACTCCACCAAGGTGCAGATGTACGAATGCAACGGCACGGATGCCCAGAAGTGGATAATCGACAGCACCGTCGGCACGATCAAGGCGCTGGGCAAATGCCTGGATGTCAGGGGAGCCGTCACCGCCGACGGCACCGAGGTACAGATCTACACCTGCAACAACACCAACGCCCAGAAGTGGACCGTGGACGGCACTGCCGGCACGATCAAGGCGCTCGGCAAATGCCTGGACGCCACCGACCGGGCGCAGCTGGTCATCCGCACCTGCGATGGGGGCGCCGACCAGAAGTTCAGCCCGCCCGGCAGCTCGTCCGCCGACGGCGGTGACGTGCTGATCTTCAGCCGCACGACGGGATTCCGGCACGACTCCATCGCGGCCGGCATCCAAGCGATCAAGAACATGGGCTTCAAAGCGACTGCCACCGAGGACCCAGGCGCCTTCACGACGGCGAACCTGGCCTCGTACAAGGCGGTGGTCTTCCTCAACACCACCGGTGACGTGCTGAACGCCGACCAGCAGGCCGCCTTCGAGTCCTACATCAAGGCGGGCGGCGGGTACGTGGGCGTGCACGCGGCAGCCGACACCGAGTACGACTGGCCGTTCTACGGCGAGCTCGTCGGAGCCTGGTTCTCCAGCCACCCGGCGATCCAGCAGGCCAAGATCAAGGTCGAGGATCGGGCGAACCCGGCCACCGCTCACCTGGACACCACCTGGGCCAGGACCGACGAGTGGTACGACTACAAGTCCAACCCCCGCGCCACGGCGCACGTCCTGGCCACGCTGGACGAGTCGTCCTACAGTGGCGGGAAGATGGGCGCCGACCATCCGATCTCCTGGTGTAAGGCCTACCAGGGCGGGCGCTCCTTCTACACCGGTCTCGGCCACACCGCCGAGACCTACTCGGAGCAGGCCTTCCTGCAGCACCTCAAGGGCGGCATCGCGTACGCCATGGGGACCGCACAGGCCGACTGCCGTCCGGAGACCGGTTACACCACCCTCTACAACGGCTCGACCACCGGCTGGGAGCAGGCCGGACCCGGCAACTTCACCAACGCCGACGCCACGCTGACCTCCACGGGCGGCATGGGCCTGTACTGGTACAAGGCCAAGGAATTCACCAAGGGCTACTCACTCAAGGCCGACTGGAAGCTGACCGGAGACGACAACTCCGGGATCTTCATCGGATTCCCACCCTCCACCGATCCCTGGTCGGCGGTCAACAACGGCTACGAGATCCAGATCGACGCCACCGACTCGACCGACAAGACCACCGGCGCCATCTACGGCTTCAAGTCGGCCGACACCGCCGCACGCGACAAGGCGCTCAACCCGCCCGGCCAGTGGAACACCTTCGAGATCAGGGTCGAGGGCGAACGCGTCCAGGTGCTGCTCAACGGCGTCAAGATCAACGATTTCACCAACACCGATTCGGCACGCTCGCTCAAGGACGGGCACATCGGCCTGCAGAACCACGGCAACGGCGACACCGTCTCCTTCCGCAACATCCGCGTCAAGGAACTAGGCACGCCCACCGGCGACACCGTCATCCAGGCGGAGAACTGGTCCCAGGCCAACGGTGTCCAGACCTACCCGCACGCTCCGGCACACGGCGGGATCGTGCTCGGCTACGTCAACCCTGGTGACTGGGCGGCCTACGACGAGGTGGACCTCACCGGCGTCACCTCCTTCACCGCCCGCATCGCCTCAGTCAACCCGACGGGGGGCTTCGAGATCCGCACGGACTCGCCGACCGGCCCGATCCTGGGCCGCGTGACCGTGCCCAACACGGGCGGATGGGAGTCCTACCAGGACGTCTCGACCCCGCTGACCAACGTGCCCGGCAAGACCGTCAAGCTCTACCTCACCTTCGACGGCTCGAGTTTGGACGTGGACGACTTCACGCTTCGCCGCGACTGACTCCGCGACGGAGCCGGCGCAGGCTGACGCGCGGCGCCCCTGACGGTGGCATTCGGTCCCGAGTGCGCCGGCAGGGGCGCAAGCCTCCTCCGGGATGGCACGCCGTTTGCATCGCATCCTCGCTGCCGGTGGCGTCCTCGCGACCGTCGGCCTTCTGCCCTCGGCACTCATCGCCCCGGCTCAGGCCGCCCCTGAAGGGACCCCGCATCCGGGGAGCCGGTCGCCGCCCAGGACGCCTTCGATGTTGTCTCGTTCTGGCTGCGAAGCAACGGCAAGGCCCTCAAGGACTCCGAGGAGTACCACCCGGACTACAAGGTCAACACCCGCACCGCTCGCCTGAAGTCCACGGGTGCTCCCGCGAGCGACGGCAAGCCGGGTGCCATCCCCGCGATCGGCGACGAGCGGACGAAGGCCGCCAAGTCCAAGAACATCAATCTGCCCAAGACCGTGGGCAAGGTGTTCTTCGTCCGTGACGGCAAGCCGTACTGGTGCTCGGCCACTTCTGTACAGTCCAAGTACCGCAACCTGGTCGCCACCGCCGGCCACTGCGCCTACGACACCGACGACGACGGCCATGTCCTCGACCGCTGGGTCTTCGTCCCGGGCTACTACCAGGGCAGGGCCCCGTGGGGTATCTACGCAGCCAAGCAGGCCTTCACCCACTACGACTTCGACGTCTACGAGGACTTCGACCGCGACTATGCGTTCGTCTCGGTCTACAACGGACTCAAGGTCAAGCTGGTCGGCAAGGGCAGCAAGGCAGAGTACGACGCCTATCTCGGTCCGAAGTGGGCCTACAACGGCGAGTGGCGCTACGCCGTCCTGGAGGACGCCGGTCGTCTGGGTGACGCCGTCGGAGGTCAGGGCATGGCCTACAACATCAAGCCAGGCCAGAAGATCTTCGCGTTCGGTTACCCGGCCCGGTGAGCACCCCGACGGCGACAAGCCCTACACCGGCGTCAGCCCCAAGTGGCTCTACGGCAACACCACCAAAACAGTGGTCGACGCCACTCTGAAGATCGAAGAGCAGATCGTTCTCAAGGGCGCGGCCACCTACGGCTTCGACGGAGAGACGTACGGCGTCTACACCGCCGCCGCCAACGTCTGGTCCGGCAGCATCCTGCCCAAGGACCCGAAGGTGCCGGACCCGAGGCCCACCAAGGGGTCCCCCACGACTGCGGCACCCTCACCCAACTCCACCAAGACGCCCCCGCCGTCATCGGGACCCGTCGGCACGGCAGAGGAGAACGAGGTCGTCCGCCTGACCAACGCCGAGCGGGCCAAGGGCGGCTGCAAGCCGCTCACCCACGATCCGCAACTGCGCGCCGCCGCCTTCGGCCACTCCGACGACATGGCCAAGAAAAACTACTTCAGCCACGAATCAAAGGACGGCCGCAGCTTCACGGACCGCATCAGGGCGGCCGGGTTCACGGGAGGATCCGGCTGGGCGGAGAACATCGCCAAGGGCCAGTCGTCCGCGGCCTCGGTGGTCCAGAGCTGGATGAACAGCCCTGGCCACCGCAACAACATCATGAACTGCGGCTACACCCTGATCGGTGTCGGCCTGGCCAAGAACTCCGGCGGGACGAACCACTGGACGCAGGTGTTCGCCGCCAAGTAGTCCTGCCTGAGCGAGGCGCGTAGGTGGCTCATCTCACCGTCTCCGGCCTCATCCTGCTCGTGGGGCCGAAAAATTTCAGAAGTCGCGTAACCCGCGGGCGCGACGCAACTCACTCCTAATAGTGAAAGGAGCTCGGGCGAGAAGGTCATGGCCAGGTACGCCGGCGCGTCGTATCCGGGAGGGATGCACAAATTCTTGATCAGATGACGGAAGGTCGTATGTGCGAGGACGCGGAACTGACCCAGCGGGTCAGGGCCGGTGACAGCCATGCTGTCGCGGAGCTGTACGAGCGGCACCACGCGGCCGTCCTCGCCTTCGCCCGCCGTCTGTCCGCGGATCCGCAGGCCGCCGAGGACCTGGCCAGCGAGGCGTTCACCCGAACCTTACGGACCGTCCGCACGGGTGCGGGCGGTCCGTCCGGCGGGTCGCGTCCCTATCTGTATGCCGTGGTGCGTAACACGGCGGCCGAGTGGGCGCGGACCGACCAGCGTCTGGTCCTGATGGGCGAGTTCAGGGCTGAGGAGTTCGCCGATCTGCTCGTGACAGAGCCCGAGGTTCCCGACGACCTCGTCGTCCGGGCCTACCGCTCGCTGCCGCCGCGCTGGCAGACCGTACTGTGGCACACCCTGATCGAAGAGGAGGAGCCCGAGCGGGTCGCACGGATCCTCGGCATCACTCCCGGAAATGTGAGCGTGCTGGCCTTCCGCGCACGCGAAGGGCTGCGTAAGGCATACCTGGCCGCTCATGTTGTGGCCGGCTCGCCCGAGTGCCAAAGTTTCGCCGACCGGATGGCGACGGTTGTCCGCAAGCCTAGCAGTCGCATTCCCCGGGCGCTGCGTGCGCATCTCGACGTCTGCCCAAGCTGCGCACGGGCATTCGCCGAGCTGCGCGACCTCAACTCCACACTGCGGGCCGCGCTGCCGATCGTGCTGCTGCCGCTCGCCGTAGGGAAGGCCACCGCATCGAAGGGGGCCGCCATCGGGATGACGGGCTGGGCGATCCCGGTGACCGCTGCGGTAGCGGTGGTCGCCGCTACCGCAGCAGTCGTCTTGACCCTGCCGCCGGATCCCCATCTCCCAGCGGCATCACCCCCACAGGCCTCCGCCGCGTCGACGTGGAGGGCGGTACCGTCATCCACACCCACACCGAAGTCCACCTCCAAGCAGAAAGACACTCTGAAGCCGACCGCGGGCTCCACGGTCAGGACGGCCCCACGCACGCGGATCACCGACGTGGACCGATGCACCAGGCGGGCAGGCGGCCAGGTCACGGCGCGGTCGTGCACCACCCCACGCCATCCCCGGAAGACCGCCACAGCCCCGCCCGGGCCCACGACATTGGACATCGACCCGGTCACCACGAGCGCCCTGCGCAACGTCGGCACCCGGCTCTGCCTCGACGTCCCCGAGGGCAGCCGCAACAACGTCGGGCAGATCTGGGTCTACAGCTGTAACGGCACGAGCGCCCAGCTGTGGACCAGAACGCCCTCCGGGCAGATCACCGTCTACGACGGCCAGAAGTGCCTGGATGCCCTGGAGCAGGGCAAGACCGACGGCACCGCGGTCGGCATTCGCGACTGCCAGGGAGGAGACAACCAGAAGTGGACCTTGAACGCTGATGGCACGATCCGCGGAGTCGGCTCAGGCCTGTGCCTGGACGTGGACGTACCCACCTCCCGGGTCCAGCTCTGGTCCTGCCACGACGGCGACAACCAGAGGTGGCAGGCGGTCTAGCGAAGTCGCGGCCGGGGGCCTGTACCGCGCCGGGAGGTCGTCTTCGCGCCCATCCGGCGCGTCGCTCGTGAGAGCATGCCCGTGCCGCTGCCCCGCTCGTAGCGGGGCAGCGGCCTATTAAGGGTGTTCGGTTGTCAGCCGCCGATGACCGAGATCATCTTGTCGGCGTCGCGGGTGAGCACCTGGCGTACGTCGGCGCGCGGGACGAGCTTCCCGTCCGCGACGAGTTTCTTGAATTCGGCGAGGAGCCGCACCGCTGTTTCGTCCTTGCCGGAGGCCTCGGCCTTACGGGCCTGGGTCAGTTTCCTCGTCAGCTTGTCGTGCGCGCCCGCCGACAGCCAGCTGGTGGCCCGGAATCGGTCGAGCAGGTTCTGCATGTCCCGTAGCGAGGTGGTGACGTTGAATCGCACCGACGTGGTCACCGCGTTGCCGGCGTTGTCCGTTGACGTCACTGCGACCGTGTGCTTGGCCAGCGCCTGGGTGAACAGTGGCAGCACCGAGCCCGAGGTGTGCGGGGCGCCGTCGAGGGTGCCGGTCGTGGTGCGGACGCCCGAGGTGGCGTCCACGGCCTCCCAGGTGATCACCACGTCCTGGGAATCGCCGTACACCTCGTCGTCGGCTACGCCCGATACAAGGAGGATGGGCTTGGTGCCGTCGATCTTCAGCACCGCAGCCTTCTCCTCCTCGCGATTGCCCGCCGTGTCGGTCGTGCGGTAGCGCAGTTCGTGCTCACCGTCACCGTCGACCACCACGGGCGTTCCTGCGTAGGCCTTCCAGCCGCCGCCGTCGAGCGAGTACTCGATGAGTTTGACGCCGGAGTGGGCGTCCTGCGCGGCCAGCTCGACCGGGACCGAGTCCTTGCTCCATCCGCTCTCGTTCGGCGGGGCGAACGAGGCGGTGGTCTGCGGAGCGGTCGTGTCGATCTTGAACGCGAGAGAGCGGGCCTGCTCGACGTTGCCCGCGCCGTCCCGCGAGCGGTACTCGAGGGTGCGCGCCCCGTCACCGCTCACCGCGAACGGCATGCTGTACGCGGTCCAGGCTCCACCGTCGACGCGGTACTCGGTGGCGGCCACGCCGCTGCCGTTCTCCTCGTCCACCGCGGTCAGGGTGACCTCGACGGGAGCGGCGGTGTACCAGCCGTCCTTGCCGTTCGGCTCGGCCGGGTTCTGCTTCGCCGTGGTGGTCGGCGCGGTCTGGTCGGCTGGGCCACCGCCCACCTTGGTGAGGCGGAAGGTCTGGTTCGGCGTGGCCGAGCAGTTCCATTGGATCACCGCGGCGCCGTCGGCCTGGGAGACGCCGTTGATGTCGACGCACAGCCCGGTCTTGGCGGAGACGATCTGGAAGAGTCCTTCGCCGCCGCCGGTCGGAATCACGGTGAAGTACTGGTTGGGCGCGTCCCCGCTGCCGCTGGCGTGGCAGGTCCACTGGACCAGCTGGGTGCCGGGTGTGGCCGTGCCGCCCGGAATGTCGGCGCACTTGCCGCTGCCGACGTTCTTGAGCTGGTAGCCGCCGGGCGCGGTCATCAGTTCCCACCGCTGGATGGGGTCTTCGGCGGCGCCCATCTGGACGAGTTTGGCATTGTCCGCGGTCGACGCGTTCTCAGTGGTCACGTTCTTGCCGCTGTGCTGGGCGGTGACCTTGTAGACGCCCGGCTCGATCGCGGGAGGCGGAGCCTCGCCCACGAACTGGACGGCGTCCAGGTCGAAGGCGTTGTTGGCGGAGTTCTTGAACACCACGTAGAGCGTCGAGGTGGTCGCGTTCGCCGCCACCGGGACGGTCTGGGTCTGCTGGTAGTTGTTCCAGCCCCCGGTGTTGGGGACGGCGGCGCTGGCCAGTAGCCGGCCGGTGGGGGACTCGGCGCGCAGCTCGATCAGCCCGCCGCCGGTTGGGCTGGACAGGCGGTAGTTCACGCCCTTGACGGCGTGCAGGTTCATCGGGGTGAACGAGATCCAGTCGTTGTTGCTGATGTCGCCGATGCGCTTGCCGCTCTCGGCCCCCGGTTGGTCGATGACGCGCACGCCGGTCTGGGCGTCGAAGAACTCGGCCTGCTTGCGCATCGGCTGCAGGACTGCCTTGGCACGGCCGGTGAGCGGCATTTCCTGCGAGCCGTCGGTGTAGTGGGCGTTGAGGACGTAGAACAGGTTGGCGCCGTCGGGGTGGCCGCCGAGGTCGCCGGTGTTGACGACGCCCTCGCAGCCGGGGATCTCCACGGTCTCGTGCTCGTGGTCGTCATGGCCGAGCGCCGGGTTGACGAAGACCTTGGCGCAGTCGATCTCGCCGTCCTCGGGGTCGGTGACCTTGATCTTGTACGGCACGTCCTGGCCGAACTGGATCGGCGTGCCGTTCAGCGGGGTCTCGATGGTCACCGTGGGCCGGCTGTTGCCGGCGGTGATCTCGATGTTGGTGAAGCCCTCCTTACCGGTGCTGTCGGTGACCTTGAGCTGGGCGGTGAACCGGCCTGGGGTCTCGTACACGTGGGTGGCCTTGACCTGGGTGGAGTCGACGGTGCCGTCGCCGTCGAAGTCCCAGGCGTAGGTGAGGGAATCGCCGTCGGGGTCGTAGCTGCCGGAGGCGTCGAACTCGACGGTCAGCGGGGTGACGCCGTCGACCCGCGAGGAGGTCGCCTTCGCCACCGGCGAGCGGGCGCCGGCCGCGTAGTCGATCCGGTAGAGGCCGGAGTCGTTGTTGCCGCCGCCGAAGTCGGTGCCCCACTCCAGCAGGTACATCGCGCCGTCCGGGCCGAAGGTCATGTCCATCGGCTTGAGGAAGGGCGTGGTCCCCAGGAAGCTGTTGATCTTGAGGACTTGGTCGTTGGAGTCGAGGTGGATCTCCTTGATGTAGTGGCGCGACCACTCGTAGAAGAAGTTGACGCCGTCGAAGTAGGGCGGGAACTTGGTCTTCGAAGGGTTGTCCGCGTCGTAGCGGTAGACGGGGCCGCTCATCGGCGCCGAGCCGCCCGAGCCGAGCTCGGGGAAGGTCGGGGAGGTGCTGTAGCCGTACCACATGATCGGCTTCTCGATCGGCGGCAGCTCGGTCAGGCCGGTGTTGTTCGGTGACTCGTTGACGGGGGCGGCGCAGTTGAACTTGGCGCCGATCTCCTTGGTGTCCGGGTTGTACGGCGCGTACGCCTGGTTGTCACCGTGGCAGAACGGCCAGCCGAAGTTGCCCGGCTTCTTGATGACGTTGTATTCCACCAGGCCCTCGGGGCCACGGTCGGTGGTGGGGCCGCCCCGGTCCGGGCCGTAGTCGGCCACGTGCAGGTAACCCGTCTTGGCGTCGACGGTGAATCGGAAGGGGTTGCGGAAGCCCATGGCGTAGATCTCGGGACGGGTCTTCGCGGTGCCCTGCGGGAAGAGGTTGCCCTCGGGAATGTCGTAGCCGCCGTCGGCCTTCGGCTTGATCCGCAGGATCTTACCGCGCAGGTCGTTGGTGTTGCCCGCGGTGCGGGCGGCGTCCAGCATGTGCTGACCGGGCCGCCAGTCGAGCGGCGCGTAGCCCTGCCAGTCGGGCGACAGGTTCGGAGGGACGTCGTCGCCGACGCTCAGGTAGATGCTGCCGTCGGGGCCGAACTCGACCGCGCCGCCGGTGTGGCCTGGCTCGGGATAGGTCCGGGCGCGATAGGCGGGGATTTCGATGATCTTCTTCTCGGTGCTCAGGTCGATGGTGTCGCCCTGCACGGTGAACCGGGACAGCCGGTTGACGTCTTGGGCACTGTCGGCAGGCGACCAGTAGACATAGATCCACCCGTTCTGGGCGAATTTCGGGTCGAGCTCCATGCCGACCAGGCCGTCCTCGCCACCGGTGTAGACGTTGAGGGTGGCGGCGGTGACGGTCATGTGGGTGTCGGGCTTGTAGATCTTCACCTCGCCCTGGCGCTGGACGTAGAACACCCGCCCGTCGGAGGCGACGTCCAGCTCCATCGGGTTGCTGGTGTTGTCGTCCAGGGCGACCTTCTCGAAGCTGCTCCATACGGTGCCGCCGCAGTCGCCCGGTTGGGCGCCGGCCGCCCACTCGACGCCGCCGAGAACGTGCTCGCGGAACTCCGGCTCGGCATAGGCGGCCGACTCGTGTCCCATGGCGGTGGCCCACACCCGGGCGCCTTCGGCCTGGCGGCACCAGGAGATCGGGTGGTCAGGACCCATGGCGGAGGGGCCGGGGTTGTAGGTCGTCTCGTCCGCGGCGACCAGGACGTGCACGTCGCCGCGCGGGTTGGGTGCGAAGTTGTACCATTCCTCCGCGCGCTGCCACCGCTGCGGGAGTTTCTTGGTGGAGGGGTGCACGCGGTCGACGACCTTGGCCAGCCCTTGGAGTGTGCCGGGCGAGTGCGCCGGCATGTGGGCGCCGCCGTTGATCAACTCGTCCCACCAGGGGAACTCGTTCTCGATGCCCATGTCGAGCGCGTTGTGGATGGCCACGACGCCCTTGCCCGACCGGACGAACTTCTGCAGCGCCTGTCGCTGGGCGTCGTTCTCCCAGACCATGCCGGAGTTCTGCATCATGATCAGGGCGTCGAACGTGGCCAGGTCGGTGTCGTTGAACACCGAGGAGTCGGCGCTCTGCACCACCTCGAAGTCATGGGCCGCGGCCAACTCGTTCACCATCTGGATGCCGGCCGGGATGGAGGCGTGCACGTATCCCGCTGCTTTGGTGAACAGCAGGGCACGGAAGCTGTGGAGGGTGGCACTGGTCGCGTGGGCGGGAGCCGACGCCAGCGCCAGCAACAAGGCTGGGAGTAAGAGGGCAGCGAGAAATCGTCGCATGGCGAATCTCCTGGGGGGTGTGGCGACACCTCGGAACGAGGTGAAGGAACGCTGCTGCGAAGGCGCGCGCCACTGGGGGCGCACGCCGACGCGCGTCAGAGGGTGCGCAGGTAGGCGAGGCCGTCAGTGGCCAGCGTGTCCTGGCTTTCGGCGAGTGGCCGCCAGATGGAGGCCGCGGTGGCGATGGTCTGGTTGTGCGCGGTGAACGATTCGATGACGAGCGGCCCGTCATAGCCGGCGTCGTGCAGCGCTTGGGTGAAGTCCGGCCAGTCGAATCGGTCGGCGCCCGGCGTGCCGCGGTCGGTCCCGCACACCTGCACGTGCGCGATCCGGTCCGCCGCGACCCGCACCGCTTGGGCGGGGTCCTTCTCCTCGATGTTCATGTGGTAGGTGTCGAGTGCCAGGTGGCATTCTTCAGGCAGCGCCTCCAGTGCTTGTCCGACGGTGTTGATGAGGCTGGTCTCGTATCGGTTGAGCGGTTCGACCGCGAGCTTGATCCCGCGGTCGGCCGCGTAGTCCAGGACGGGCCGCAGCCCCTCACGCAACTCGGCGTAGACCTGCCGGCGCTCGTCCGGCGACAGTCGCCAGGTACGGCCGACCGAGGCGTACGCCGGCCCCCCGATCACGGGGGAGCCGACGGTCACCGCCACGTCGACGCAGTGCCGCAGATAGTCCTGGGTGTCGCGGACGGTCTGCGGGGAGGCGGCCACGAGCTCCCGCCCGGGCGGCATGACCAGCACCACGGAGGCGGCCAGCCCTTGCTCGGCCAGCACCGCCGCGGCCTTGCCCGGGTCCCAGTCACCGGGCTGCTCGACCGGCAGCTCGATGACGTCGAAGCCCCACCCCGCGATGCGGGGCGCGAGGCGCGCCAGGTCGTCGTCGGTCAGCGGGGAGACCCAGACCCAGGTGTTCACTCCGATGGAGAACAATGGCATCCCTCTTCGTCGTCGAATGGGCGGAAGGAGCTGGTCAGCTCTTCGCCGTGGGTTCTCGCGAGGAACCGGTCAGCTCTTCTTCCCGCCCCAGGTCTCCGGGAATCCGGGCAGGGATTCGCACCCGCACAGCGCGTAGTGCAGCGGCGGCATGTTCGGCTTCAGGTAGGTCGCCAGGTTCTCCGAGGTGACCTTCGGCTGCGGCAGGTTCCACATCTTGGGCACCTCCTCGCCCTTGAGGATCTTCAGCGCGGCGATGATCGGGGTGCGCCACTGGTAGGTCGGGTACGTGGGCGCGACAGCGGTGAGGTTGGAATCCTTCCACTTCTGCAGGAAGTCCTGCTGGTCCTCGCCGTTGATCGGCGGTACCGGCAGGCCCGCGTCCTCGAACGCCTCGATCGCCGCCACCGCCGTGGCGCCCGCGTCCATCCAGACGCCGTCGATCTTGCCGTACCGCTGGATGTAGTCGCTGACGATGCTCTTGGTCTTGGCGGCGTCGCCGTCGCTGAACTCCACCCCCACGACCTGGACCTTGCTCTTGTCGAAGACCACCTTCGCCGCCGACCAGCGGGTCTCCAGCACGTCCACGCCGGGCAGGATGCGCAGCGCCAGCACCTTCCCGCCGGCCGGCACCTTCTCGACGAGGAACTCGGCGGCGTCGGCGCCGAAGGCGTAGCCGCCGATGGGCTTGATGAACGTCACCGGGCAGTCCGTCTCCACTCCCCGGTCGAACACGATCACCGGCACCTTCCCGCACGCCGCCGTCACGGCCGGGGTGAGCGTGGCGGTCGTGTTCGGCGAGACGATCAGCGCGTCGCAACCCTTGGCCTGCAACTCGGCGATGTCGGAGATCTGCTTGTCGTCCTTGCCCTCGGCATCCAGCGCGGTGAACTTGGTGATCTCCTTGTGCAGGCCGGCCTCAGCCTGCATCGTCTTCCAGCCGACCTGGCGCCAGGGGTTGTTGACCGCCGCGTTGGAGAAGCACAGGTGGTATGGCCCGTCCTTCTTGTACTTCGCCGTGTCCGTCATCTTCGGGGCGATGGCCTGCTCCCACGGCTTGTCGGAGGGACCCTCCGGGGTCTGGGTGCGCATGGCCAGCTGGGCGTCGAAGTCCGCCTGCACGAAGAACTTCGACTGCTCGCCGGTGCCCGAGCCCTGGGCACTCTGACTGGCGCTCGGGGCGGACGCGGCGGGTTGAGTCGTGGCCGTCGGCTTGTCTGTGGTGCAGCCGGCGAGGGCGAGAACGGCTAACACGGCGACTGCGGCCTTACGACGCGGCATGTGCGTCTCCTCTTCGGGGGGTGAACTTCCAGGGAAGTCGGATGGCTCCCGCCGCGACCGCGGCGATGATGATGACGCCCTGCACGGTGAACTCCAGCGCTCCCGAGATCCCATACAGGTTGAGCAGCGTGAACAGGGCCTCCAGGGTGAAGGCGCCGGCCATGGCGGCCAGCACGGAGCCGCGGCCGCCGCCGAGCACCACGCCGCCGAGGACGACCGCGGTGATGGCCGAGAACTCCAGCCCCTGACCCACCTGCGCCGATACTCCGGCGAAACCGCCGAGCAGGATCGCCGCGACGGCCGCGGCCAGACCGGACAGCATGAAGGCGAAGATCTTGGCCCGGTCGACCCGGACTCCCGACAGCGACGCGGCGCGCTCGTTGTCGCCGGTGGCCATCAGCGTTTTGCCAAAGTCGGCGCGCATGAGCCAGATCGCCGCCGCCCCCATGGCCAGCAGGATCAGCACCGACCACGGCACCGGTCCGAGACTGCCGCGGCCGAAGGTCCTGAAGCCCTCAGAGAGGGCGCCGCGCGGTGCGCCGCCGGTCCACAGGAACACCGCTCCGGACAGGATGAGCAGCATGCCGAGCGTCACAATGAACGACGGCACCCGCAATGTGGTGGTGACCACGCCGTTGACCAGCCCGACGAGCAACCCGATGACGATCAGCAGGGCGATGACCGGCCAGGTCGCCGGTTCCTCGCCGTCGATGAGCCGCGCGGCGATCACCACTTCGGCCGTCACGAGCGAGCCGACCGACAGGTCGAACTCGCCTGAGACGATGACGAAATACTGTCCCGCGGCCAGGATCACCAGCGGCGCGGCCCGCTTGAGGAACGCCAGGAACCCGGCGGGCTCCAGGAAATGGGGATTGGCGGTGGCGATCGCGGCCAGCAGCACCACGAGGACCACGAGGATGGGAAGTGCCCGCTTCATGCCGACCGTCCCTTGATACGCCGGGCGTAAACGGCCACCGCGATGACGATGACCACGCCGCGGACCACGTCCTTGACGAAAGAGTTGACCTCGAGCTGGTTGAAGATGGTGTCCAGGACGGCCAGCAGCAGGACCCCGCCCACGGTTCCGGCGACGCCGCCCTTGCCTCCGGCCAGCGCGGTCCCACCGAGGACGACCGCGGCGATGGACTCCAGGTCGTAGCCGCCATCGGTGCCCACCGTGGGCGCGCCGGCGCCGAGCCGGCTGGCCAGCAGCAGACCCGCGACGCCGGCACAGACGGAGCAGAGCACGTGCGTGAGCACGATGACCCGGCCCGTGCGGATCCCGGACAGCCGGGCGACCTCCTCGTTGCCGCCGACGGCGTAGATGCGGTAGCCCAGCCGGGTCCTGCTCAACAGGAACCAGGCTACGAGGGCCACGCTCGCCCAGAGCAGGGCGGAGATGGGGATCGGCCCGATGCGGGAGTAGCCGAGGATCTGGAACGACTCGGGCACCTTGCCCGCCGGGCCGTCGTACAGGTGGTCGACGATGCCCCTGATGATCAAGGCGACGCCGAGCGTGGCGATGAAGGCATGGACCTGGAGCCTGGTGATGACCAGCCCATTGATCAGCCCCACCAGCGCGCTGACGCCCAGCACTGCGGCGACCGCCGGCACGATGTTGCCGTCCTGGCCCGCCATGATCTCCGCCGCGATCAGCGAGGTCAGGCTGATCAGGTACGCCACGGACAGGTCGAGCGATCCGGCCAGAATGGCCAGTGTCTGCCCGATCGCCACGATGCCGAGGGCCGCCGAACGCTGCTGGATCCCGACGACGCTCTCCGTGGTCAGGAACTGGCCGCCGTCGAGTGCGACGAGGACCCAGCCGACTGCGATCAGGCCGAACAGCGCGAGGAACACCACGTGCGTGGGCTCACGTAACCGGGCCGCCAGGCCGCCTCGTGCCTCGCTGCCGAGGGCGGGACGGCGACTGCGTGAGAGGGTGTTCATTCAGGCCACCTCTCCCGCGGCCAGTCGCATGATGGCCTCCTCGGAGGCCCCGGCCGGCAGCGTGCCGGCGATGCGGCCGTCCCGCAGGACGACGATGCGATCACTCATGCCGATGAGCTCGGGCAGCTCGGAAGAGATCATCATGATGGCCATGCCGTCGTTGGCCAGCTCGCGCATCAGGTCGTGGATGGCGGCCTTGGCGCCGACGTCGACACCTCTGGTCGGTTCGTCGAACAGCAGCACGCGTGGCGCCATGGTCATCCATTTGGCGAGCACGACCTTCTGCTGGTTGCCCCCGGACAGGTAGCGGACCTCCTGCTCCTGACGCGGAGGTGAGAGGCGTACGCGTTCGAGCAGGTCGCGGATGCCGTCGCGGCCCTTGGCGCTCGTCGCGCGGGCGACGAGCAGGGCGTTGTCGCGCACGGACTGGCGCAAGGCGAGCCCTTCGGCCTTGCGGTCCTCGGTCACCAGCCCGATGCCCATGGCCACGCCCTCCCGGACCGAGCGGGGGCGCGCCGGGGTCATCTCGCCCGTGGTGAACGGCTCCGCACCGAAGATCGCCTTAGCGAGTTCCGACCGGCCGGCCCCCTGCAGGCCCGCGATGCCGACGATCTCCCCGGCACTCAGCTCCAGATCGATGTCGCGGAGCTTGCGGTTGCCCGCTCCGCGCAGGCTGAGCCGTACCTCGCCGGTCGCGGCCGACCGTGGCGGAAAATAGGTGCCGAGGTCGCGCCCCACCATCAGGCGGATCAGCTCGTCGGACGACACCTCGCCGATCGGGACCGTCGTGACGAGCTTGCCGTCCTTGAGCACGGTGACCCGGTCGGCCAGGTCGAACACCTCGCGTAATCGGTGGGAGATGTACACGACGGCGACGCCACGCTCCCTCAGCCGCCCGATCAGCCGGTAGAGCAGCTCGACCTCGTGCTCGGCGAGTGCCGCGCTGGGCTCGTCCATGACGACGAGCCGGGCGTTCACCGACAGCGCCTTGACAATCTCCACGACCTGCTGCTGGGCCACCGACAAGCGTTTGACGGCATCGCGCGGGCCGAAGGAGTTCTCGCCGAGCTCGTCGAGGAGCCGGGCGGTCGCTGTTTCCATGGCGGCCCGGTCGACCAGGCCGCGCCGGACCGGCTCGCGCCCGAGAAAGACGTTCTCGGCGACGGTGCGCTCGGGCAGCAGGTTGAACTCCTGGTAGATGATCGCGATGCCGGAGCGCTGCGCGTCCAGGGGGTGACCGAAGGAAACCGGCCGACCGTCGATCTCGACGGTGCCCTCGTCCGGCGCATGCACCCCGCAGATGATCTTCATGAGGGTGGACTTGCCGGCTCCGTTCTCGCCGACGACGGCGTGCACCTCGCCGGCCGCCACGTCCAGGTCGACGCCGGACAGCACCCGTACGCCCAGGAAGCCCTTGCCGATGCCGCGCATGCTCAGCACTCGGTCCACCCCCCGGTCCGCGCCGAGGTCAGGACGGCCTCGCAGATGGCGGCGGCTCGGGCGCCGTCCGCGAACACAGGCAACCCGTCACGATGCTCGTCACGGAGCGCGGCGTAGGTGTCGGCGACGAAGGCGTCGAAGCAGTCATGGTAGCCCTGAGGGTGTCCGGCCGGGAGCGGCGAATACGGCTGGGCCGCCTCGGAAAGGATCGCCGGGTCGCGCAGGAGCGTCCGCGATCCGCTGCGGTCGCCGACCCAGAGAAGCTCGGGCTGCTCCTGGTCGAACGCGAGGCTCGCCTCGGTGCCTGAGATCTCCAGGAACAGGCGGTTCTTGCGGCCCGGGGAGACCTGGCTCGTGGCCAGCGTGCCGACGGCGCCGGAGGCGGTGCGGAACTGGACGGTCGCCACGTCCTCCGTCACGACGGGCGCGTTGGTCGCCCGACTGGACTGGACGATGGCGGTCTGCGCGCAGACGCTGACGATGCGGTCGGCGGTGACGAACTCCGCCAGGTCGCACCAGTGGGAGCCGATGTCGGCGAATGTCCGGCTGGGCCCGCCGAGCTCGGGGTCCACCCGCCAGTTGTCGTCGTCCGGGCGGAGCAGCCAATCCTGCAGATAGCTTCCCTGGATCAAGCTGATCCTGCCGATGTCACCGCGGGCGACCCGTTCCCGCGCCTCCCGCACCATGGCGTGGAAGCGGTACACGAATGGCACCGTCGCGACCAGTCCCGCCTCGGCCGCCCGGCCCGCCATGAGCGCGGCGGTCATCGCGTCGCCGGCCAGCGGTTTCTCGCAGACGACGGCCAGCCCGGCCGACAGTGCTTTTAGGACGAAGGGGGCGTGGAGATGGTTGGGGGTGCAGATATGCACCAGATCGATCTCGCCCGACTCGATGAGCTCGTCGGCGGAGGCGAAGACCCTGGCAGCACCCAGTCCGGCCTCCTGCGCCTTCTCTAATCGCGATCCGGCCACCCCGGCGATCGTTGCCCCGGCCATGCGCGCGGCGCGGGCATGCACCCGGCCCATGAAACCGGTGCCGACGATCCCTACACGCGGAGCATCATCCGGTTTCCGGCTTATGTCCTTCATGTTGCCGGATGCTAGATCGCACTTATGCCGACGGTCAAGCAAAAGTTGAAGTGTAAATGGCATAACGGCGCATAAGGGATCATAGAAAGTGTGCATCTATCGACGAAATGGAGCGCTGTTGCCTGAGAGCATGCTGACCGGCACAAGCAGCCCGGCGGCCGGAGCGGGGGCTCTGCTCTCGCTCCTGCGCGACGGGCAGGCCCGCACCCGCGCTGAACTGGTCGAGCTCACCGGCCTGGCACGGTCCACGGTGTCCCTGCGCCTCGACGCCTTGCTGAGTCAGCGCTGGGTGGTGCCGGCCGACGACGTGATCTCCTCTGGCGGCCGTCCGGCGACGGCGTTCGCCTTCAACAAGAGTGCGCGGATCGTGCTCGCGGCTGACCTGGGTGCGACGCACGCCAGGCTCGCCGTGACCGACCTGGCGGCCACGATGCTGGCCGAGCAGGAAGTGGAGATGCCCATCGCCCGCGGTCCGGAGGCCGTGTTGACCTGGCTCGTGGACACCTTCTGCGAGCTCCTCACCGAGTGCGACTGCCGTCTCGCCGACGTGTGCGGAGTCGGCGTCGGCCTGCCGGGTCCCGTGGAGCATGACACCGGCAAGCCGGTCAACCCGCCGATCATGCCCGGCTGGGACGGTTTTCCGGTGCCCGACTGGCTCGGCGCTCGACTTGGTGTCCCTGTGCTGGTCGACAATGACGTGAACATGATGGCGCTGGGTGAATACTGGGCCGGGCGGTCCGGGGCCGAGCACCTCATCTACGTCAAGATCGGCACCGGCATCGGCTGTGGCATCATCAGCGGCCGCAGCCTGCACCGCGGTGCGCAAGGCGCGGCGGGGGACATCGGCCACATCCGGGTGCCCTCGTCCGAGGAGAACGTGGTGTGCCGCTGTGGCAACGTCGGCTGCCTGGAGGCCGTGGCGGGCGGCGCGGCGCTGGCCGCACGCCTGCACGCGGCGGGCCACGAGACCGCCGACAGTCGCGACGTCGTGCGCCTGGTGCGTGCGGGCAACACCGAGGCCATCCAGCTGGTCCGGCAGGCAGGGCGGGAGGTCGGCGTCGTCCTGGCCTCCATTGTGAACTTCTTCAACCCGGCCGTGATCTTGATCGGCGGTGACCTCGCAGGAGCGGGCGAGCACCTGCTCGCCGGGCTTCGAGAGGTGATTTACAGCAGGTCCCTGCCCCTCGCCACCCAGCATCTGAGCATTCGTGTCAGCGAGCTCGGCGACCGGGCGGGGGTGGTCGGCGCGGCGGTGATGATGATCGAGCACATGTTGTCGCCGGAGGCCGTGGACCAGGCGTTGTCGGCCTGACGGCACCAGTTAGGGCGAGAGTCGGCAGACTTATGCTTGACCGTCGATAAAAGGGCTCTTACGATCCGCGTAATCCCATACCGGTATGTCAACTCCATACCGGTATATGCGGAATGAACAGGAGCTCCTATGCGCAAGGTCGGTGTCTGGTTCATCGGAGCACGCGGATCCGTGGCGACCACCGCGACCATCGGTGCCGCCGCAGTCAGGGCGGGCGCTTTACCGGCCCAGGGATGCGTCACCGAGTCTCCGGACTTTCCCGGAGGTCTGGTTCCGATCGCCGGCTTGCTCTTCGGCGGCCACGACATCACTGAAGTCCCCTTACGGAAGCGCGCCGAACAGCTGAGCAAGGCGGGAGTGGTGCCGGCGGGCCTGCCCGGACTGCTCGACCAGGATCTCGACGCCGCCGACGCGGAGATCAGACCGGGTCATGTCCCCGGCGACAACACCCAGGCGACAGCCGCGGCCCGCCTGGCCGACGACATCGCCGACTTCCGCGATCGGCACCGGCTCGCCCGGGTGGTCGTTGTCAACGTCTCATCGACCGAGCCTCCCGCCGCCCCACGCCCGGAGTTCCAGAGTCTGGCCGACCTCGAAGAGCGGCTCGCCGCGGGCGATGAGGTGCTGCCGACGAGCTCCCTCTACGCCTACGCCGCGTTTCGCGCCGGCTGCGGCTACGTGGAGTTCACCCCGTCGACCGGGCCTGTCCTGCCGGCCTTGGCCGAGCTCGCGGAGCTGCGGGCCGTCCCGTATGCCGGGCGCGACGGGAAGACCGGCGAGACCCTGGTCAAGAGCGCCCTCGCACCCATGTTCGCGCAGAGGTCGCTGCGGGTCCGCTCGTGGTCCGGGCTCAACCTGCTCGGCGGGGGAGACGGCGCCACCCTCGCCGACCCGGCCGCCCGATCGAGCAAGGCGCTCTCGAAGGACCGTGCCGTCGCCGGGATCCTCGGCACGCCCGTCGAAGGAGAGACGCACATTGACTACGTCGAGGATCTCGGGGAGTGGAAGACCGCCTGGGATCATGTGACCTTCGAGGGCTTCCTCGGCGTGCGCATGAGCCTCCAGTTCACCTGGCAGGGTTGCGACTCGGCGCTCGCCGCGCCGCTCGTCCTGGATCTGGCCCGGCTGGTGGCTCGCGCGCACGAGCGCGGGCGGTACGGCGTGCTGGCAGACCTCGGCTTCTTCTTCAAGGACCCGCTGGGCACGGACGAGCATGCGCTCGCCGCCCAGTACTCCCGGCTGCGCGCGTTCGCCGCGGACCTGGCCGGGGATGCCTCGTGAAGGCGCTGCTCGAACTGGTCCGGGCTCCCGCCGCGCTGTCGGTGCCGGGGGACATGATGGCCGGGGCCGCCGCCGCAGGGCGGAGCTCTGCGCCTGGCCTAGCCCTCACCTCGGTGCTCATCTACTGGGCGGGCATGGCGCTGAACGACTGGGCCGACCGCGAGGCCGACGCCGTCGAACGGCCGGAGCGCCCCATCCCCTCGGGCCGGGTACGCCCGGGCACCGCGCTCGGCATCGCGGCCGGGCTGACCGGCGCGGGTCTGATCGTCGCCGCGGCGTCCGGCGGTCGCCGCGCCCTGGGAGTGGCCGGGTTACTGGCCGGTGCCGTGTGGGCGTACGACCTGGGACTCAAACGGACCCCGCTGGGACCGGCCACGATGGCGAGTTGCCGCGCACTGGACGTGCTGCTCGGCGCGGGCCCACAGGTCAGGGCCGCCGCCCCGATGGCGTTGGCGATCGGCGCCCACACCTACGGGATCAGCATCCTCGGCAGAGCCGAAGTGACCGGGGCGACGGTGAAGACAGTGCGCGGCGCGCTCGCCGCCAGTACCGCTGCGGCAGGGCTGGCGGCCGGGTCCTGCCTGTGTAACAGTTCCTCTTCGAAGGACGCCGCCGCGCGGGCGAGCGCCGCACTTCTCCTCGCCGGCCATCTCACCGCGACCATCCCGGCCCAGGCCGGGTTACGCGCCCGCCCCGATCCCGAGCAGGTACGCAAGGCCGTCCGGGCGAGCATCCTCGGCCTGATCCCCCTGCAGGCGGCGGCGGTCGCGGGCAGCGGACGGCTGGCGGCCGCGGGTGCGTTACTCGGCGCGCTGCCCGCGGGCAGGTGGCTCGCGGCCCGGATGGCCACGTCATGACCCGGATCGGCGTGAAAGCTCCGGCCCTGAACTGGGCCTATTGCACCAACGGATTTTCCGGCCATCGACTCCACGAGGCTCTCGTCATCCTGTCCGAGCTGGGCTACACGGGTGCCGCCATCGCCGCGTCGGATTCCTCAACCAGGCTGTGCGGATCGCCGCCGACCTGGGCGCTCCCGTGGTGCACCTGTGGAGCGGGATCAAGCCCGAGGACCTGCAAGAGGAAGCGGCGTGGGCCCGGCTGGCGCGCCAGTGCGAAGGGCTCCTCGCCACGGCCGACCGCCTCGGCGTCATGCTCGGGTTCGAGCCCGAACCCGGAATGCTCGTGGAAGACCTGGCCGGATTCGAGCGGCTGCATGCCATGCTCGGCGGCCACCCCCGCTTCGGGCTCACCCTCGACGTCGGGCACTGCCGCTGCCTGGAGCGGGACGATCCGCCCGCCGCCAGCTAGGGCTCGCACTCGATCGGGGACCTCAGGTCAAGTATTCGGGGAATGGGGAGAAGCTCATTTTTCGATTGCTGCCCGGGTTTCCTTGTGAGGCTGGGCCGGCCGCAACCGGATCAGTCGTTGCTTCCGACGCAATAGATCTCGACGTTCTCGGGTTGCCCGGCGAAAATCATCGCGTGGACGTCTTTCCATCACCTGGCACTTCGACTCCGGCGGAGCAGCGCCTTCTCGGCCTCCAGCGACGGAGAGCCGGCAGCTGAGTCTCCATATTCGGGTGTCCTGGGCGGGCAGGGCCCGGGTACGTTCGATGAGATGTTCTGGCCACCGCGCACGAACTGCTCGCGCGAGGAGCGGCCGCCGAGGCGCTCGCCGTGCTGGAGGAGGCGATCGTGATGGTGCGGTAGGCCCGTCGCGCCGTCTTGCTCAAGCCGGTCGACGGCGCCCGGCTCGCATCGTTCGACTTCGACGGCTATCTCGCGGAGCTCCACTGCCGCCGGGCGAGGGTGCGCCTCGCGGACGATGAACTGGACGCCGCCCACTGCGACCTGTCCACCGCCTGTCTACTCGTTCCCCGGCATGAGCTGGCCGGGCCGCTCCTCGTGGAGGCCTACGAGCGGATGGGGCGGATCGAGCTGCGATTCCCCGGCTGAGCCGCATGTACCGTGCCGACTCCAGACTGGGGCTGGCGATGTTGTCGCTGGTTGCGAACGCGTATGCAAGCGCTGTCTCGGCGGCCACGGTCGCGCCGGCGTTCGCCGCGTTGCGCGAGCGCGATCCCGAGGGGCTGTCGCCGCCCTCGGCCGGTGGCAGGAGACCACCTATGATGACGCCCCGCCGGATCCCGCGGCACTGGAGGCCTGTCTGGATTCGGCACGGACTTCCCGCTGAGTGACTCGAATTCGACACTGAACCCGATCTTGGCCTGTTCCGGCTTGTCATCGTAGGCGCTGAGCCGCCGTCCCTCCGAATAGGGTCCGAATTCACCCGGACGCGCAGCTGAGCCCTTCCTCCCGACGGACGAAGGGCTCTGCGCTGGAAGCGATTCGAGTTCTCGAGCCCACAGGGGAGCGTGGAAAGACGGCGAACTGGCCGCCATCCACGGAATCGAGAACGTCAGCAGCTTCCGTGTTCAACATCACATAGAGGGTATGGCTGGCGTTCAACCATCTCCTGCTGATTCCCACCCCAGTGACCCGTCCGATGAGGACCAATGACGAAGTGATGCTCTCGGCCACATCAACGGGACCCAGCGCTCCTGGATGTGGTGAAGCGTTTCCAGTGACCGGGCAGGATTGGTTCAGATCAGGGTCCTGGCGAAGGTGGTGCGATTGGTCGACTCCCGCTCCACCAGCGTGGGTGCGATCAACTGCTTCAGCGGGCGGGCGCTCCGGCCGCCCGCGATCTCCTCGAGCAGCAGGTCGACCGCGATGTCGCCGACTTCCTCGGCGGGCAGCCGGACAGTGGTCAGCGGTGGCGACAGGAACGCGGAGAAGGGGTAATCGCCGAAACCGATCACCATCATGTCGTCCGGCACCTTGAGCCCGCACTCCTCCAGGGCACGGTACAGGCCGAGCGCGAAGTAGTCGTTGCCGACCACGACCGCGTCCGGCAGCCTGGCCCGGCGCAACATCCGGCGCGCCACCTGGTAGGCCTGCTGTGGCTGCCATGGCAGGGCGGCCTGCTCGTGCCGGCGGGTGGGCACCCGCATGATGCTGCCGCGCGGCACGGACAGGCCGGCCTCGGCCATGGCCCGGCGGAAGCCGGCGATCCGGTCGGAGATGGTGGTGATCGGCAGGTCCTCCTCCAGCACCACGATCGAGCGGGCGCCACGGGAGATCGCGTGCGCGGTGGCGTGGTAGCCGCCGAGCTCGTTGTCGGTGCCGACAAAGCGGTAACCCAGATCAGGCAGGTCCCGGTTGAGCAGCACGGTGGGCACACCGACCGTGCCGAGCCGCCGCCACGGATCGGCGCTCGCCTGAACCGGGACGACTATCGACCCACTCACCGAGGATCGCAGCAGCGACTCCACGGCGCGCGTCTCGTACTCCTCCGATTCGCCGGTCACCATCAGCAACAGCGAATAACCGTGATTCCGGGCGCGCAACTCGATGCTGGAGATCAGCTGCGCGTAGAACGGGTTGGACGGGTTGGTGATGACCAGGCCGAAGGTCATCGCGGAGCCCAGGACAAGAGACCTGGCCACCGAGTTCGGCACGTAGCCGACCCGCTCCGCCTCGGCGCGGACCAGTGCCCTGGTCTTCTCCCCGATGCCGTCCTTTCCAGAGAGGGCACGCGAGACGGTGTTGACCGACAGGTTCAACGTCGCGGCGATGTCCCGCAAGGTGTGACGCCGAGGCCCAGCCATCCGAGTGCTCCTCTCTCGCTCGCTCCCGGTAACAACTTTTGGCCGCTCCTCAGCTCTTGACAGTGAGATAGATCCGCAGTTTCGCTGACGGACTATTGCCCGCCACTGTGCCACGCAACCGCAGCCATTGGCCGAACTGACCGACCGGCCAGGTCACCAGGCCGGGGCCGGTGACGACATGCTCGTGGCCGTCGAGGTCGCACCAGGTCAGGCCGTCCGGCGAGATCTGCGTGACCAGCCGTACCGTGAGGTCGTCGCCGGACGCCGCAAGGGTGTGCACGAAGAAGCGCGCCTCGCCGGCCCACGCCACCTCGTACGGTTCCGTAGCGAAGTCGGAAACGAACGTCGTGTCCCGCTCGAGGACCGCCGTCTGCACCTGCCGCATAACGTCACCACTCCGTGGAAATGAGAACCGAATCGAGGAACAGGAAGTTACGGACCGTCGAGTGGGTCCGCACCGAGAAGTAGAAGTTCAGCAGATTCTCCAGCGAGTCGTAGCGCTCCTTGTACGGCGGGACCGGCACCGCGGACATGTCCATGATCCGATCGTTGACCTGCAGCTCGACGTTACGCCTGGCGCCCGTGTCGATGACCCAGCGCAGGTAGTGCCAGTTGACCTTCGTGGGCACCTCGTTGTAGCAGAGTTCCTGGGGCTCGCCGAACGGATGCCAGTCCTTCGGGTCGGGTGCGGTGAAGTCGGCCCCGTAGGCCAGCTTGACCTTGCCCTCGAGGTGCTCACGCGGCGTCGGTTCCGGCACGATCGGGTACACCCACTGCCGGGACAGCTTGTTGTCCAGCGTGGTGTTCAGGTAGCGGGCCACCGTGTGGTAGCGCAGACCGCCGTCGCCGCACAGGTCGGTCGCCACGGTGAAGCAGCCGAACTGCGCCTCTGACGGGTGCAGGTTGCCGTCCCAGGTGACGTCTCCGAACTGGTCACCCGCGCTGCCGTCGATGGTCGCCTCGGCCTTGAAGGTGAAGTAGGCCTCGATCTGCAGCAGGCCGCGCCCGCTCATGGTGAGCCGCCGGATGGCGGTGGCGGTGTGCCCCTGGTAGGCCCGGGTGGCCAGCTTGAGCGCATACGACCCGGTCATGGCGCCATGGGAACCGATATCGAAGAACGAGCAGTTCGAGAGCTGCGGCGGGCGGAAGTCACGCATGTGATCATCAACTGTGGAGAGATCGCCATTGCCGTTGTAATTGCCCAGCAGTTCGGTCCAGCCGTGGGTGCCGGAGTTGAAGTCGTCGTAGGTCAGAATACGCCGAAGCGGCGAAAATTTCGACAACCTCGGGTCTGCCGACAAAATGGCGGCGCGAAGTTCTGCGGCCAGGTCGGGCCGCTCCGTCGTGGTCATGCCGAATGCTCCTGAAAAGGGTTTAGGCAATGCCGATTGGCGAATGTCTACGCCAGCTGATCGACCGGAGTATGTCATACGGTCGCAGCCGAACATTAACGTTAATGTTCAGCGACCGTCAACCCCCAAGGTAGCTACCGCCGTCGGTCCCGGGCGTCGTGGCGTGCCGTGCCGGCATGCTGTTTTCACTGGTCAGGCGCACTGAAATCGCGCCCGCCCAGCAGGAGATGTCGGCCAGACCCTTGACGATCAGGGCCCGCCGACCTAGCATCAGCCGGGCAATCGAATTAACGTTAATGTTCCAGGCAGTTAACACGTCGCTCCGACAGCGGCCGACGGCTCGCCTTCGCCTGCGGATCACCTCCGAGACCGGCTCACCTCCAAGACCGGCCGGTTCGGATGCCGGCCCGTCTCCAACACCAAAGCCCCCAGCACCAAGCCGTCACCGCCAGACGCTTACGGCGTCATGGCTCAACCTGGAGTTGCCTGTCGATGCTGAAACGGGATGCCGACCGACAGCGATCGGACCGGCCATGACCGCGTACCTCTTCCGCCGCACGCTGTTCGCCGTCTTCGTGTTGTGGGGCGCCGTAACCGTTGTGTTCCTGGTGCTCCGATTGGTTCCCGGCGATCCGGCCCAGCTCATTCTCGGCTCCGATGCCACCCAGGATGAGATCGCGCGGCTGCGCGAGCAGATGGGCCTGAACCGCCCGCTGGTGGTGCAGTACGGGATCTATCTCGGCGATGTGGTCCGGTTTGATTTCGGCGATTCCTACCGCTACCACAGTGACGCCATGGGCCTGGTGCTGGACAGGTTCCCGCTCACCCTCCAGCTCGCCGTCGTGGCGATGGTCATCGGCCTGGTGGTCGGGATCTCACTCGGCGTGGTCGGCGCGCTGCGGGTGAACCGCCTGGCCGACCGCGTGGTCTCGGTGTTCGCGCTGCTCTCGCAGTCCATGCCGTCGTTCTGGATCGGGATCATGTTGATCCTGGTGTTCGCCAGGCAGCTGCACTGGCTGGCCAGCGGGGGTCACGGTGGACTCGACCGGCTGATCCTGCCGGGGATCACCCTCGCCCTGCCACTGATCGCGATCCTGACCCGGCTGACCCGTAGCGGCCTGCTCGACGTCGTGCATGAGAACTACATCCAGACCGCGCGGGCCAAGGGCCTGTCCGAGCGGTTGGTCATCTTCCTGCACGCCATCCGCAACGCGCTCATCCCGATCGTGACGGTGGCCGGCATCGAGTTCGGCAAGCTGCTCGGCAGCGCGGTCATCGTCGAGACGGTCTTCTCCTGGCCCGGCATGGGGCGGCTGCTCATCGACTCCATCTCGGCCCGTGACTACAACGTGGTGCAGGGCGCGATCCTGCTGATCGCCGGCGGATTCGTCCTGATCAACCTGGTCGTGGACGTCCTGTACGGCTACCTCGACCCGCGCATTCGGCTGGGACGGTGACCATGGACAGGCCAACTGAGCAACTGCTGCCACAGAACGACAGCAAAGCGGCCGACAACCCGACGCCCAGCGACCCCCCAGTGGCAGGCAGGACACGGGTCAAGATCGGGCGGCTGCGCATCATCGCCTCGTTGTCGGTGATCGCCCTTTACGTGGTCGCCGCGGTGATCGGGCCGATCCTGCTCAAGTACGACCCGGTCGCCACCGACCTCGGCTCCCGGCTGAAGCCGCCCGGCACCTTGTTGCCGAGCGGGCACACCGCCATCTTCGGCACCGACCAGGTCGGTCAGGACGTGCTCGCCCAGATGCTGCAGGGCGCGCGGGTGTCGATAACCGTCGGTTTGGCGACCCTGGTGCTGGCCGGTGTCATCGGCGTCGCCGCCGGCATCGCCGCCGGGTACTTCGGCGGCTGGCTGGACACGGTGCTCATGCGGCTGGCGGACGTCCAGCTCACCTTCCCGTCGATCCTGCTGGCCATCTTCATCGCGTCGATCCTCGGGCCCAGCGTGGTGAACGTCGTCATCGTCCTTTCCATCTCCAACTGGGTGACGTTCGCCCGGGTCACCCGCAGCCAGGTGCTCGGGCTCAAGAGCCGGGAGTTCGTCGACGCCACCCGTACCCTCGGCGCACGGACCTGGCACCTGGTGACCCGCAGCATCCTGCCGTCCATGATCGCGCCGATCCTGGTGGTCGCGACCGTGGAGTTGGGGCACGTGATCCTGGCCGAGGCGTCCTTGAGCTTCCTCGGCCTCGGCACCCCGGCCAGCACGCCGAGCTGGGGCATGACCATCGCCAACGGCCGGGACTACCTGTCCAACGCCTGGTGGATCTCCACGATCCCCGGCATCGGCCTGGCCATCCTGGTGATCGGCTTCGGCGTGCTGGGTGACGCGCTGCGCGACCGGTTCGATCCGCGGCTGAGGAGCATGTGATGGACGACCCACTGTTGTCGGTGCAGGACCTGACGGTACGATTCCGCACTCGGGCGGGGGCCGTCACCGCCGTCGACCGGGTGAGCTTCGACCTGGCCGAAGGGGAGACCCTGGCCATACTGGGCGAGACCGGCAGTGGCAAGAGCGTCACCGCCCAGGCCCTGATGGGGCTGGTTCCGCGACCGGCGGGACAGGTGGCCGGCGGCCGGATCGTCTATGACGGCACGGATCTGCTGGCCCGCCCGCGGTCCGACACCCGTCGACTCAACGGGACCGACCTGGCCATGGTGTTCCAGGACCCGCTAAGCTCCCTCAACCCGGTCTTCCGGGTCGGCGCGCAGATCGGCGAATTGTTCCGGCGCCGTCGTGGCGCCTCCCGTTCCGAGGCGCGACGCAAGGCGATCGAGCTGATGGACCGGGTGGGTATCCCGGCGGCCGCGCGCAGGGTCGACGACTATCCCCACCAGTTCTCCGGCGGCATGCGGCAGCGGGTGATGATCGCGATGGCGATCGCCCTTCAGCCCCGTGTGCTCATCGCCGACGAACCCACCACCGCCCTGGACGTCACGGTCCAGGCACAGGTCATGGCGTTGCTCGCCGAACTCAAGGCGGAACACCGCATGGCGATGATCCTCATCAGCCACGACCTTGGCGTGGTGGCCGGCGTCGCCGACCGGGTCATGCTCATGTATGCGGGTCGGGTGGTGGAGACCGGCGGGCTGCGCGAGGTCTACGAAACGACCGCGCATCCGTACACCCGCGGCCTGATGGCCTCGATCCCGGCGCTGGACGGCCCGCGCGAACGGCTGGTGCCCATCAAGGGTTCGCCGCCGGACCTCATGCGGCTGACCGCAAGTTGCCCGTTCCAGCCCCGTTGCGAGTTCGCCACCGACATCTGTGGCACCGAGCGGCCGGAGCTCATGCCGGTGCCCGCCCGGCCCGAGTCGCACCGCGCCGCCTGTCACCACACGAAGGAGGTCGCCGCCGATGTCGTCCCCGGCTGACCCGCTGCTGTCGGTAAGAGACCTGCACACCAGCTTCCCGATCCGCTCCGCCTTGCTGCGGCGAAAGGCGGGCGCCGTCCAGGCCGTCTCGGGTGTCTCGTTCGACCTGCCCGCGGGCCGGACGCTGGGCCTGGTCGGCGAGTCGGGCTCGGGCAAGACGACGCTGGCGCGAACCGTTATCGGCCTGGAACCGCCGGAGTCCGGTCAAGTGCTCTTCGATGGCCAGGACCTGCTGACCCTGCCGGGGGCGGACCTGCGGCAGGCGCGCCGGAAGATCCAGATGGTCTTCCAGGATCCGTACGCGTCGCTGAATCCCCGGCTCACCGTCGAACAGATCATCAGCGAGGCCTGGCTCATCAACCCCGGTGTGGTGCCCCGCGACCGGTGGGCCACCGAGGTGAAGGACCTGCTGGCCAGGGTCGGGCTGAACCCGGATCATGCCGACCGGTACCCGCACCAGTTCTCCGGCGGGCAGCGCCAGCGCGTCGGTATCGCCCGGGCGCTGGCGCTCCGGCCGCGGCTGGTGATCTGCGACGAGGCGGTGTCGGCACTGGACGTCTCGGTGCAGGCGCAGGTCCTGAACCTGCTCGCCGACCTGCAGGTGGAACTGGGCCTCAGCTTCCTGTTCATCGCCCACGACCTGTCCGTGGTGCGGCACATCAGTGACGAGGTGGCGGTGATGTACCTCGGGAAGGTGGTGGAGATGGGGACGACGGAGCAGATATTCGCCGCGCCGGTGCACCCGTACACGCAGGCGTTGTTGTCCGCGGTGCCGGTGCCCCGCCCCTGGGCCTCGCCACAACGGCGGCAGATCATCCTCGCCGGCGACATTCCGTCGCCCGTGTCGCCGCCGTCCGGCTGCCGGTTCCGTACCCGGTGCTGGAAGGCACAGGATCGGTGCGTCACGGAGGAGCCCGCGCTCGCCGATCGGCTGGGCGATCACTCTTCCGCATGTCACTTCCCCGAGTTGCCGGTCTCTTCGGCAGGTTCGAAATGAGCGGCAGGGTCCGCCTGGTCCTCGTCCGCCACGGCGAGTCGGTGTGGAACGTCGAGGAGCGCTACCAGGGACAGGCCGACTCGGGGCTCACCGCGGCCGGTCTCGAGCAGGCCGAGGTGGCCGCGGCCGAGCTCCTGGTCCGCTTCGGAACGCCCGATCTGGTCGTCTCGAGCGATCTGCCGCGGGCCAGGGATACGGCGAGTGCGTACCTGCGCCACCTTGACCTCGATGCCGTGCTGGATGCCCGGTTGCGCGAGGCCGACATCGGCACCTGGGTCGGCCGGACCTTCACCGAGATCGCCGAGGAGCACCCGGATGATCTCGCGGCGGTCGGTCGCGGGGTCGATGTGCGGCGCGGCGGGGGCGAGACGTTCGCCGAGATGCGCCGGCGGGTGTGGGCGGCGCTCGTCGATGCCGGGAACATGGCGGCCGGCGGCGCGACGGTCGTCGTGTTCACCCACGGTGGCCCGATTCGGGTGGCCGCCGCCGCCGCACTGCGCCTGCCGTCGCCCGGTCACCTCAATTTCGCCCCGCCGGTGAACGCCTCGTTGACGGTCATCGGCTACGCGGGCGGACAGCAGAACAACTCGGTGGTCGAGTACAACTCGCCGACCGCACGGGCCGCTGACGCCGCGCGCACCGACTGAATCGAGAGGACCAGCATGCTGACCGGATCGTTCACCTTCGTCGTGATGACCTACAACCTGTGGGGTGACTGGCATCTGGAGCAGCGAGAGCCGGCGATCCATGACCTGTTCTCCACCCGGCCCCCCGATCTCCTGGCGACCCAGGAACTTCGTCCTCGCTCGCGCGCGGTGGTGGACGAGGCGCTGCCCGGACACGAACGGGTGCACGACGACTTCCCCGGATGGGGAGCGCAGAGCAATCTGTGGTGGCGGCGGGAACTGTTCGATCTCGTGGAGTACGGGACCCGAGACGTCGGCATCCTCGATGCCAACGCCAGGTTGTTCTGGGTGCGGCTGCAGCCCAGAGCCGGCGACGCACGGCCGCTGGTGTTCTCCACCGCACACCTGACGTGGCCGGGCCACGCACAGGAGCGGGCGGATGGCCGCAACCTGCGAACCGGACAGGCGGAGCGGGTGGTCACGGCGCTGGATGAAATCGCCGGCGACGCGGCCTGCCTGTTCACGGTGGACATCAACGACATCGGGCAGCCGTTGTGGGTGCTCGGCAACGGCGGCTTTCTCGATTCGTTCACCGCGTTGGGACGCACGTCGCCGGTCACCCACCCCGTGGAGCCACTGCCGTTCGTCGCCGACCGCGGAACGCGCCTCTCCCCGCTGGGGTCCCCGTCCAAGGCCATCGACTGGATCTTCTCCCGAGGCCCGATCGCCACCCGGGCCAGCGAGGTCGTCGAGTTCTTCTCGGCAGGGAACGCCCCGTCGGACCACAAGCCCGTCGCGGCGACCTTCACCCTGCCATCGGCCGCGGCATCAGCTCAAATTAATCAAGGAGAGAGGCAATGATCGCACGATCCCGGGCCATGGGCTGCCTCGCCGCAGTCGCCCTTGTGATGGGCCTCGCGGCCTGCGGCGGCTCCGGCGGCTCGGCCGGCTCCGAGACCGAGGGCCAGGTGCTGCGCTACGCGCCACAACTGTTCCCCGTATCGCTTGATGTCCAGCAGTTCCCTGCGGAAGAGGCCGTCCAGACCACCGTCCAGCAGGGGCTTGAGACGCTCACTGTCATGAAGGACGGCCAGGCGGCCCCGAAGCTGGCCACGTCATGGGAGAGCCCTGACGAGAAGACGTGGGTGTTCCACCTCCGCGACGGGGTGACCTTCAGCGATGGGAGCGCCTTCACCGCCAAGGACGTCAAGGGGTCCGTGGAGCGGCTGAAGAGCCTCAAGGGGGCGCTGGACCCGTTGCTCGCCTCGGTCACCGGCATTGACGCCACCGACGACCACACGGTGACGTTCCACACTTCGGCACCGCTGGGCACCCTGCCCAGCACCCTGTCCCTGGTGTTCATCGGCCAGGGCGACAAGGTCACCAGCGATGCGTACTGGCAGAAGCCGATCGGCACCGGACCGTTCAAGTTCGACTCGTTCAGCCCCGACGACAGAGTGGTGCTCAGCCGCAACGACACATACTGGGGCACCAAGGCCAAGGTGGCGAAGCTCGAGGTCCTCAACATGCCGGAGATCTCGGCCCGGATCACCGCGCTGAACAACGACGAGGTGGACGTGCTCGCGTCGATCCCGCCGGACCAGGTGGCCGAGGTGTCCGGCGTGGACGGAATCAAGTACGGGGTCGGCCCGAGCTTCAACTACTACTTCATCTGGTTCAACCAGAACAACAAGCCGTTCGACAATGTCAAGGTACGCCAGGCCATGTTGCATGCGATCGACATCAAGAGCGTCGTCGGCGACCTGTTCGGAGACCTCGGCGCAGCGGCCCAATCGCCGGTCACCCAGGCGGTCTTCGGGTCGACCCAGCTGGAGCCGTACTCCTACGACCCGGCTCTGGCAAAGCAACTGCTCACCGAGGCCGGATATCCCAACGGCATCGACACCACGATCCAGTGGCCGCTGGCAGGCGGGCCGAACATCAAGGCCATGGCGCAGGCGTTCATCTCGTCCTGGGAAAAGGTCGGCATCAAGGTGCAGCCGCAGGAGAAGGAGCGGGCGACCTGGCTCAAGGACTTCGGCGCGCTGAACTGGGACATGAACCTGCAGACCAACACCACCGGCACCGGCGACGCCGACTTCACTCTGAACCGGCTGTACACCTGTGCGGCGAAGCGGATGGGCTACTGCAACAAGGATCTGGACTCGATCCTGGCCAAGGCGCGCGGGTCGCTGGACCAGAACGAGCGCAAGACGCTGTACGCGCAGGCCGACAAGATCATCTGGGATGACGCGGTCGGCATCTTCCCCGTGGATCTGAAGAACAACTACGCCGTCCGTGACAACGTCAAGGGATTGGAGATGCCGGTCAACGGGCGGCCGGACTTCTCGCAAGTGTCCGTCGGATAGCTGCTGGAGCCGTTCATCCAACCCCCCTTCTTTTTGCAGGAGACACTCCATTGCCTCGAATCCGCTCCCTCCGCCCTGTCGTACTTGTCGGTCTTGCCGCCTTGGCCACCTTGTATGGGGCCCCCACCGCTCAGGCCTCCCTCCCGGAGCCCGCCCGCAGCGCCTGCCGTAACGCCACCGAGGTACCGGTCGAGACCGGCGCCGCCTTCAACGACCCTGTCGCCGGCGCCCCGACCGCGGTCGTGGAACGGATCTGCTCGCTGATCAAGCAGGCCCCGGCCGGGTCGTCGATCGAGATCGCCGAGTTCGTCGTATCAGGCGATGCCGGCGCCGATTACGCGACGGTGCTGCTCGACGCGTACCGCCGTGGCGTCCGGATACGCATGGTCATGGACGGCTATCAGGTCAACAACCCCGCCGCCCAAGGGCTGATCCGCACCCTCGGAACCGACAAGTCGGCCCCCTCATGGGTGCACGTTTGCAGCCACATGAGCCCGGAAGGGAACACCACCTCCTGCCAGGGCACCAAGGGCATGCACAACAAGTTCTCGCTCTACTCGGAGACCGGCGGTCAGCACGACGTCGTCGTACAGGCCTCGAACAACATCACCGACGTCAACTCCACCAGCTACTGGAACAACCTGGTCGTGCTGCCCGGCAACCGTAAGCTCTTCGAGGGATACGGAAAGTACTTCGACGACCTCGCCGCCGAGGTGCAGAACCCCGACTACGACACCACCGTCACCACCGGCATGCGGGGTGGCCAGGTCACCGCCCAGTTCTATCCGGTCGCCGACCGAGACCCGATCGCCCGGCGACTCAGCCAGGTCGGCTGCAAGACCGAGGGCCGCACCCGGGTCGAGATCGGCCAGTCCGAGTGGGACGCCACCCGCCTCGCGATCGTCGACGAGCTCGCGGCGCTGGTGGCCGCGGGATGCCAGGTACGCGTCGTGCACGGTCTGGCCGACGACGCGGTCACCGCCGCGCTGGACTCCGCCGGCGTGCAGCGGAGGGTGCTCGACGGCTCGACCCCGGCCGGCCGCATCCACTCCAAGTACATCGTGGTCACCGACCCAACCGGCCGCGGTTCCGGGCAGGGCTGGGTGATGACCGGCAGTCACAACTTCAACGCCACCTCGCTGCTACGCAACGACGAGGCGATGGTCGAACTCTCGGAGCACGGCATCCTCAAGGCGTACGGCGCCAACTTCGCACGGCTGTGGGAAGTCGGCGCGGTCGCGGGAAAGCAGTAGTGAACGAGGATGACCAACGGCACCGGCACGAAAGCCGGCGCCGTTCCTCATAAGCCGGTAGTCACACGAGGCCGCGGCTGGTCACCAACGTCACCCGAGCGCTCGCCGCCGCGGTGACCCCGTGGTGAGCGCGCAGGTGCGCCTGAGGCCGAACGGAGGAGGCAGGGACTGGTTCCGCTCTGCGCGAAGCCGGCGGAACTCGACAGCGCTGTCTACCTATGGTGTGGAGTATGGCCTCTTCCATCCCGCAGCCATCTTCCATCTCGCCGCTACGTCCAGCGAGCGATCGGACCGCCCTCAAGCCCTCTCCGGCTCGCGAGCCGCTGTGGCGGCAGGTGCTCGGTGAGTGTCTGAGGGGCCTTCGTCAACAGCGGGGCGAGAAGTTGAGTGAGACGGCGGGTCGCGCCGGAGTCTCGCCGCAATATCTCTCCGAGATGGAAAGAGGCGTCAAGGAGCCGTCGAGTGAAATGATCGCCGCGGTCGCCGGCGCGCTGGATGTGACCCTGGTCGATCTGACTCTTGCTGTCGCAGAGAGTTTGCGGTCTGCTCAGCCCAGCGGGTCGAGGGGTGCTGTCTGCTCGGCGGCGTATGCTCTGGCCGCTTAGCGGCTTGCCGGGGTTGTTCTCGGGTCTATGAGTGCTCCTCGATGATCTGATCGAGGAGCCCGTACTCCAAGGCCGCGGTCGCGGTGAACACGCGATCGTGATCGGTGTCGGCGCGTAGGGTCTCGATCGTCTGGCCGGTGTGCCGTGACAGGATGCGCTCGATGTCTGCCCGGACTCGTACAACCTCGTCGGCCTGCAAGATGAGGTCGGGGATTGTTCCGCGCCCCTGAGCGGCTGGTTGGTGCAGGATCACGCGTGCGTGGGGGAGAGCGGCACGTTTTCCCTCGGCACCCGCGGCGAGAAGGACGGCGCCGACCGCGACGGCTTGTCCGACGCAGGTTGTCGAAACCCGCGGGCGGATATGGCGCATGGTGTCGTATATCGCGAGCATCGCACTCGGATCACCACCTTCGCAGTTGATATAGAACTGTATTTCGGCATCGGGGTTGTCCGACTCCAGAAAAATCAGCTGCGCGATGAGCGCGTTGGCGACGCCCGCGTCGATCGCGGTGCCCAGATAAACGATTCGCTCGGTGAGCAGGTGCGAGTAGACATCCATGATCCGCTCGCCACGGGGATTCTGCGCGATGACGTTCGGTATCGTATATGTGGTCACTTGCCGACTCCTTCGGTGACGCCGAATCCGGGCCGCGGGCGATTGTGAGGCGCGACTTCGTCGAAGGTCTGCACGATCGCATCTATGAAACCGTAGTCGAGCGCCTCTTGCGCCGTGTACCAACGATCGTGCAGAGAATCCTCGAATATGCGCTCGACAGGCTGGCCCGTGTCCTCGGCGATAAGACCGAGCACCGTGTCACGAGTATGCCGGAGGTCGCCGGCCTGCAGTTCGATGTCGACCGCGGTGCCACCGATTCCCGCCGAGCCCTGGTGCATCAGGACGCGTGCGTGCGGCAGGGCGCGGCGCTTGCCTCGGGTCCCCGATGACAGCAGGAATTGCCCGGCGCTGTAAGCAATGCCCAGCACGAGGGTCGATACGTCACAGGGAATGAGGCGAATGATGTCGCGAATCGCCAGCATCGAGGGGACCGAGCCGCCCGGGGAGTGAATCCACAATGCGATATCGGTCGACGCGTCCTGGGTGGCGAGTGCTATCAGTTGCGTGGCCAGCAGTGTCCCGTTGTCGTCGTCGAGAGGGCCGTCGAGAACGAGAACACGCTGCTCGTAAAGCTCGCGTCTCATCCGCTGGTTGAACAGGGGAAGTGTCGATTCTTCGCTCATGCGTCCATCATGTGAGGCGATTCGCATCGGCGTCGACACGATCCGCCTGCGGCAGATCTGCTCTGAGCAGCGTGAGCTCCTGAGCAGGGGCGTATGGTCGCGCTCCGCAGGGCGCTCGGGTCGGCTTCAGGCGGCGAAGGTGTTGGCGAGGGTGAGGTAGGCCAGGCGAAGGAGCACGGCCGACCATCCTGCCGCACTTGGTTCCGTGTCCTGATGGCCGGAACTGGTGCACGCCAGGCGAAGTCCAGCATGGCCGTGACCTGAGCGGATGTAATTATCGGCAGGCGCATGGCTGTCCGGAATCACGGTGGCCTCTCGGACGACTTCTGAAGCGGTGCAGGCTTCAATAGGGCGCGCGGTGATTACCCGTCATCGACGTGCCACCACCGGCGGCACCGTGGTCCGCCTCGACGAGGCGATCTACCCCCTTGAGCTCGTCAGTGTCATCCCGCTCGCGAAGCGCGGCCAGGTCCTGCGCGGCGTCCACCGCGGCCTCACCGACGCCGGCCTGGAGTCGCACTCCATCGTGCATCGCGTGATCGCCGTTCGCCAGGCTACCGACGTGGAGGCCAAGGTCCTGAAACTCGAGCGGCGAGCACTTGTCCTCACCTATGACCAGGTGATCGCCGATCGGCAGGGGCGCCTCGTCGAACTGCTGCGGTTCGTCGCCAACCCGACGCGGATCAGGTTCGTGGAGGAGCAGGTAGTCCTGTAAATGGCACTGCGGCGCATCTCTTAAGACTCCACAGGCTGGCTGAACCATGAAACCGAGTTCAAGTCTTTCGTGAAGGGAATGTTCGCCCAATCTCTGAGAATGGCTGGTTCGGATTCCATCGCGAAGATGTATACTACAAAGCCTTTGGGCTCTTCTCTGCGCAAGACCCGATCATTAGGGATCCATGGATATGGATTCCGATCCTCGCTGGCGCTTTCAGTGCAAAAGGCTCCGATTGTGGCGGTCTCGATCCGCTGAAATTGGACACATCGCTTGTATGTGCCAGCCTTGGCACGAGGAAAAGAATCCGTTCCTATGATCCGATAACCTGCAGGCACGCCCAGCGGCACGAGCAGCGGCCCTCCATACTCGTCCACTGCCCGCTCGATTGACTCGCGGGATATGTGACTGTACGCACCATCATTTCCGCACGACGAAACAGCCAAGGCTCCACACGTCAACACAACAAGCAGCCAGTAAGCGTTGTATGCGGCACGTGTGAAGCCTTGGCTCATGATGGGCTCATCCTAGCCTTGCGGTGAGCGATCCGGCCTTGCGCGATTTCTTTCCTGGTTTTCTACCTCGCATATGTAGGTCCCACCTGTCCCGCATTCGAAGACTTCACCACTTGCCTGGTCAACCAGTTGCAGCCAGGCATATTGCCACCATTTGAGGGTGACATTAGCATTGGTCTTGAGCCCGAGGGCGAAACCCAGCTCGTAGGCGCCATCTTTCAGCCACGATCCCTGGTCTACCTCTATGGAGTAGTCCGAAGGCCGGTCCGTATCCACCTTAACAGTATATTCGTCGCAGTCGACGAACTTGATCGGAATCTCTAGGCCTACTGCCCCTATGCTGGCCGTCGCGGTGTACTCGGTTGTGTCACAGTCCCCCTCGAAATCTATGGCGGGAGAGTAGTCCTGCCACTGGCCGCCCACATATACGGGGTGGCTGGCGGTTTCCTCGTCATAGGCGGTGGATTCGAGTCTTGCGTTGCCTATCTCGAAGTCGCTTGTTCCGCTCAGATTCTCGTTGGGAGTGGCGACGCCTTTGTTGGTATACCCGTGCCAGTCGGCGGACTTGCTGTCATCCTCGACACTCTGGGATTGCCACATGGAGTGAAGCTTCCCCAGCCATTCGTTACCACGCTTGATGGTTAGCAGGAAGTCCCCGCCATCGTTCGGATTCCAGGTTGCGGTAGTGCCAACGCCGTTACCGGACACTGCATCCGCTGGTGCACCTTCTGCTACGGCGAGTACCGCTGGGCCATCTTCCACCAGTCGGACTCGCTCGAGGTCGTAGCCCTTGGGCACAGTGGCGATGACGCTGCGCTGAATGCCGTCCTCGGTCCTTTGCGCAGGCACTGTCATTTCGAACACGTCCAAGTCGGCTGCATCGTAACGCCGACCTTCTGCAGCGGTGTCCTTGATGAATGTATCTTGTGCTTCCTTCAGTGCAGCAGGAAGCGACTTCTGCCGGCTTCGGGCAGCACGCGCCTGGTCGCGTGTAGTCTCGATTGAATCACCGGTCCAGGTTACGTCGATGGGCGTGCGCCTCGCGGCTGCCTTGGGCTGCGCTGCTGCAGGTGTCGCCAGCCACTGGATCGGTAACAGGATCGCTACGAGAGCTCCCCACACTCGGTTACGCATTGCACCCTTTCAGTGCATCGCGAGATGTGCCGCAGGCAAGACAACTTGACGGGTGGACTTGTCTGCGGCTTTACATCCTCGGGAAGCTGTCGCGCATGAAGACTTCCTTCAAGGGCTTGACAGCGCGCCCAACATCAGCTTCTGATGCGATTTGCCTGAATCGCATTCGCCCGCGTTGAACTGCTCGGAGTAATCTGGCGGCGTCACTTCCCGGCCATGACCTGCGCAATCTTGAACAATCGTGCGATGGTGCGGCACATTGAGCGGCCGGCTCTCAGAATCGCAGAAAGCATTCGAATCGAAGGCAGCAGTTCGACGCAAATTACTCCAGCAAGCGGAAGCGAGCCAAGACCTGCTGCACCTGCTTGCTGAGCATCTGCCGCCAGCACGCTCCTCACCGCTTCCGATTCACCATGCCCCACCGGGTTCGCCGTGCACGACAAGCTGCCTAAGGCCACTGAACGGGAGCCTTAGGTCACGCGTACGCGCGAAAACGGTGCTGGGCCTGTAGGTGCCGAAATTGTGTCAGAGGGTTTGATCTGGGGGTTTGCTGTGTTCGATGGCTCGGCTGCGGCAGGATCGCGGGATGGCTCTGCGGCTGCTGTACTTGATCGTCTTACCGGTGTTCGGCTGGATCGCGCTGCTCGCCCGATCACAGGCGTCCAAGGACGCAGAGATCCTGGTACTGCGGCATCAGTGGCTGTGCTCCGCCGCCAGATCGCCGCTCCCGGCCGTCGTGGGCGGACCGGGCGATCTTTTCCGCGCTCGTGCGACTCCTGCCTCGATGTCGCCGATGCCAGCTGTTCGTCATACCGCGGACGCTGCTGCGCTGGCACGCCGACTTGGTGAAGCGATGCTGGACCTATCCCAAGCATGGGCCGGGAGGGCCACCGATCCGACCCGCCATTCGAGCCCTGGTGCTGCGCCTGGCCGCCGAAAATCCGGATTGGGGATACCGGCGCATCGCTGGGCAGATTGCCGGCCTGGGCCGGAAGGTGTCCCCGGCCGCCGTATGGGCGATCTTGAAGAGGGTCGGCTTTGATCCAGCGCCCCAGTGCAGCGGTCCGACCTGGGCTCAGTTCCTCAAGGCCCAGGCGTCGGGGATCTTGGCCTGCGACTTCTTCAGTGTTGAGACGGTCATGCTCGCGCGGCTGTACTGCTTCGCCGTGGTCGAGCACGCCACCCGGTGGGTCCACGTGCTGGGGGTCACGGCGAACCCAACCGCCGGCTGGGTCGCCCAGCAAGCCCGCAACCTGATACTCGACCTGGGCGATCGGACCGGCGACTTCCGATTCTTGATCAGAGACCGGGACAGCAAGTTCACCAGGCTGTTCGATGAAGTGTTCACGACCGAGGGCATCCGCGTGGTGCTCACCGCACCACAGACTCCTCGGATGAACGCGATCATGGAGCGGTGGGTCGGTAGCGTACGCCGCGAACTACTCGACCGAATCCTCATCATGAACGAACGCCACCTGCGCAAAGTCCTCGCCGAGTACGAGACCTCCTTCAATATGCATCGTCCGAACCGAGCTCTCAAACAGGCCAACCCTCTGCGGGAGCTACCCGATCCGGTCGACGCCGACATCAATGTCTCCCGACGGGACCGCCTCGGCGGCCTCCTGCATGAATACGCCCAGGTCGCATGAGGAGACGCAATATTCGGCACCCACACCGTGCAACTGCGTGAGCTGGGACTGACGCCCTGATAGGGTCTGCGCCGATTCGATGCTGGCGCTGATCAAGGCGATGCCGGGCAAGATCAGCCTGAAGTCGGATGCTGCGTGAGATCGACAAGCTGGCCGCGAGCCGCGCGATCGGCTGCCCGAGAACCTGTTCGCGGACGTGGCACCGAAGGTGCTGGCGTCCTGGCGGGCGCGGGCGCGGGCTGCGGTCGAGTCGCCGTCGCAGCTGCGGAGCCGTGCGCGCAGTTCGCAGGCGTCCGCGGTGACGTTCTGTCACGCGGGTTCGGTGCGGCCCCGCCGCCCCGGTGAGCGGAGGGGCCGTGACCTGCTGGGAACCGATCTATCCGAGCACCGGGTAGTTGGCGCGGAACACGTTGTGCGGGTCACGGGCCCGCTTGATCTCCCGCAGCCGCGCGAGCGCGCTGCCGGAGAAGGACTTCGCCGCCGTGTCACCGGGGGACAGCACGGTGTACGGCTTGCGGCCGCTGATGTAGGCCTCCAGGTCGGCCACGACCTCGGCCTGCTTGGCGCGCGTCGCATCGGCCGCGTGCGGCAGGCCGAGACCCAGCAGGCCGAGCAGGTACGGCTCAGCCACCGCGCCGCTCGCACCGGCCCCGCCGCCCGGCTCGGCGAGCTCCCCGCCCAGGTGCCTGATCTGCACGTTGATGAGCGGTTCGACCGGCTTGGCCAGCAGGAGCTCCACCGCGTCCGCGTCCAGGCCGGTGAGCAGCTCCGCACGAGCGATGGATGGGGCCGGATCGGTGGGCTCGGCGGCGATGTCACCCAGGTCGGCAACCGGGACGACGCCGCGGCTGTCGGAGATCGCGCCCTCGATCTTGTCGATGCGCACCAGCAGGTCCTCCCCCTGAGCCGCCTCACCCAGGTAGGCCAGATCCAGCGTCACCATCGGCGACGCGCCGGGGGGCTGGAGCCGGTTGATCCAGACACTGAGTTCACGCGGCGCCTCGGCGGTGATCTCCAGGAACGCGTCGTACACCTCCCTGGTCCGGTGCTCCGGCCAGATCACGCGCCCGCCGTACAGGACCGGCGCGGGATACAGCTCGAGTTCGAGGGCGGTCACCACCGCGAAGTCCCCGCCACCGCCGCGCAGCGCCCAGAACAGCTCGGGATCGGACTCGGCGGTCACCCGGCCCGGCTCGCCATCGGCGTCCACGATGTCGACAGCCCGCACGCTGTCGGAGGCGAAGCCGTACTTGCGGCTGAACCAGCCGACCCCGCCGCCCAGGGTGTAGCCGGTCACGCTGACCCCCGGCGCGCTGCCGGCCAGGCCGGTCAGACCCAGCGGACCGGCCGCCGCCAGCACCTGCCCCCACTTCACGCCCGCGCCCACCCGGACCACGCGCTCCTGCGCGCGTACCTCCACCTCGTTCAGCAGGCCGGTACGCAGCAGGATCAGGCCTTCCGCATCACCGGAGGCGCCATGCCCGCTCGGCTGCGTGGTCACCGTCATACCCGCCCGCCGCGCGTAACGCACGAGCGCAGCCACGTCATCAGCGTCCGCGGCCTCCGCCACGGCCGCCACCGGCTGCCTGACGGTCAGATTCCACGCGGTGGCCGCCTGCTCAAAGCCGTCGTCATCGGGCAGGAGCACGCGCCCCTTGAGGACACCGCGCAGATCGTTGATCGTCAACGTCGTCTCCCTTTTCGAGTTCTCAGAAAATGCGAAGGAATACCGTGCTGCACTGAGGGGACGTCAGGCGGGCTGCGCGGCGGGCGCTGGGGTGGCGGTCTCTTGGGACTTGCGCGCCTTGCTGGTCTCGCGGAGGATCAGCAACCCCGTGACCGCGATCAGCGCCGAGGTCAGGCCGTGGATGCCGAACGCGGCGGCCGTGGAGCCATGGTGGGCCAGGACGTTGACCATGTCGCCGAACGGGGCGACGGCCACCATCAGCAGGACCCAGCCCAGGGCGCGGCGGTGGCCCGTCACCAGCAGGATGCCCATGGCCAGGCCCATCGCGATTTCGCGGCTGCCCTTCACGATAGGGAAGCCGCTGTCGCCAGAGGGCCAGTTCGGCAGACCCGGGAAGGACGTCTCGAGGGGCAGGACGAAGGACAACCCGAGGTAGAGGGTGAACAGGACGACGGCGGTGGCCAGGACGGTGTTGAGCTTCTTCAGCGACATGGTTGTTCTCCTTTGATGTTCAGACTGGGCAGGGTTCAGCCGCGGACACGGCGGATGTGGCGGGCGTAGCGGGGGCGGCCGATGACGTGCCAGATGACGCGGACGGGGGTGGCGAGGCCGCTGAGGACGATGGCGCGCTCGGCCGGGTTCGCGTCTTCCAGAACGGCGCCGAAGAGCGTGAGCAGGGTGAGCTTGGGGGTGTTTTTCACCAGGTGGTCGCACAGGGAGGCCCACTCCTGTTGTGTGATGTGCTTGGCCGCGAGCGGGAGGAGGGTGGTTTCCTCGTCGTCGAGGTGTTCCAGCAGGACCGCGCGGTGCTCGGAGAGGGCGGCTACGAGGGTGTGGCGTTCGTCGGCGCCCGCGGTGGCCTCCCAGGCGGGGACCGCGACGTCCAGCCTGGTCAGGGTGGCTGCGATGCGTTCGTGCTGGGCCTGCATGCGCAGGACGATGTCGGCCTCCAGGTCCACCCGGGAAAGGAGCGGCGGCCACAGCAGCTCGTCCTCGCCCTGGTGATGGTTGTGCAGGCCCATGCGGTAGTCGCGGAAGTGGTCGGCGATCACCTTGGCGCGAGCGGTGTCACCCGGGGTGACGGCCGCGACGAGCTCCATCAGCAGCCGTGACTCGCGGCGGAGCACGCGGTGGACGATCTCCATGTCCTGGGTGTTGACGCTCATCTGTTCCTGCCTCTGCTGGATCGCGACCGGGGCGGTTGCGATGTGTTCAGGCTGCTCCCGGGTATTTGGAGGGGACTTGGAGCCGATTTGGAACCGTCCACGTATGATGTGCGGATCATGGTCTTCATCCGGGTGCTGGGCTCGTTCGCGGCCGAGGTGAACGGTGAGACCGTCCACCTCGGCGGGCCGCGGCAGCGGGGCGTGCTGGCGTTGCTGGTGGCGGCGCGTGGGCAGGTCGTGCCGGTCGACCGGATGATCGAAGATCTGTGGCGCGGGGAGCCGCCCGCGCGGGCGCTGATGTCCCTGCAGGCGTATGTGTCCAACCTGCGTCGATTGCTGGAGCCCGGGCGCCCGCCGCGCACGCCGGCCCGGCTGCTGGTGAGCGCGTCGCCCGGCTATGCGCTGCGGCTGCCGCCGGAGTCGGTGGACGCATGGCGGTTCGAGGACCTGCTCGGCCAGGCCCGTACGGACACCGACCTACGCGCCGCGCAGGCACGGCTCGCCGAGGCGTTGGGGCTGTGGCAGGGGCCGGCGTTCGCCGAGGTCGCCGACGAGCCGTGGGCCGCCGCCGAGACGGCCCGGCTGAACGAGCTGCGCCTGGTCGCCACCGAGCTGCACGTCGCGGCGAGTCTGCGGATCGGCGACCCCGTCCCGGTGGTTCCCGAGGCCGAGCGGCTCACCCGCGACGAGCCCCTCCGCGAGGAGGGCTGGCGGCTGCACGCCCTGGCACTGTGGAGCAGCGGCCGCCAAGCCGACGCACTGGCGACGCTCCGCCGCGCCCGCGGCATCTTCGCCGAGGAGCTCGGGCTCGACCCTGGCCCGGACCTGGCGGCGTTGGAGGAGGCGATCCTCACCCAGCGCACAGACGTCCTGCGTGCGACCATGCCCCTGCCACCGCAGACGCCTCCGCTACCGCTGACCGCCCCGCGGCCGCAGACGGCCCCTCTCCCGGGGACGGCTCCAATCATCGAGGCGCCGTTCGTCGGACGCGAGGCAGAGCTGTCAGCACTGGTCGCGGCCGCTGCCGAGGCCGACACCGACGGAGCCCGCATCGCCCTTGTCACCGGCGAGGCCGGGCTCGGCAAGTCGACGCTCCTGGAACACCTCGGCAGGCGGCTCGAACGTGACGGATGGCTGGTCGCCATCGGCCGCTGCCCCGAGGTCGACAGCGCGCCACCCGCGTGGGCCTGGACTGAGGCGCTGAGAGCCGTCGTCGCGTCCACCTCCCCGGGCGAGTTCGCGGGGGACCTCGCGCCGCTGCTCACCGACACCGAGCCGGCGAACGCCGACGCCACCGCGGGACGGTTCCGCCTGCGCCAAGCCGTGTGGAAGTGGCTCGCGACGGTCGCCACGGAACGCCCGGTCGCCGTCGTGCTGGACGACCTGCACTGGGCGGACGCCACCACGCTGGAACTGCTCGGCGGCGGCCTCGGCATGCGGGCCCCGATCCTGGTCGTCGCCGCGTACCGCGCGGACGAGAGCGGGCACCTCACCGAAACGCTGGCCTCCCTCGCGCGCGCCGCACCCCTCCGCCTAGCGCTGCCGGGGCTAAACGACGAGGCCGTCGCGGAGCTCGTACGGGCCGAATGCGAAGCCGACGAGGAGACCATCGCAGGGATCGCCGAGCGCACCGGCGGCAACCCGTTCTACGTGCGCGAAAGCGCCCGGCTGCTGAACGGCGAAGGCGCACTGGTCGCCCTCTCCGAGGTCCCCGAAGGCGTACGGGACGTCCTGCGCCGCCGGCTCGCGCGCCTGCCCGAGGGAGGCGTGTCCGTCCTCCGGCTCGCCGCGGTCGCAGGCCGGGAAAGCTCAGTGGACGCCCTCGTCAAGGCCGCCGACACCGACGAGGACGGGGTGATGGACGCCTTGGACGCGGGCGTCATCGCCGGGCTCCTCGACGAGCCCGGCCCAGGCCTCATCCGCTTCGTCCACGCCCTCGTCAGGGACACGCTCATCGCCGACGTCAGCAGATTGCGTGCAACCCGGATGCACACCCGGATCGCCGCCGCTCTTGAAGGCACCGACGACATCGCGGCGCTGGCCCATCACTACGCGCGCGCCGGCTCACCGAAGGCCGTCGGCTACTGCGTCCAGGCCGCCGAGCGTGCCGAGGCCCGCTACGCCCACGACGTGGCGGCCGATCTCCTGACCGACGCCGTCACCAACTCGACCGGACCGGACGAACGCGTCGAATTGCTCGGCAGGCTGCTGCGCGCGCAGATCCGGGCGGGAGCCGTTGCAGCCGCCCGCGAGACACGCCGTGAAGCCGTGGAGTACGCAGAGTCCCTGGGCCGCGACGACCTGATGATCGCCGCATTCACCGCGTGGACAGAGCCGACCGCCTGGCAGGCCCGTACGTACGGCACAGTAGACCGGCCCATCGTCGACCGCCTGAGCCGCCTGCTGAAGTGTGACCTGACCCCTTCGGCGCGGTCCCGGCTCCTGACGGCGTACGCGCACGAACTGGTCGGCGAGGACGACCCGACCGTTTTGGAGGCAGTGCAGGAGGCACTCGACCTCGCCACCGAACCCCGGTTGCGGGCTGCGGCACTCGAGATCCTGGCCGAAGTCCACGGCGACGCCGAGCTCTGCCGGGAACTCGTGGAGATCGGCACCGAGCACGACCTGCCGGTCTACCGCGTCACCGGGCTGCTCAACCATGCCGCCGTCGCCGCCGCCGCCAACGATCCGGTGACCATGCACCAGGTGATCACCGAGGCCCTGGAACTCGCGCGCACCTACCGAATGCGCGAGGCGATCGCCGCCGCCGAGATCGCGCTGGCAAGCTTGGCGCTCATCGAAGGCCGCTTTGCCGACGCCGAACTCCTCTACATCAAGGCCGACGAGGGCATGCGGCGCATCGGATCGGTGCACACGGGCTTTCTCCAACTCGCCCTGGCCACGATCTGGCTGAACGACGGCACGCTCGGCGCGTACCTGGACGACGTTCGCGCCCTCCACGCCGCGCTCGGCCCCATGACCTCCGACCTGCTCGCGCTCGCCCTCCACGCCAACGGCCTGGACGCCGAAGCCCGCGAGGTCCGCGCGTCACCCAGCCCGATCCGCCCCGACTTCTTCTTCACCTTCCTCACCACGCTGCGCGCGATGGCCAGCATCGCCTTGAACGACCGCGACGCCGCCGAGGAGATCTACGCGACGCTGCTTCCGCACCGCAACGGCCCCCCGGCGGGCGCCACGAGCCTGTCGGTGGCGCTGCGCCCGGTCGCCCACACCCTCGGCGAGCTGGCCGTCCTCCTCGGCCGCGACCACGAGGCCGCCGCTCACTTCACCCAGGCCGCCACCATCGCCGACCAATGGAACGCACCCCTCTGGGCCACTGAGGCCCGGTTGCGAACGGCCACCTAGCCTCTGCCCACGGCGCCGCACAGCGCGCAGGGCGTGCCGTAGGTGGCGTTCGTTCCATTCGAGGCACCGGTCCAAGAGCTCGCACGATTGCACCCATCGCTCCATGATTGAGTTCATCCTCGGCACCCGGATACCGGTGAGGGTGGTCTCGATACCTGCGTGGGCGAGGATCTCGTCCATGAGGGAGGGGACTTTGCCGTCCCGGTCTCGGATCAGATAGCGCGCCCGGCAGCCCGCATCGTCCAGGTCCATCACCAGATTCTTTATCGCCTGGATGACCCAGTTCGCGCTCGGGTGAGCAGTCGTGCCAAGCACGCGGGCGCGCCTGGTGGCGTGCTCGATGACGGCCAGGATGTACTGGCGCTGCCCGTTGAGGGTGACGGCCTCGATGAAATCGCAGGCCAGTAGAGCGTCGGCTTGCGAGCGCAGGAAGTCAGCCCACGTAGTGGACGCCCTGTGCCGTGCCAGAACTCGCACACCGGCTCCCACCTGGTGTTTCACAAGATCCCCAGGCTGCTCTCCGGTACTCGTTTATCAACCCTCCGACAGCCTGTCGGCGCTGAATCGGAGCGATCTCCATCACGAAGAAGACGTACAGCCGCTTGAGGAACGCGGTGTCCACGTGCACGAAGTCGCACGCCAGCAGGCCAGAGGCCTGGGAGGCCAGGAACTGTCGCCAGGTCGCGGACCAGCCTGCGATGCCAGGCAAGCAAAGTGCCCGGCGTCACGATCCGATGCACCCTGAGCCGCCGTGGAAGGTGCCGGATGAGCGCGGCCAGGATCGCTCGATCGGCCCAGTCAGGCCTGGGACGAGCGACCTGACGGCGCAGTACCGACACCTCATGCCGAAGGACAAGGATTTCCGCTTCCTTGGAGGCGTCGCTGCGAGCCGGCGACATCAGCCGGCCCACACCCCGAACAAAGATCAGATACAGCAAGCGAAAGCACCCGAGGAGCGAGGATAGATTGCAGGTCAACAGCCCTGTACACGCATCCGCTCCGACCGGGTCTTGCGTCTGCCCGCCCCACCACGACTGCCGCGAACCAACGGACGACCACCCGAACACGGCGGCGAGTTCGCCCTGGCCGACCCCGCCACCTGGCCCGAAGCCGCCGTGACCACGGTCACCGACACCACCCATCATCGAGGGCACCCTGATCCAGCTGAAAGTCGAGCACCTGCCCGGCGACCGTGACGCCCCACCGGTCTGGCTCTGGTCGTCGACAACCGGCGCCACCAGTGCGGACGTGGACCGCTGCTGGCAGGCCTTCCTGCGCAGGTTCGACCTGGAGCACACCTACCGCTTCTGGAAACAGACCCTCGGCTGGACCCGGCCCACCCGCTTGCCGGACCTGCGCCTGGCGATCCCCGCCGAGCGGATCTCGATGCGCACCGACATGCTGGTCTACGGCGTCCATTCCCTCCCCGTGACCTGGTCCTGACCTCCGGCGCCCGCCATGACGGCCCTGATCGGGCGGCATGTCGGGCGCGGGGTGGCCGTCCGAGGCGGTCAGGTCATGGCGAGGAGGATGCGGCGGGGACCCTTGTACGCGGTGCGGCTGTGGGCCAGCCGGACGTTGTCGAGGATCAGCAGGTCCCCGGGGATCCAGTCGAAGCTCACCGCGCTGTCCCAGCCCGCTTGCCTGATGGCGTCCAGGTCCTCGACCCGCAGGGGGGACCCGTCGCCGTAATGGCAGGAGCTGGGCAGCTCGTCCTCCCCGACCAGGTTGAGCAGCTCCTCGCCCAGGCCGGGGCCCGCGCCCGACCAGTGCCACTGGTCGGCCTGGTTGAACCACACCTCGTGGCCCAGCTCGGGATGGACCACGGTGGCGGGCCGGACCTGGCGGGTGTGCAGGGCGCCCCGCGCGGTCCAGGAGAAGTCCACCTCGAACGAGCGTAGGTGATCCTCCACGACCGACCGGTCGCCGGTCTCGTACGTGTTCTGCCACGACCTGCCCAGCCCGGCGCCGCCGTGGAGCCGCTGCTGGTACAGCAGCCCCTTGTCGGTGAAGCTCCGCCGCACCTCGGCCGGGATGCGGCGGAGGATCTCCCGGCTGTCGGCGATCGGGGTCTGCCCGCCGCTCTCCGGAGCCACCACGCAGTGGAAGAACAGCAGGCTCGGCCACCGGCCGGCGTAGGACAGCTCGTTGTGCAGCGAGATGTCGAGCTCGGCCGGGTACTCGGTCGAGGTATAGACGTTGGCGTCGGACACCTTCTCCCGCGGGGAGTTCCCGTGCACGTAGTTCAGGAGTCGGCTCTCCATCGCCGCCACCGCCGCGGCGAAAACCTCCTGGGAGCCGGCGCCGAAGCCGCGCAGCAGCACGGCGCCGTGCTCGGCGAGGCGGTCGCCGAGCCAGGCCCGGTGCCCGGCCACGAACTCGGCCAGGTCGGTCGGGGCGTCGGGCTCGACGCAGAGCGGGAAGCCGCGGTCGGGGTCGAGCAACGTCGTCTTCACGTCACTTCCCGTGCAACCGGCGCAGGTAGTCGTGCGTGCTGGGCAGGGACTCCAGCAGCTCCCGCTGCCGCTCCTTGATCCCGGCGAAGATCGGCTCCGCGCCGGCCTTCATGTCGGGCCGGTGGGCGAGCACCGACGGCGCGCGGTCGGGGTCGAAGCCGAGGCCGGCGAAGATGCAGTAGTAGTTGCTGTTGTTCCAGAAGTTCCGGAACTCCGCCTCGAAGTTGCTGTAGTAGGTGTTCTCGTCGGTCACCGGCATGTTGACCGCGAGCCCGGCCCGGTACATCGCGATCTTCTCGGTGATGTCCGGCGACAGGGCGAGCTGCTTGTTCGCCTTCCAGAACGGCGTGTCGTCGCGCGGCGAGAAGGAGAAGTGGGCCTGGATGAAGTCGCGCGAGTCGTCGAACATGATCTCGATCTCGCGGTTGAAGCGGTCGACCAGCACCTGGTCGAAGCCCTTGTCGGGGAAGTGCTTGGCGAGCTGGTAGATGGCGGCCGTGATGAAGTAGATGCCGGTCGACTCCAGCGGCTCAAGGAAGCACGACGACAGGCCGATGCTCACGCAGTTGCGCACCCAGGCGCGGCGGTTGCGCCCGACGCGGAAGCGGACGTGGTTGAGCGGCGTCTCGCTCGGGTCGAGGTTCCACAGGTTGCAGAACTCCTCGGTCGCCTCGTCCTGGCCGGCGAACCGGCTGGAGTAGACGTAGCCGGTCCCGAACCTGCCCAGCATCGGGATCTTCCAGGTCCACCCGGACGACATCGCGATGGACGAGGTGTAGGGCTCGACCCCCAGCTCCTCGTCATTGTTCGGCACCTGGGTGGCGACGGCGCGGTCGTTGAGCAGGTAGTCGCCCATGTCGAGGAACGGCTCGCGCATCGCCTGGTTGATCAGCAGGCCGCGGAATCCCGAGCAGTCGACGAACAGGTCGCCTTCGAGGGTGAGCCCGCCCTTGGTGCGCAGCCCGGTGATGTAGCCGCGCTGGTCGAGGAGCACCTCGGTCATCTCGTCCTCGACATGCCGCACGCCCTGCTTGTTGACCGCGAAGCGGCGCAGGAAGGCGGCCACCAGGTTCGCGTCGAAGTGCCAGGCGTAGTTCGTCCACTGCTCGCCCTCCATGGAGCGCGGGGAGAGCTTGGCGTCGAGGATCGGCGGCTCGCGGTAGCACGCGTACGCGAACGTCTCGTCGGTCTGGCCGGCCAGCTTCTTGGCCGCCCAGTACTGCGACAGCGGCAACTGCTCATGGTTGGGCAGCAGGCCGAACAGGTGGTAGAAGTGGTCGGTGTCGTCGCCGAAGGCGCGCGGCTGAGCCGAGCCCCGGCCGCCGGTGCGCCAGTTGACGAACTTGATCCCCATCTTGAAGCTGGCGTTGCACTCGCGCATCCACTCCTCCTCGGGCAGGCCGAGGAAGTCGAAGAGCACGCGCTGCAGGTTCGGCACGGTCGCCTCGCCCACGCCGATGCGGGGGATCGACGGCGCCTCCAGCACTGTGACGGTCACATCGTCACCCAGCGCCTTGCCCAGGTAGGACGCGGTCATCCAGCCGGCCGTGCCCCCTCCGAGGATCACGACTTTCCTGATCCGATTATCCATCCTGATAGGCCCTTTCAGTGCGGGACGGGCATGATCATTCGGGGCGTTCAGAATCCCGGAATGGGAACCTAATCCAGCTCGCGCCCGGCGGTCGACAATGGGAATCGGGCAATTCGGGGAGCGGACTTCAATCGGTTCGAGAGCGACGATAGATAATGCGCCGCCGGGGCGCAAGATGCAGAATGCGGACGGCCGTAGCCGGTCGAGCTATGCCTCTGAACAGGCGCTGGTGGCTTTACTGGCGGTTGGTGGCGGGTTAATGACCGGCCTCCGAAGAGCCAGTGGTGTCTCAATGGAGGCCCGCTGACGTCCAGGCTCCCGCTCTTGTACGGAGGCGCCGGCGCGTGTGACCATGCAGAAACACGACGGCCAGACAAAGGCGCCTCGGGCAAATTCGTAACCGATATTCCGCGCTGAACGGACGGACGGTATGCGGGACGAGACAATTAATTTGGGGACGCGCGTGGGCGTGTCCTCGCTCGCCTTGTCCGGAGGTGGGGCGGACATCCGGAGAGAGGATCTGCACGCCAGCGTGTCGGACCCGGTCATGGACACGATGAACTTCCTCAACGAGATCACTCTGCGCTACCCGGAGGCGATCTCGTTCGCGCCGGGCCGGCCGTACGACGGGCTCTTCGACGTCGAGCAGATCTTCGCCCACATCCGCCGTTACCTGGACCACCTGGCCCTTCAGGGAGAGTCGCCGGCCGGCATCCGCGAGGCCCTGTTCCAGTACGGCCCGACGGCCGGGCGGATCCGCGAGCTGATCGCCGGGTCCCTGCGCGCGGACGAGGACATCCAGGTGCCGGCCGAGTCGATCGTGGTGACGGTCGGCTGCCAGGAGGCCATGTTCCTGACGCTGCGCGTGCTGTTCTCCCGGCGGGAGGACGTCCTGCTGGTCTCCAGCCCGTCCTACGTGGGGATCACCGGCGCGGCCCGGCTGCTCGGCATCGAGCCGGTCGCGGTGGTCGAGCACGAGGACGGCCTGTCGTGCGCCGACGTCGAGGTGGCGGTCGCGGTGGAGCTGGCGGCCGGGCGTCGGCCGCGGGCGATCTACGTGACGCCGGACCACTCGAACCCGTCAGGGGTGACCATGCCGCTGCGGACCCGGCACGAGCTGCTCGACCTCGCGGCCCGCCACGACCTGCTGATCCTGGAGGACAGCCCGTACCGGCTGGTGAGCCAGGGGACGCGGCTGCCCACGCTGAAGTCGCTCGACCGCGCGCGCCGGGTGGTGCACCTGGGCTCGTACTCCAAGACCGTCTTCCCCGGGGCCAGGGTCGGCTTCGCGGTGGCCGACCAGACGGTCGTGGACACCGCGGGCCGCTCCGGGCTCCTGGCGGACGAGCTGGCCAAGGTCAAGAGCATGGTGACGGTGAACACCTCGCCGCTGGGCCAGGCCGTCATCGCGGGCGCGCTGCTGGAGTCGGCCGGCCGGATCTCCGACCTCAACGACGAGACGGCGAAGTACTACGGGGACACGCTGCGGACCACGCTGCGCTGCCTGGACCGGGTGCTGCCCCCCGTCCGCCGGGCCCGGCTCGGGGTGGGCTGGAACCGGCCCAGCGGGGGCTTCTTCCTGACGCTGAAGGTGCCCTTCCGCGCCGACAACGCGGCGCTGGCCAGGTCGGCGCAGGACTTCGGGGTCATCTGGACGCCGATGAGCTACTTCTACCCCCAAGGCGGCGGCGAGCGGGGCATCCGGTTGTCGACCAGCTACCTGACCCACGACGAGATCGAGTCGGGCATCGCGCGGCTGGCCGAGTTCATCGCCTCGGCGAGTGAGGACTCATGAGGACGGCGGCGGTGGTGGGCACCGGCCTGATCGGAACCTCGGTGGCGCTGGCGCTGAGCCGCCGCGGGGTGGCCGTGCATCTCAGCGACGCCGACGAGCGGGCGGCCAGGACGGCCGCCTCGCTCGGCGCCGGCACGCTCAGCCCGCCCGACGGGCCGGTGGACGTGGCGGTGCTGGCCGTGCCCCCGGCGAGCACTGCCCGTGAGCTGGCCAGATGGCAGCGCGAAGGGCTCGCCCGCGCCTACACCGACGTGGCGAGCGTCAAGACGCGCCCGCAGCGCGAGATCACCCGCGCGGGCGGCGACCTGACCCGGTACGTGGGCGGCCACCCGATGTCGGGCGGCGAGCGGTCGGGACCGCTGGCCGGCCGGGTCGACCTGTTCGAGCGGCGGTACTGGATACTCACGCCGTCCGCCGACACCGAGCAGGACGTCCTGAACACGGCGCTGGAGCTGGTCTCGCTGTGCGGGGGAGTCCCCGTCGTGATGGGGATGGCCGACCACGACCGGGCGGTGGCGCTGGCCTCGCACGCGCCACACGTCGTGGCCGCGCTGATGGCGGGCCTGCTGGAGGACGTGACCGAGGACGCGGTGCGGATCTGCGGTCAGGGCCTGCGGGACGTCACCCGGATCGCCGGCGGCGACCCGGAGCTGTGGGGCGAGATCCTGGACGCCAACGCCGACGCGGTGGCCGACGTGCTGCAGCTGTACGCGGGCGATCTGGCGCGGACGATCGCCGCGCTGCGCGCGCTGTCCGGCGAGGACCCGGCGGACCGGCGGCGGGGGGCGGCCGAGCTGGAGTCGATGCTGCGGCGCGGGACGCGCGGGCACGCCCGCATCCCCCGCAAGCACCACGGCCCGGAGCCCCGCTACGCGGAGGTCGACGTCGTCATCTCCGATCAGCCCGGCGTCCTGGCCCGGCTGCTGGCTTCGGCGGACGACGTCGAGGTCAACATCGAGGACGTGCGGATCGAGCACGCGCTGGACGAGCCGAGCGGGAGGGTCCGGCTGCTGGTCAGCCAGGACTCCGCGAGCGTGCTCGCCCAGCGGCTCGACGCGGACGGCTGGGAGGTGCGGACATGAGCCGCCCCCAGGCAGATCACGGAGAAGGTGAGCCCATTGGCATGTGAACTGGCGAAACGGCGGACCACCCCGAGGAGCAAGACCCGGATGTGGGGGTGGACCTACCGATGATCACCATGTCCCCCTCCCGGATCGCCGGCGTCGGCACTGCGGTGTCTCCCGACGCCTACTCGCAGGAAGAGGTGCTGGACGCCTTCGCGATCACCGATCCCCGGATCCGCTCGCTCTTCCTCAACAGCGCGATCCAGCGGCGCCACCTCACCCTTCCCCCGGTCGGCGGCGACGGCGGCCGGGTGCAGGAGTCGCAGGGCGAGCTGCTGCGCAAGCACAAGAAGATGGCCGTCGACATGGGCGCCCGCGCCCTTCAGGCGTGCCTGAAGAACATCGGCGCCGACGTCTCCGACGTGCGGTACCTGTGCTGCGTGACCTCGACGGGATTCTTGGCGCCCGGCCTGAGCGCGCTGCTCATCAACGAGCTCGGCCTGGACGAGCACTGCAGCCGGTCCGACATCGTGGGCATGGGGTGCAACGCCGGGCTCAACGCGCTCAACGTGGCGACCGGCTGGTCCATGGCCCACCCGGGTGAGCTGGCCGTCGTGCTGTGCGCGGAGGCGTGCTCGGCGGCCTACGTCTATGACTCGACCATGCGTACGGCGGTGGTCAACAGCCTGTTCGGCGACGGCGCCGCGGCCGTGGCGCTGCTCTCCGAGCCCGTGGACAGTCCCGGACCGCGGATCCTCGGCTTCGCCAGCCGCATCATCACCGAGGCGCTGAACGCGATGCGCTACGAGTGGGACACCGACGCGGGCAAGTTCAGCTTCTTCCTCGACCCCGACATCCCCTACGTGGTCGGCATGCACGTGGAAGAGGTCGTCGACCGGCTGCTCCGCGTCGCCGGCCTGCGGCGCAGCGATATCCGGCACTGGCTCGTGCACTCCGGCGGCAAGAAGGTCATCGACGCGGTGACCGTCAATCTCGGATTGACGCGGCACGACGTACGGCACACCACAGGGGTGCTGCGCGACTACGGAAACGTGTCCAGCGCGTCCTTCCTGTTCTCTTACGAAAGGCTGCTGGAGGAGAGAGTGACCGAGACAGGCGACTACGGCGTCCTGATGACGATGGGCCCCGGCTCCACCATCGAGACGGCGCTGGTCCAATGGTGACCGGGGACGCGCTCGCCATCAGGATCGACGGCGCCCTGCCGGTGTCCCCGGAGTCGGTCGTGAAGCTGAGAGAGCTCTGCGACAGGGCCGATGACCACGAGGGCGGGCAGCCGGTCGTGGTGCACGTCTCCGGGACCCCGGCCGACTCCCGCCCAGAAGGCCTGACGGTCGCGCTGGTGAACAAGTGGGAGCAGGCCCTGCGGAGGCTGGAACGCCTGGCCACCCCCACCATCGCGGTCGCCTCCGGCGACTGCGGCGGCAAGGCGCTGGAGGCGCTGCTGGCCACCGACTACCGCATCGCCACTCCGCGGACCCGGTTCCTGATGCCGTTGCAGGAGGGGGCGGCCTGGCCGGGGATGGCCACCTTCCGGATCGCGCAGCAGGCGGGCGCGGCCCGGGCACGCAGGAGCGTGCTGTTCGGGATGCCCATCACCGCCGCCGACGCGCTGTCGCTGCACCTCGTCGACGAGCTCGTGGCCGACCCGGCCGCGGCGCTGGCCCGTACGGCCGAGCTGGCGGGTGCGGTGTCCGGCCAGGAGCTGGCCATCCGCCGCCAGCTCCTGCTCAACGCGGAGACGACCAGCTTCGAGGACGCGCTCGGCACCCATCTGGCGGCCTGCGACCGGGTGCTGCGCCGGGCCGCCGCCGTCGAGCTGACGCCATGACGGCGGGAAGCGTGCGCGCGCCGTTGCCGCAGGCCCGGCAGGCGCTGGCCGCGGCGGCGGCGCGGGCCGAGCAGGCGCTGGCGGCGCTTCCCGACCCGGCCAAGCGCTCCACCGAGGAGCGGGCCGCGGCGGCGGAGATCAAGGCCGCCGCCAGACGGGAGCGGACCGCGTTCCTGGAAGCGCACGTGGAGGCCGTCTACGCCGAGCTCACCGAGGACCATGGCGCGCGTCCACGCCTGGCCGAGCTGGTCGAGGCGGCCGCGGCCGCCTTTCCCGGGCTGGTGCCCACGCCGGAGGAGCTGGCAGGGGAGCGGGCTCGCCCGCAGGCGGAGAAGGAGGGCCACGAGATCGACCAGGGCGTCTTCCTGCGCGCCGTCCTGGGCTCGGCCCAGGCCGGGACGCACCTGATGGAGTCGATGCTCCGGCCGACCGATCGCGCCCTGCGGCTGCTCCCCGAGTTCACCGTCACCGGCCACGCCGAGCTCGGATCGGTGCGGATGGAGCGCCGGGACGGGGCCGCGTACCTGACCATGTGCGGCGCCGACTGCCTGAACGCCGAGGACGAGCGGCAGGTCGACGACATGGAGACCGCCGTCGACCTGGCCCTGCTGGACCCGGCCGTGCAGGTGGGGGTGCTGCGGGGCGGGGAGATGGCGCACCCGCGTCACCGCGGTCGGCGGGTGTTCAGCGCCGGCATCAACCTCAAGAAGCTGCACGCGGGCGACATCTCGCTGGTGGGCTTCCTGCTGCGCAGGGAGCTCGGCTACATCGCCAAGCTGATCCGCGGCACCGCCGGGCGGGAGAAGCCCTGGGTGGCGGTGGTGGACGGGTTCGCCATCGGCGGCGGCGCCCAGCTCCTGCTCGTGTTCGACCAGGTCATCGCCGCCTCCGACGCCTACGTGAGCCTGCCCGCCGCCCAGGAGGGCATCATCCCGGGCGCGGCCAACCTGCGGCTGTCCCGCGCCATGGGCCCGCGCCTGGCCCGCCAGGTCATCCTGCACGGACGGCGGATCTGGGCGACCGAGCCCGCCGCCGCGTCCCTGATCGACGAGGTCGCCGAGCCTGGCGACCTCGACGCCGCGCTCGCCGGCGCGGTGGCGCGGCTCAAGGGCCCGGCGGTCGTGCCGAACCGGCGGATGCTGAACCTGGCGGAGGAGCCGCCGGACGCATTCCGCCGCTACCTGGCCGAGTTCGCGCTGCACCAGGCCGAACGGCTCTACAGCGACGACGTGATCGGCAAGGTCGGCCGGTTCCAGGCCGGGCGGAAGGCGCCGTGAACACCCGCGTGCGGTACGAGAAGAAGGACCACGTGGCCCACGTCACGCTGGACCGGCCCGCCGTGCTGAACGCCATGGACCTGCTCATGCACGAGGAGCTGGCCGCAGTCTGGGACGACGTCGAGGCCGACGACGACGTGCGGGTCGCGGTGCTGACCGGCGCCGGCGACCGGGCCTTCTCCGTCGGGCAGGACCTGCGCGAGCGCGCCCGGCTGAACGCGGAAGGCGCGCCGCCGACCACGTTCGGCAGCCGGGGCCAGTCCGGCTGGCCCCGGCTGACCGAGCGGTTTGGCCTGACCAAGCCGCTGGTCGCGCGGGTGCACGGGTACGCGCTCGGTGGCGGCTTCGAGCTGGCCCTGGCCTGCGACATCATCGTCGCCTCCAGCCAGGCGGTCTTCGCGCTGCCGGAGGCGCGGCTGGGGCTGGTGCCCGGCGCGGGCGGCGCGTTCCGGCTGGCCAGGCAGCTGCCGCTGAAGACCGCCATGGGCCACCTGCTCACCGGCCGCCGCCTCACCGCCGACCAGGCGCTGCGGTACGGGCTGGTCAACGACGTCGTGCCCGCCGACGAGCTCGACGCGTGCGTCGCCGGATGGACCGGCGACCTGATCCGGTCAGCGCCGCTGTCCGTACGCGCGATCAAGGAGGCCGTGCACCGCTCGCTGGACATGCCGATCGAGCAGGCCTTCACCACGCCCTACACGTGGGAGACCCGCCGCATGCACAGCCACGACGCGCAGGAGGGCCCCCGGGCCTTCAGCGAGAAGCGCGTGCCCGTCTGGCGTGGCGCATGACCCCGAAAGTATGCGACACCTCACAGGGAGCATTCATGGCCGACGAGCCGCAGTATCTCCGCCCCAACGTCATCATCGAGCCGCTGGTGGACCGCTTCTACGCCTGGCTGCACACGGTGGCCCCGGTCCAGGCCTCGATGAACCTGGCCTACCTCCAGGCTCCGCTGCTGGAGTCGTACCTGCAGTCGCCGCCCGTGCACGTGGCGGCCACCGCCAACCCGGAGTTGCGCGGCGGCTACTTCGTCGGGATCCCCGAGGAGCGCTCGGAAGAGGTCCGCGAGCTGCTCAACGGCATCAAGAGGACCGGCGCCGACATGTTCGCCTTCGCCGAGGCGATCACGAAGGCCGAGGACATGGTGCGGCAGGGGGCGACCGGGTTCGACCTGACCCCGCTCTACCAGAAGCTCCCCGCGGAGCTGGCGGGCCTGGTGGAGATCGCCTACGACACCAACAACCAGGCGTCGCTGCACTTCCTGGAGCCGCTGGTGTACAAGAGCAAGGCCTACATCGAGGACCGGCAGTCCGTCCAGCTGTCGATCGAGCCGGGCGTCGAGCGGCCGTTCATCCTGAGCACGCCACGCCTGCCCGGCCCGGACGTGCTCGACCTGCACATCCCCTTCCGGCACCCGGGGCTGCAGGAGCTCTTCGGCGCCCGGCTGCGGCCCCGCCGCCTGAGCGAGCTGCGGGAGGCGCTGGAGCTCGACGACGCCCAGGCCGCCCAGCTCGCCACGCTGCTGACCGGTGAGTACGGCCAGGCGCCCGACCGGCACATCGAGGAGGGCGGCCGGATCCGCTACTTCGGGCACGCCTGCCTGGCGCTCCAGACGCCCGAGGCCACGGTGCTCACCGACCCGTTCATCAGCGCCGACACCAACGCGACGGACCGCTACACCTACCGTGACCTGCCCGACCACATCGACCTCGTGCTGATCACGCATGGCCACCAGGACCACATCGTGCTGGAGACCCTCATGCAGCTGCGGGGCAGGGTCGGCACGGTCGTGGTGCCGCGCTCCTCCCGCGGCAACCTCTGCGACCCCTCGCTCGGCCTGTACCTGGAGCACCTGGGCCTGCCGGTGCTGGAGGTGGACGAGTTCGACGAGATCCCATTCCCCGGCGGCAGGGTCGTCTCGACCCCGTTCCTGGGCGAGCACGCCGATCTCGACATCCGCAGCAAGTCCACGTACTGGATCGAGCTGGGCGGCAAGTCCGTCTTCGTGGGCGCCGACTCCTCGGGTGTGGACCCCGCGCTCTACCGCTACATCTCCAGCCACCTCGGCACCGCGGACCTGGCCTTCCTCGGCATGGAGTGCGACGGCGCCCCGCTGACCTGGCTCTACCAGGCGCTGCTCACCAGGCCGGTGACGAAGCGGATGAGCGACTCGCGCAAGCTGTCGGGCTCGGACGCGGCCCAGGCCGGCGAGATCGTGCGCGAGCTGGGCGCGAAGGAGGTCTACATCTACGCCATGGGCGAGGAGAGCTGGCTCGGCCACGTCATGGCCACCAGCTACAACGACGACTCCTACCAGATGCAGCAGATCGAGAAGTTCATGTCGTGGTGCAAAGAGCACGACGTCCGCGCCGGCCACCTGCTCAACCAGCACGAGTGGCGTTGGTAACCCCGGTGAACCCAATAAAGGAGACGAACATGCGTACCACCACCTTTGATTTCGAGAACCCCGAGGCGCGCTTCAAGGTGCTGATCAACCACGAGGAGCAGTACTCGCTGTGGCCCGGCGACCTGCCGGTCCCCGGCGGCTGGAACGAGACCGGCGTGCACGCCCCCAAGGATGAGTGCGACGCCTACATCGAGGAGAACTGGACCGACATGCGCCCGAAGAGCCTGCGCATAGCGCTCGACGGGAAATAGCGTGCCCTACGTCTTCACCAATGGCATCCGGCTCACCTACGACAGGTGGGGCCAGGGCGAACGGGTACTGCTGATCATGGGTTCCGCCGCCGCGGGCCGGGTCTGGACGATGCACCAGACCCCGGCACTCACCCAAGCCGGATACCAAGCCGTCACCTTCGACAACCGCGGCGTCCCGCCATCCGACGTGCCGCCGGGGAAGTATTCGATGGCTGACATGGTGGCCGACACCAAGGGTCTCATCGAGGCCCTTGGTGCGGCCCCGTGCCGCATCATCGGCTTCTCGCTGGGCGGCCAGATCGCCCAGGAACTGGCGATCAACCATCCCGAGCTGGTCAGATGCGCGGTGTTCATCGCGACCACGGCGCGTCCGGACGCCATGCGCAGCGCCTACCGGCGGGCCTACCGGGCGCTGGCCGACAGCGGCGTGGAGCTGCCCGGCGAGTACGAGGCGGCCATGACGGCCAGCCAGATGCTCTCGCCCGTCAGCCTGAACGACGACGAGACCGCCTCGCTCTGGCTGGACGCGTTCCTGCACTCTCCCTCCGGCAAGATGGCGGCGCAGGGGCAGCTGTGGGCCGAGACCGCCGACGACCGGCGCCCGGCGCTGCGCGGCGTGGCCGCGCCCTGCCGCGTCATCGCGTTCTCCGACGACGTGGTCACCCCGCCGCACCTGTGCGCGGAGGTGGCGGCCGCGGTCCCCGACTGCGACTACGTGGAGATCCAGAACGCGGGACATTTCGGTTGCCTGGAGCAGCCGGACGAGGTCAACGAGGCCATCCTCGAATTCCTGAAACGAACGGACTGAGCCATGAGACTCCCCTCAGCGCCGCTCGAGGACTGGTTGCGTGACTACTACTTCACCGCCGAGATCGACATCAGCGCCAGCGGCGTGCAGTCGTACTCGATGGGCGAGGTGCGCGCCATCACCGGGACGGGTCACGACGAGATCGACGCGCTGGTCTTCGACGACGGCTACTCGCTCGGCACGCCCGCGGTCAGGGCCGAGATAGCCCGTCGGTACGGCGACGGCGACCCGGGCAAGGTGATGACCAGCTGCGGGTCGGGCGAGGCCATCTCGCTGGTGATGATGTCGCTGCTGCGGCCCGGTGACGAGGTGATCGTGGTCGCCCCCGGCTACCACCTGCTGGTCGACTACGTCACCGCGCTCGGCTGCACGGCGCGCGAGTGGCGGCTGGACGCCGCCCAGGGCTTCCGGCCGCCGCTGGACGACCTGGCAGGGCTGGTCAACGAGCGCACCAGGGCGATCGTGGTGAACTTCCCGCAGAACCCCACGGGCGTCACGGTCGGCGAGGACGACATGCGCGTCCTCATCGAACAGGCCCGGCAGGTGGGCGCGTACCTGCTGTGGGACGCCGCCTTCGCCGAGCTCACCTACGACCGGGCCCCCCTCCCCGACATCTCCACCAGGTACGAGCGGGGCATCGGATTCGGCACCTTCTCCAAGGCGTTCGGCCTGCCCGGGCTCCGGTTCGGCTGGGTGATCGGACCGGCGGAGGTGCTCGAGGACTGCATGCGGATCAAGGACTACACCACGCTGCACGTCTCGCCGCTGATCGAGCTGCTGGCGCTGGGCGTGCTGCGCCATGCCGGTGCGTTCGTGGAGCCGCGGCTGAAGCAGGCAGGCGTCAACCGGGAGATCGTCAAGGACTGGGCCGCCTCAATCCCGGAGCTGGTCGCGCTGACGCCGCCGGACGGCGGGGTGTCGGCCTTCCCCCGGCTGCTGGGGGTGGCCGACACCGGCGACTTCTGCGAGGAGCTGTTCCAGCGGCACGGCGTCCTGGTGATCCCCGGCTCGTGCTTCGGCGGTCCCGGGCACATTCGGCTGGGGTTCGGCGGCGACACCGACGAGCTCGTGACCGGGCTGGAAAGACTGACCACGGCGCTCACCGCTTGGCCGAGAGCCTGAGGGCGGTCAGATGATCCTCGCGTACGCGCCCATCCCGCCGATCACCGCCCACCAGTCGCTGGTGTTCCTGCTGCAGATCGGCCTGCTCCTCGTCACGGCCCTGCTGCTGGGGCGGCTGGCCACCCGCCTGTCCATGCCCGCCGTGGCCGGCGAGCTGTGCGCCGGCGTGCTGCTCGGCCCGTCGATCTTCGAGCAGGTCGCGCCGGGGACGGCGGCCTGGGTGTTCCCCGCCTCGCCGGAGCAGCTGCACCTGGTGGACGGCATCGGCCAGGTCGGCGTGCTGCTGCTGGTCGGGCTGGCCGGGATGAGCATGGACGTCGGCCTGATCCGGCGCAAGGGCCTGTCCGTGGCCTGGGTGAGCGCCGGAGGGCTGCTGGTGCCGCTCGGGCTCGGCGTGGCGACCGGGTTCCTGCTGCCCGCCGTGCTGCTGGCCGACGGCGCCGCCGGCGACCGTACGGTCTTCGCCTGGTTCCTCGGGGTCGCGATGTGCGTCAGCGCCATCCCCGTCATCGCCAAGACGCTGCTGGAGCTGCGGCTGCTGCATCGCAACGTCGGCCAGCTGATCATCAGCGCGGCCGCCGTGGACGACTTCGTCGGCTGGCTGCTGCTGTCGGTGGTGGCCGCGATGGCCACCGGCGGCGTCGACCCGGCCACGGTCGCGCGGTCAATCGGGATGTTGCTGCTGGCCGTGCTGATCGCGGCCACCATAGGGCGGCTGGTGGTGAACGGGGCGCTGCGGCTGTCGGCGCGCACCCCCGAGCCCGGGGTGATGCTGGCGGTCGCGGTGGCGGTCATCGTCCTGTTCAGCGCGGCGACCCAGGCGGCCGGCATGGAGCCGATCGTCGGCGCGATGTTCGGCGGCGTCCTGATCGGCTCGTCCGGCTGGGTGGATCGGGAGCGGCTGGCGCCGCTGCGCAGGTTCGTCGTCGCGGTGCTGGCCCCGATCTTCTTCGCCGCCGCGGGCCTGCGGATGGACCTCACCGCGCTGGCCGACCTCGACGTGCTGCTCGCCGCGCTCGCCGTCCTGGCGGTCGCCGTGATCGGGAAGTTCGCCGGCGTGTACGGCGCCGCCCGGCTGGCCCGCCTCGGCCGCTGGGAGTCGCTCGCCCTCGGGGCCGGGCTCAACGCGCGCGGCGTGATCGAGGTGGTCATCGCGATGACCGGGCTGCGGCTGGGCGTGCTCAGCCCGGCGATGTACACGATCGTGATCCTGGTGGCGGTGGCGACCTCGCTCATGGCGCCGCTGTTCCTGCGCTTCACCGTACGGCGCATCCCGGTCACCGAGGAGGAGAACGAGCGGGAGGCCATGATGGCCGCGACCTGACGCGCCCCCCTCTAGAGCAGAACCAGCGGTGAGGCCGCCACGTCAGGCGGCCTCACCGCTCCGCGCCGCCCGCCCGGGCCGGCTGGCCGACGTCGACGAACGCGCGGGAGAAGTACACCAGCGGGGCGATGTCGCCCGCTGAGACGTGCACGGCGGTGACCACCCCGACCAGCAGGAAGTGGGTCGAGCGCTCCATGACCCCGTCCACCTCGCAGGCGAAGCAGGCTGCGGCGTCGAGCAGGATCGGCACCCCGGAGGAGTCCTCGGACCAGCTGCCGTAGGTGAATCGGTCGACGCCCTTGATGCCGGGGATCCGCCCGGCGAACGCCTCGGCGACGTCACGCTGCCCGTCGCCGAGGATGCTGACCGAGAACGTCTTCAGCTCCGGGACGATGCCGCCCAGCCGGGTCTCCCTGTTGATGCCGACCGCCAGGCTGGGCGGATCCACGGTGAGGGAGAAGACCGAGGTGGCGGTGATGCCGTACGGCCGGCCTTGTGCCGAGCGCCCGGTGATGACGCTCACTCCGCTGACCAGCCTCTGCATACCGAGTCGGAAACCGTCGACAGAGTCCATGACCTTCTCTCCGGACTTTCCGGCGCGCGCCCGCCCGGCAATCCACGGATGGCCGCGCGAGCCTCGCGATAATGACCGGAGACCGCTCTGCGGTAATGCAAATCAAGAGTGATGTCCGCGCGTGGTCCGGCTGTCTAGACTCCCACCATAAAGACCGCCTCGCACTTCCGGAAGACATGACAGCGGATTGCCAGTATTCTGCCAGAACGCTGCTATCACTTGCTATAAGCCCAGCTCGGACAGATGTTTGAGGCAATCTCCCCAGCGATACTCCAGCGCTTTTACAGGGGCTGATCCGGAACCTGTTCAGCAATGCTGCCGACCTGCAATTGAATTGCCCGGGACCTCTTGTTTCGCCGGTCGTTGCGGGTATGCTCACCCAGGTAGCTCAGAGCCGATTATGCGGCTTCCTGGTGCGCAAGTGCGGCCAGTCGAAAATCGACAATGCGGAGGTTCCCCCATGCATTGCGCGACAATCGCGAGGCACCGATGAAAGGGCGGGGGGACGGCCCTGTGCACTCGCGCGAGGGCGGTCATCAGGGCCCTCCGACGAAGCGCAGCCGCTCCAGGCGGCCACCGGTCAGCGAGGTCCTCGGCCTGATGGTCGGCGCCGTGCGGCTGGTGTGGAAGTCCAGCCCGCGCGAGTTCCTCGTGGTGATGATCGCCGATCTGGTGCAGAGCGTCGGCATCTTCCTGGTGATCGTGCAGATCCAGCAGGTGCTGACCGAGCTCATCCAGGCCAACTCCGGCGTGGACACCTCCGGCCTGACCCTGAACATCGTCCTCTTCCTGGCCGCGAACGTGGTGATCCTGGTCGCCCAGGCGTTCATCACCAACCGGCGCCTGCTGCTGACCGAGCAGACGAGCATCTACGTCTGCGGCGAGATCCTCAAGGTCTCGTGCCTGGCCGAGCTCAGGGACTTCGACGACTCCGGCTTCCACGACCGGCTGCAGCGCGCCGCCTCCAGCGCGATCACGCGTCCCGCCCGCATGGTGGACAGCCTGATCATGATCGCGCAGGCGCTGTTCGCGCTGGTGTCCATCTGGGCCGCGCTGCTCACCGTCAACTTCTGGATCGCCCTGGTGGTCCTGGCGGTCGTGATCCCGATCTGGATCGGCGGCATCCGCGGCGGCGAGCAGTTCTTCGAGTTCGTCCAGGAGACCACGCCCGCCGACCGTAACCGCAACTACCTGTTCAGCCTGCTGACCACCCGCGAGCCGGCCAAGGAGATCCGCGCGTTCAACACCGCGCAGCACCTGGCCCAGCGCTGGCGGACGATCATGCAGCAGCGGCTGGAGGTCCTGACCACCACGCTGCAGCGGCGCTTCCGCTCCTCCCTGATCGCCTCCATCGGCAGCAACGCGGTGGTCGCGATCGCGGCGGGCGTCCTCATCCTGCTGAACCTGTCGGGCATCCTGACCCTCGCCCAAACCGCCACTGTCGCCGGCGTCCTGGTGCTGTTCAGCCAGCGCATGCAGGACATGATCGCGGGCACCAATGAGTTCTTCGAGTCGGCCCCGCTGGTCCGCGACCTGAACGCCTTCCTCGCCGAGGAGGCGAGCCTGGCCAGGGAGCGGGCCGGACTGCCCCTCGCCGGGCCGTTCGACCGGATCGAGCTGGCGAACGTCGGGTTCACCTATCGCGGCTCGGAGCGGGCCGCGCTCGACGACATCTCCTTCTCCATCCGGGCCGGCGAGGTCATCGCCCTGGTCGGGGAGAACGGCTCCGGCAAGACCACCCTGGCCAAACTGCTGGCCGGTCTGTACTTCCCGCAGGGCGGCTCGATCCAGATCGACGGCACCGAGCTGCGCGACATCGACGCCCGCGCCTGGCGGGAGAAGGTCGCCGTGCTCTTCCAGGACTTCGTCCGGTACGCGCTGCCCGCCGAGGAGAACATCCGCCTCGGATCGATCGACAAGCAGGCGGACCTGGACGAGATCCGAGAGGCGGCCCGCGCCGCCGGGGCCGACCCCTTCCTGAACGCGCTCCCGGACGGTTACGAGACGATCCTTTCGCCGCAGTTCGGGGAGGGGCAGGACCTCTCGCTCGGGCAGTGGCAGCGGGTCGCGCTGGCCAGGGCGTTCTTCCGGAACGCGCCGCTGGTCATCCTCGACGAGCCCAGCGCGTCCCTGGACGCCAGGGCCGAGCGGGCCCTGTTCGACAGCGTCCGCGATCTGTACGCGAACCGGACGGTGCTCCTCATCTCCCACCGCTTCTCCACCGTGCGCACGGCCGACCGGATCATCGTGCTCAACGAGGGCAAGATCATCGAGCACGGCACGCACAACGACCTCATGGCCGCCGACGGCCTCTACGCCGAGCTGTTCACCATGCAGGCGAGCGGCTTCCTGGAAGACGCCGAGCAGCGCTCCGCCGACGAACTGGGGGAGATCCTGACGGCCGGTTCCGCCTCTGAATCGGGCTGAAGCCCACTGACCGACCTCCTGGCTACGCGGCCCACCCGGATTGGAGTCTGCCGTGAAACTAGGTCAATCCGAGCGGGTTCGCCGGGACGCGCGTGCCCCGCTCACCCCGCAACCCCTGCCGGTCGCGGCGCACGTCGCGCTGTCCCTCACCGGGCGGCTGGATGTGGCCGCCCTGCGCGAGGCGCTGACCAGGCTCACCGCGCCGCGCGAGTCGGCCTTCGCGGTGCTCGACCTGAGCGGTGAGCCGCGTGGCCGGCGCGTGGCCGGCGAGGTGGTCGCCACCATCCTCGCCGAGGAGTCGCTGACCGGCCTCGACGCGGACGCCGTGCCGGCGCCGCGCTGCTGGCTGGTCCGCATCGGCGCGGACGACCACCTGCTCAGCATGGTCCTGGATCGCGGGCTGGCGGCGCGGCTGCCGAGCCTGCCGCTGCTGTACCGCGAAGCCGGCGTACCTGCGGTTCCGGCCGCAGTTCCCACCCGGGCCGCAGGTGGCCCGGCGGCGGCGGCCAACCACGCCTTCGCCATCCCCGCCGAGACCGGCCGGGCGCTGCGCGAGACCGGCGACCGGCTGGGCGCCGCCGTGCCCGAGATCGTGCTGGCCACGTTCGCGGCGCTGATCGGGGTGGGCGGCGAGCGGGACGACGTGACCCTGGGCCTCCCGGCGCGCGGGCAGATCCTGCGGCTCGACCTGTCCGGCGCGCCCTCGCTGGAGGACGTGCTGGCCCGCCTGCGGCCGGGCCTGACCGCGAGCCCGGCGGCCGAGGCCTGCCATCTGGCGTTCGAGAGCATGACCGCCGACGAGCCGCGCCTCGGCGCCGGATGGTGGGCGCGCGGGCTGCGCGCCGACGTGGCCTACGCCGACACCATCTCCGACGAGGTGGACCTGGCCTTCGTGCTCCACCGGCTCGGCGGCCGGTTCCGCTACCGGACCGACGCGTTCCACGAGGCCGCGGCCGACCGGCTGGCGAACTATCTGATCACCGTACTCGACGCCGTGGCGGCGGACACCGGGCGGCCGTTCTCGCGGATCCCGGTGATGACAACCGGCGGGTTCCATCGGCTGGCCCGCCAGCTCCCCCGGCAGTGGACCGAACCGTGGAAGGGCGGGGGCCCCGATGACAGCACAGCAGGTGGCCGGCGATGACGGCCTGCGCACTCTTCCCGCCGCCTTCGAAGCGGTGGCGGCGCGGCACCCGGACGCGGTCGCCATCGGCGCCGAGGGCACGGACCTCACGTACGCGGAGCTGAACGGCGCGGCGAACCGGTTGGCCCGGCACCTCGTCGGCCAGGGCGTGGGACCGGAGGAGTTCGTCGCGCTCACGCTCCCGCGCGGCGCGGACATGGTCGTCGCGATCCTCGCGGTGCTGAAGGCCGGGGCCGCGTACGTGCCGATCGACCCGGGCCTCCCTGCCGACCGGATCGCGTACCTGATCCAGGACGCGCGCCCGGCCTGCACGATCACCGCCGAGACGTTCGCAGACCTGGACGGCCATCCCGATCACGACCTGACCGACGCCGACCGGGCGGCCCCCCTGGCGGCCGGGCATCCGGCCTACGTGATCTACACCTCGGGTTCCACCGGCCGGCCGAAGGGCGTGGTGGTGTCGCACGCCAACGTCATCCGGCTGATGACGACCGCCGAGCCGCTCTTCGGCTTCGGGCCTGGCGACGTGTGGACGCTGTTCCACTCCTTCGCCTTCGACTTCTCCGTCTGGGAGCTGTGGGGGGCGCTGCTGTACGGCGGGCGGCTCGTCGTGGTGCCGTACCTGACCTCGCGCTCGCCCGAGGACTTCCTGCGCCTGCTGGCCCGCGAGCGGGTCACCGTGCTCAACCAGACGCCGTCCGCCTTCTACGCGCTGATGGACGCCGGCGGCGACGACCCCGTCCCGCTGGCCCTGCGATACGTGATCTTCGGCGGCGAGGCGCTGGACCTGGGGCGCCTGGACGCCTGGTTCGCCGGCCATCCCGGGCTGCTGGTCAACATGTACGGGATCACCGAGACCACCGTGCACGTCACCCACCTGCCCCTGGACCGGGCGGGCGCGGCCGCCGCCCGGGCCGGCGCGATCGGCTCCGCCCTTCCCGACCTGCGCGTCCACGTCCTGGACGACGAGCTGCGGCCCGCCGGGCAAGGCGAGATGTACGTGGCCGGCCCCGGCCTCGCCCGCGGCTACCTGAACCGGCCCGCGCTCACCGCCGAACGCTTCATCGCCGACCCGTACGGTCCCGCCGGTTCACGGATGTACCGCAGCGGCGACCTGGCCCGTCACCACGACGACGGCACGCTCGACTACCAGGGCCGCGCCGACCAGCAGGCCAAGATCCGCGGGTTCCGCATCGAACCGGGTGAGATCGAGGCCGTCCTGGCCCGCCACCCCTCGGTCGCCGGCGTCACCGTGCTGGCGAGGGAGGACCAGCCGGGCGTCCGGCGGCTGGTCGCCTACGCCGTGCCCAGGACCGGATCCCCGCTGATGGAGGCCGAGCTGCGCGCGTTCGCCGCCGCGCAACTGCCGGACTACATGGTCCCGGCGGCCGTGGTGCCGCTGGAGGCCCTCCCGCTCACCCCCAACGGGAAGATCGACCGCGCCGCGCTGCCCGTTCCCGATCGCGCGTCGCTCCCCGCCCCCGACTCTTCCTCCCGCACGCGCGAGGAAGAGCTGCTGGCCGGCATCTGGGGCGAGCTGCTCGGGCGGAACGACGTCGGCGTTCACGACAACTTCTTCGACCTGGGCGGCGACTCGATCACCGGCATCCAGATGGTGTCCAGGGCCCGCCTCGCCGGGCTGACCCTGACCTCCGCCCAGGTCTTCGAGCACCAGACCGTCGCCGAGCTGGCCCGCGCCGCCGCCGGTCCGCGGGAGGCGCCGGTACCCGCTTTTCTGCGGCTGCTGTCGCCGTACGGGCTGGCCGAGCCTGGGCGGCAGGTGCAGACGCGGCTCCTGCGCCTGCGCCGGCCGGTCGCGGAGGAGACGCTGCGGGCCGCGCTCACCGCGCTCGTCGAGCACCACGAGGGGCTTCGCCTGCGGCTCACCGGGCCGGACGCGACGGCGATGACCTGCGTGCCGCCTGGCGGCGATCCCGTCCTGCTGGCGGTGGCCGGGTCCGAGGCCGAGGCGTGCGCGGCGATCGACCCCGTCCACGGGCCGCTGCTGCGCGGTCTGCTGATCGACGGGCGATCGCTGCTGCTGGCCGTACACCGGATCGCGGTGGACCCGGCGTCCTGGCAGATCCTGCTCGACGACCTGGAAACCGCCTGCGACCAGATGGAACGCGGCCAAGCCGTCCGGCTCGCGCCGACGTCCACGTCGGTGCTGGCATGGGCCGGGCGGACGGTCTCCGGTTTCGTGCCCGCCGAGCCCGTACCCGGCGGAGGACGTCATCAGGTACGGACGGAACTGTCCGCCGAGCGGACCGCACGGCTTCCCGAGGTGATGGCCGCCCACGGCGTCCGGATGACCGAGGTGGTGCTGACGCCGCTGGTCTCGGCCCTGCGCGAGCGGGCGGGCGGCCCCGTCGCCATCGACGTGGCCGGGCATGACCGCGACGCCGACGTGGCGCGCACCGTGGGCTGCCTGACCACGCTGCGGCAGGTGCGCGCCGACAACCTTCCCGCCGACCCCGGTGACGCGCTCAAGCAGGTCAAGCAGCTCGTACGGGCGGCCTCCCCAACCATGCGGCCGGCCGAGGTGTCGCTCGGCTACCTCGGCGAGGACCACCCGGCCGGCGGTCTGTTCCAGCCGGTCCAGAGCCGGACACCGGCGCCCGCGCACCCGATCGAGATCGAATGCCGGCTGACCGGCGGGCGGCTCGAACTGACCTGGACCCATCACGACGGCGTGAACGCCGAACGCCTGGCGCTCCGCCACGCCGAGCTGCTCGCCGCGCTCGTCGACGGCTGCCTCCAGCGGCCGGGCACCGGCTACACCCCCTCGGACTTCCCCCTGGCTGGGCTCGACCAGTCGGCGCTCGACCTGATTCAGCAGCGTATCGGTACCCCTTTCGGAGGTCGGTCATGACGTCACCCGGTCAGATCGAGGACATCTTCCCGCTGACCGCCATGCAGCAGGGCATGGTGTTCCACTCGCAGCTGGATCCCGGGATCTACTGGCTGCAGAACGGCCTGCTGCTGGACGGCGACCTCGACCTGGGTGCGTTCGCACGGGCCTGGGAGCTGATGTTCGAACGGCACCACCTGCTGCGCGCGACCGCGATGTGGGAGGGTCTGCCCAACCCCGTCTGGGTGGTGTCGCGCGAGGTGCCGCTGCCGCTCGAGGTGCTGGACTGGTCGGGCCTCGACCAGGAGGCGGAGCTGGCCGATTTCCTCGCCGCCGACCTGGCCCGCGGCGTCGACCTGGAACAGCCCTCTTTGGTACGGCTCACGCTGATCCGCCTGGGGGACCACCGGCACCAGCTGGTGTTGAGCCACCATCACGCCGTGCTGGACGGCTGGAGCATCCCGCTGGTGCTCAACGAGTTCCTCGACGCCTACCACGCCTTCGTCTCCGGGACGGCGCCCGAGTCGCACGTGCGGCGGCCGTTCCGCGATCATGTCTCCTGGGTGGCGGGGCAGGACCTCGCGGAGGCCGAGAAGTACTGGCGTGGCCGCCTGGACGGGCTGCGGTCCGTCACCATCCTGCACGTGGAGAAGCCGACAGGCGACCACGGCTATCACACCCACCGCGCGCACCTGTCCCGCGCGGCCACCTCGGCGCTGACCGCGTTCGCCCGCCGCCACCGCCTCACCCTCAACACCCTGGTGCAGGGCGCCTGGTCGCTGGTGATGTCGGCCTACTCCGGCAGCGACGACATCGTGTACGGCCTGGCCACCTCCGGCCGCGGCGACCACCTCGACGGGGTCGAGTCGATGGTCGGGCTGCTGCTGAACTCGATCCCGGCCCGCGTACGGATCCCGCGCGCGGAGACGGTGACCTCGTGGCTGCATGAGCTGCAGCGGGACATGGTGGCGGCGCGGCGGTTCGAGCACACGCCGCTGACCGCGATCCAGGAGTGGACCGAGGTCCCCAAGGGGCAGCCGCTGTTCACCAGCATGTTCGTGTTCGAGAACTATCCCGGGGTCGATGGCGGGGTCGGCTCGCTCCGGATGTCGGAGAACTTCGCGCTGGAGCGGAACAACTTCCCGCTCACCGTGGCCGTGTTCCCAGGGGTGGAGCTCGGCGTCAGCATGGCCTATGACCTGGGGAGATTCACTCAGGCGACGATCGAGCGGTTGGTCGGCCACCTGTGGATGCTCCTGGATGCGGTGGTGGCCGATCCTGACCTGCGGTTGTCGGCGTTGCCTGTTTTGACGGCGGCTGAGCGGCGGGTGCTGGAGGGTGTGAACGCGACTGGGGTGGTGCTGCCTGAGGTGGGGGGTGTGCATGAGCTGATCGCGGCTTGTGCGGTGGCTGCTCCTGAGGCGGTGGCGGTGGCGGATTCTGCGGGGGAGGTTAGCTATGGGGAGTTGGAGGCTCGTGCCAATCGGCTGGCTCATCGGCTGATCGGGTTGGGTGCGGGTGCGGAGACGACGGTGGCGTTGTGTCTTCCGCGTGGTGTGGATCTGGTGGTGGCCGTGCTGGCGGTGTGGAAGGCGGGTGCCGCTTATCTGCCGCTGGATCCGACCTATCCGGTGGATCGGCTGGCCTTTTTGCTGGCCGACAGCGGGGCGGGTCTGCTGCTGAGCACCGGGGACCTGCTGGAGGAGCTGCCTGCGGGTCGTCTGCGGACGCTGCTGGTGGACGATCCGGGCATACAGGTTATGCCGGTCACGGCTCCCGACGTGGTTGTTGTCCCGGGTCAGGCCGCTTATCTGATTTACACGTCGGGTTCGACGGGTCGTCCGAAGGGGGTGCGGGTCGGGCATCGGGGGCTGGTGAATCTGGTGGTGGCGCAGCGGGAGGCGTTCGGGGTTTCGGCTTCTTCGCGGGTGTTGCAGTTTGCGTCGCCTGGGTTTGATGCGGCGGTGTCGGAGATCGCGGTGACGTTGGCTGCGGGGGCGACGTTGGTGGTTCCGGGTGCGGAGCAGCGGGTGGCCGATCTGGCGAGGTTCGTCCGGGAGCAGCGGGTGGATGTGGCGACGTTGCCGCCGTCGCTGCTGGCCACGCTGGACCCGGCGCAGTTACCCGGGTTGACGTTGATCAGCGCGGGTGAGCATCTGGATCCGGAGCTCGCGCGGGTGTGGGGGGATCGGCATCGGCTGCTGAACGCCTACGGTCCGACCGAGGCGACGGTGTGCGCGACGATCGGTCAGGATCCGGCCGGGATCGGCGGTCCGATCGCCAACACCACCACCCACGTGCTGGATGCCCAGCTGGGCCTGGTTCCGGCGGGGGTTCCGGGGGAGTTGTTCGTGGGTGGTGTGGGCCTGGCCCGTGGCTATCACGGGCGGCCGGTGCTGACGGCGGAGCGGTTCGTCGCCGACCCGTACGCGGGTGACGGTTCGCGGTTGTATCGGACCGGTGATGTGGCTGTGTGGCGGCCGGAGGGTCAGCTGGTCTTCCTGGGTCGGACCGATCATCAGGTGAAGATTCGTGGTTTCCGGATCGAGCCGGGTGAGATCCAGCATGCGCTGACCGGCCACCCGCACATCGCCGCGGCTCTGGTGACCACGTTCGGGCAGGACGCTGACCAGCGGCTGGTCGCTTACCT
>NZ_JBEXCR010000037.1:0-141149 GCF_040605375.1 Nonomuraea sp. NPDC005650
CCATGATTTCGGCGACGTCGGCGAGCGACCGAGCAGGATTTTCCCACATGTGCCACGCCCCGAAGGGGCCCGCTGAGTCTACTTTGTAAAGGGCGTGGGGCTGCTTCGCTCAACCTCCCGAGCGGAAACGATCAAACCCTCACCTGTCGAGGGGCTGGGTGAAGCGCAGCAGGTTGCCGGCCGGGTCGCGGAAGGCGCAGTCGCGAACGCCGTAGAACTGGTCCATCGGCTCCTGCAGCACGTCGCCGCCCGCGGAGCTGATGCGTTCGAAGGTGGCGTCGCAGTCGTCCGTCGTGAAGATGATGCCGCGGAGCATGCCTTTGGCCATCAGCTCGGCCATGGCCTGTTTGTCGGCCGGTGAGGCGTTCGGGTCGGCGAGGGGTGGTTCGAGGACGATGTTCACGTCCGGTTGCGAGGGTGATCCGACGGTCACCCAGCGCATTCCCTCGAATCCGACGTCGTTGCGTACCTCAAGGCCGAGTACGTCGCGGTAGAAGGCGATCGCCTTGTCGTGGTCGTCGACGGCGATGAAGCATTGGGAGAGCTTGAGGTGGTCCATGCCGTTCACATTACGGGGGGCGTGGTGGGGCTCGCTTCTCCGTTCCTGACGGGTCGCGTGTGGATCTTGGCTATGCAGGCCGGGATGGCGGCGCCGTCGTCGTGGTCGCGGGCGCGGTAGGTGCTGGGGCTCTCGCCGACGAGCTGGGTGAAGCGGGTGCTGAACGAGCCCAGTGACGTACAGCCGACCGCGAAGCAGACCTCGGTCACCGAGAGGTCGCCGCGTCGCAGCAGTGCTTTGGCCCGCTCGATGCGGCGGGTCATCAGGTAGCTGTAGGGGGTTTCGCCGAAGGCGGCGCGGAAGCTGCGGGAGAAGTGGCCCGGCGACATCAGGGCGTCACGCGCGAGGGCGGGGACGTCGAGCGGCTCGGCGTAGTCGCGGTCCATCCGGTCGCGGGCCCGCCGCAGCCGGACGAGGTCGTCGAGGTCCTGCCGTCTCACCTGACCAGTTTCGCACAGCGCCTGAAGTGGGCCGGAACGGTCAGGATCGGAGAAGCGCGGGTCGGCGGGTCGCGGCTAGCGTGGGTGTGACCGGCATCGACGTCGTGTGTGCGACGGTGACCGGCCTCGACAATCACCATTCGCGATTTCAGGAGTGATCATGAGCGGTTCTTCCACGCAGGGGATCAAGACCGTGCTGCATCCGGTGTCCGATCTGGCCGCCGCCAAGGCGGTGTACGCCGCGTTGCTCGGCGTCGAGCCGCAGGCGGACGGGCCGTACTACGTCGGCTTCGAGGCCGAGGGCCAGCACATCGGGCTGGTGCCGGGCGGCGGGCCGCAGGGCATGACCGGGCCGGTGGCGTACTGGCACGTCGCGGACATCGAGGCGAAGCTGGCCGAGGTGACCGCTGCCGGTGCGACGGTGAAGGACCCGGTGCGCGACGTGGGGGGCGGGCGCCTGGTGGCCACGGTGACCGACCCCGATGGCAACGTTCTCGGGCTGCTTCAGGACCGGTGAGGGGCGATCCCCGTCCGGTGGTGGGCGGGGATCGTGCCGGCCTTGCCGACGGCAACGGGCGGCTAAGGCGGAAAAAACCGACATAATGCACAAAACTGGTCAGATCGCGCCAGGCGGCGCAGGCGGCCCCACCCGACAGATGGAGACACGATGAGCCAGGCCACGCCGACGGACCCGCAGTCGCCGGCGCCGCACGCTGCCGACAGCCACGATCTGATCCGCGTGCACGGCGCCCGCGAGAACAACCTCAAAGACGTCAGCATCGAGATCCCCAAGCGCCGGCTGACGGTGTTCACCGGGGTCTCCGGCTCGGGCAAGAGCTCGCTGGTGTTCAACACGATCGCCGCGGAGTCGCAGCGGATGATCAACGAGACGTACAGCACGTTCGTGCAGGGCTTCATGCCGACGCTGGCGCGGCCCGAGGTGGACGTGCTCGACGGGCTGACGACCGCGATCATCGTCGACCAGCAGCGGCTGGGCGCCGATCCGCGCTCGACCGTCGGCACCGCCACCGACGCCAACGCGATGCTGCGCATCCTGTTCAGCCGGCTCGGGCAGCCGCACATCGGCTCGCCCAACGCCTACTCCTTCAACGTCCCCTCGGTCCGGGCCAGCGGGGCGATCACCGTCGAGCGCGGCGCCAAGAAGACGCAGGTGCAGACCTTCACCCGCACGGGCGGCATGTGCACGCGCTGCGAGGGCCGGGGCGCGGTCTCCGACATCGACCTCACCCAGCTCTACGACGACTCCAAGGCGCTGGCCGAGGGCGCATTCACCATCCCGGGCTGGAAGTCCGACAGCTTCTTCACCGTACGGGTCTACGCCGAGTCGGGCTTCCTCGACCCGCACAAGCCGATCCGCGACTTCACCAGGAAGGAGATGCAGGACTTCCTGTACCGGGAGCCGACCAAGGTCAAGGTCGAGGGCGTGAACCTCACCTACGAGGGGCTGATCCCCAAGTTCCAGAAGTCGTTCCTGTCCAAGGACCGGGAGGCGATGCAGCCGCACATCCGGGAGTTCGTGGACCGGGCGGTCACCTTCACCGCCTGCCCCGAGTGCGGCGGCACCCGGCTCAGCGAGGCGGCGCGCTCGTCGCGGATCAAGGGCGTCAACATCGCCGAGGCGTGCGCGATGCAGATCAGCGACCTGGCCGAATGGGTCCGCGGCCTGGACGAGCCGTCGGTGGCGCCGCTGCTGGCCACGCTGTTGCGGACGCTGGAGTCGTTCGTGGAGATCGGGCTGGGCTACCTGTCGCTGGAGCGGCCGTCGGGCACGCTGTCGGGCGGCGAGGCGCAGCGGGTCAAGATGATCCGCCATCTCGGCTCCTCGCTGACCGACACCACCTACGTCTTCGACGAGCCCACCATCGGCCTGCACCCCCATGACATCCAGCGGATGAACACCCTGCTGCGGCGGCTGCGGGACAAGGGCAACACGGTGCTGGTGGTGGAGCACAAGCCGGAGATGATCGCGATCGCCGACCACGTCGTCGACCTCGGGCCGGGGGCCGGTACGGCGGGCGGCAGCGTCTGCTTCGAGGGCACCGTCGAGGGGCTGCGGGCCAGCGGCACCGTCACCGGCCGCCATCTCGACGACCGGGCGGCACTAAAGAAGGCGGTCCGCACGCCCACCGGCAGGCTGGAGATCCGCGGCGCCACGGCGAACAACCTGTGCGACGTCGACGTCGACGTCCCCCTGGGGGTGCTGACGGTGGTCACCGGCGTCGCCGGCTCGGGCAAGAGCTCGCTGGTGCACGGGTCGATCCCCGCGGGCGCGGGGGTGGTCTCGATCGACCAGGGCGGGATCCGCGGCTCGCGCCGGAGCAACCCGGCGACCTACACCGGGCTGCTCGAGCCGATCCGCAAGGCGTTCGCGAAGGCCAACGGGGTCAAGCCGGCGCTGTTCAGCGCCAACTCCGAGGGCGCCTGCCCCACCTGCAACGGCGCCGGCGTCATCTACACCGACCTGGCGATGATGGCCGGTGTGTCCGCCCCGTGCGAGGAGTGCGACGGCAAGCGGTTCCAGGCCTCGGTGCTGGAGCACCGCTTCGGCGGCCGCGACATCAGCGAGGTGCTGGCGATGCCGGTGTCGGAGGCGGCGGAGTTCTTCGGCGCCGGCGAGGCGCGCACGCCGGCCGCGCACGCCATCCTCGGCCGGCTCGCCGACGTCGGGCTCGGCTATCTCAGCCTGGGCCAGCCGCTCACGACGCTGTCCGGCGGCGAGCGGCAGCGGCTCAAGCTGGCCACCCGCATGGCCGACAAGGGCGGCGTCTACGTCCTGGACGAGCCGACGACCGGCCTGCACCTGGCGGACGTGGAGCAGTTGCTCGGCCTGCTCGACCGGCTGGTCGACTCCGGCAAGTCGGTCATCGTGATCGAGCATCACCAGGCGGTCATGGCGCACGCCGACTGGATCATCGACCTCGGTCCCGGGGCGGGTCACGACGGCGGGCGGGTCGTCTTCGAGGGCACCCCGGCCGATCTGGTGGCCGCGCGCTCGACTCTCACCGGTGAGCATCTGGCGGGCTACGTGGGCGCCTGAGGCGGGCGGTTGAGGGGTGTGGCCTGGTGCCGTGCGGGTGCGGGCGGGTGAATAGACTTGTCCGACGTGACGTCCAAGCCGCGTATCCCGAATGTCCTGGCCTCCCGTTATGCCTCGCCGGAGCTGGCCCGCCTGTGGTCCCCCGAATACAAGATCATCGCTGAGCGGCGGTTGTGGCTGGCGGTGCTGCGGGCGCAGGCCGAGCTGGGGGTGGCGGTCCCGCAGGGCGCGGTCGACGACTATGAGAAGGTGGTCGAGCAGGTCGACGTCGACTCGATCGCGGCGCGTGAGCGGGTGACGCGTCACGACGTGAAGGCGCGCATCGAGGAGTTCAACGCGCTGGCCGGGCACGAGCAGGTGCACAAGGGGATGACCTCGCGCGACCTGACCGAGAACGTCGAGCAGCTGCAGATCCGCGACAGCCTGCTGCTGGTGCGCGACCGGGTGGTGGCGCTGCTGGCGCGTCTGGCGAGCCTGGCCGAGGAGCACGAGGCCACGGTGGTCTCCGGGCGTTCGCACAACGTGGCGGCGCAGGCGACCACGCTGGGCAAGCGGTTCGCGTCGGCGGCCGATGAGCTGCTGGTGGCCTACGGGCGGCTGGAGGAGCTGATCGGCCGTTACCCGCTGCGCGGGATCAAGGGCCCGGTGGGCACGGCGCAGGACATGCTCGACCTGCTGGGCGGCGATCGGGGCAAGCTGGCGGAGCTGGAGGAGCGGGTGGCCGGGCACCTGGGGTTCGCGCACCGCTTCACGAGCGTGGGGCAGGTCTATCCGCGTTCGCTGGACTTCGAGGTGGTGACGGCGCTGGTGCAGCTGGCGGCGGCGCCGTCGTCGCTGGCCAAGACGATCCGGCTGATGGCCGGGCACGAGCTGGTCACCGAGGGGTTCAAGGAGGGGCAGGTCGGCTCGTCGGCGATGCCGCACAAGATGAACACCCGTTCCTGCGAGCGCGTCAACGGCCTGGCCGTGGTGCTGCGCGGTTACGCCTCGATGGCGGGCGAGCTGGCGGGCGACCAGTGGAACGAGGGCGACGTGTCGTGCTCGGTGGTGCGGCGGGTGGCGCTGCCGGACGCGTTCTTCGCCTTCGACGGGCTGGTGGAGACGATGTTGACGGTGCTGGACGAGTTCGGCGCCTTCCCGGCGGTGATCGCGGCCGAGCTGGATCGCTACCTGCCGTTCCTGGCCACGACGAAGATGCTGATGGCGGCGGTGCGGGCCGGGGTGGGCCGGGAGACGGCGCATGAGGTGATCAAGGAGCACGCGGTGGGTGCGGCGCTGGCGATGCGCTCGCGTGGCGCCGGAAACGAGCTGCTCGACCTGCTGGCGGCCGACACCCGCTTCCCGCTGGATCGCGCCCACCTGGAGGCGCTGCTGGCCGACCGGGTCTCGTTCACCGGGGCGGCGGCCGAGCAGGTGGAGGCGGTCTCGCGGCGGGTGGGCGAGGTCGTGGCGGCGCATCCGGAGGCGGCGGCGTACCGGCCCGGCGCGATCCTGTAACGGGCTGTGACGATCCGGGAGTTACGCGACGACGCCGAGGTGCGTGCCGCGTGCGGGGACGACGACCTGCCGGTGTGGGCGGCGCAGGGGCTGCGCGGCGGCGCGCGGGCGTGGGCGCTGGGCGGGGCGGTGGTGGCCGCCGGTCCGGGGGTCTCGCGCCGGGACCGGCTGGGCGTGTGGGGCGAGCCCGCCGACGCCGTCGAGCTGGTCCGGTACGCGCTGGCCGAGCTGGGGCCCTCCTACCGGCCGTTCGGAGAGCGGGAGCTGATGCGCCAGGTGACGGCCAAGCTCGAGGTCCTGCGGGAGTCCGGGACGTTCTCCTGGATGAGCCTGCCGGTGCTGGACGGCCCGGCCGGCGACGGGGTGGGCTGGCTGGCTCCGGAGGCCGAGAGCGAGGTCGCGGCGCTGCTGGCGGTTGCCGCGCCCGACTCGTACGCGGTGCCCGGCCTGGCCGGGGTGCGTCGGTGGGCCGGGTTACGCGTCGGCGGCGAGCTGGCGGCGGTGGCGGCCGACGCCTGGTCGGCGCCCAGCGTGGGGCTGCTGGCCGGGGTGGCCACCAGGGCGGCCCTGCGGGGGCGGGGCCTGGCCGATCGGGTGTGCCGGTGGGCCTCGCGGGAGCTGCTGGCCGGCCACGGGCGGGCGGCGCTGATGGTGGACGACGCCAACGTGGCGGCGGTCACGGTCTACGAGCGGATCGGCTACCGGCGCCGGCGGGTGCTGGCCGCGCGCGTGGCCGGGTGAGGCGCCGGCCGAGGCGGGCACGCCATCCTGGCCGGCGGAAAATTCGGGTGAGGTTCGGGCGGCGCTGGGGCAGAGTTGACGGCGTGATGTCCGATTTTGTACCTGGTATTGAGTTGTCCCGCGCCTTCTACGGCGAGGTGGTGGCGCCTTTGGTGTCCGGGGTCGCGCACAGTGCCGCGTTGATCGGGCCGGGGTCGGAGGTGCTGGAGTTCGACACGGCCCGCTCGGCCGACCATGACTGGGGGCCGCGGGTGCTGGTGTTCGTGGCGGCCGGGACCGCGCCCGAGGTGGTGGCCGAGGTGCGGGCGAAGGTGGAGGCGGGCCTGCCGGAGCGTTTCGGCGGTTTTCCGACCGTGTTCGGCTACCACGGCAGCGTGCAGCCCGGGGTGGCGGTGACGGAGCTGGGGTCGTGGCTGGTGGGCCGGCTGGGGTTCGATCCGCGTGCGGGGGTGTCGCTGCTGGACTGGTTGTCGGCGCCGTGGCAGAGCCTGGCCGAGGTGACACGGGGCGAGGTGTTCCACGACGGGCTGGAGGCCGCCGTTCCCGGGGGCGGGCTGGAGACGGCCCGGGCGGCGTTGCGCTGGTATCCGGAGGATGTGTGGCGGTATGTGCTGGCGTGTCAGTGGCGGCGGATCGCCCAGGAGGAGCCGTTTCCTGGCCGGTGCGGCGAGGTGGGCGATGAGCTGGGCTCTGCGGTGGTGGGGGCGCGGCTGGCGCGGGAGGTGATGCGGCTGGCATTGCTGTTGCGGCGCCGCTACCCGCCGTACGCGAAATGGCTGGGCAGCGCGCTGGCGCGCATGCCGGGTTCGACGGAGCTGGGGGAGTTCCTGGGGACGGCGCTGGCGGCGCGCTCCTGGCGGGAGCGGCAGGAGGGGCTGTCGGGGGCGTACGCGCGGGTGGCGGCGCTGCAGAACCGGATGGGGCTGGCCGAACGGCTGGACGAGCGGGTGCGGGGGTTCTTCGACCGGCCGTTCGAGGTGATCGGCGGGGACCGGTTCGTGCAGGCGTTGCTGGAGTCGGTGTCGGATCCGGTGATCAAGGGGTTGCCGGTGGTGGGGTGCGTGGATCAGCTGTCGGATTCGACGGACCTGCTGATGGTGCCGGGGCGGGCGCGGGCGCTGACGGCGGCGACCCTCGGACTCGAAGCTTATTGATCTACGTTGTAAAGGGCGAGGGTGGTTACAAGATCATTTTCACACTCGACAATCACAAACCGACAAGGGAGATGACCAGCTCCTCCACGCGGATGCGCCAGGCGTCGAGGGTGGTGGTGTCGCCGGTGTGGGTGACGATGAGCCGGGCTCCTTGGCCGGTGCCCTGGGTGAGCTCCCAGCGGACGGGGCCGGTGGGTGTGTCGTATTCGAGGAGTTTGGCGGTTTCGGCGCGGGTGACCGGGCCGGGCTGGAGGCCGGGTGCGGTGAAGGGGGTGGGCGGGGGGTCGCCGATGGTGGCGTCCTGGCCGCCCAGGAGGTGCCAGGCGTCTTCGGCGGGGCGGGTGAGCTGGCGTTCGACGCGTGTGTCGCCGTTGTGGGCAGTGGCGGGGACGAGGCCGAGGATGGCGACGTAGTCCTCGTGGAGGCGGGCGAGTTCGGCGGGTTGTGTGTCGTTGGGGTGCTGGACGGGGCGTTGGTCGAGGATGTTGAGCAGGGCCATGAGGCAGATGTGCCAGCCGGAGGCGAAGCTGGCGGCGCCGTGGTGGTCGGTGAAGGTGTGGGTCAAGGTGAGGATGCTGGCGTGGGGGCCGTCGGGGTGGATTTCCCAGCGGAGTTCGTCGGCGCCCCAGGTGTGGGCGTAGAGGTGGGGTGGGTTGTTCTCGGTGATGTGGCCGTCGGGTCCGAAGCCGTAGCTGATGTGGTCGCCGTCGATGGTGATGTCGGCGGGGAACCAGTGGGCGAGGTGTTCGGGCCGGGTGATGGCGCGCCAGACTTTTTCGGGTGGGTGGGGGAGGCGGCGTTGCATGCGCAGGGTGGTGCGGCCGTCGGGGTGGATGGTGAGGTTTTCGTTCATCGCTCGTCGTCTTCCATGGTGTCGAGGTGGTGTTCGAGGCGGTCGAGGCTGTGGTTCCAGAGTTTGCGGTAGGGGGTGAGCCAGGCGTCGATTTCGGCGAGGGGGGCGGGGCGGAGTTCGTACCAGCGGCGTTGGGCGTCTTTGCGGACGGTGACGAGGCCGGCTTCGCGGAGGACTCGCAGGTGTTTGGAGGTGCCGGGTTGGGTGAGGCCGAGATGGGTGGTGAGTTCGCTGACGAGGCGGGGGCGTTGGAGGAGGAGGTCGAGGATGTGGCGGCGGGCGGGTTCTGCCAGCACGTCGAAGCGCATGGTTCGTTAACATACCCGCTCAGCTATATACCCGCAAGGGCATGTATGGGGGGTGGACTCTCCCTCGGTGGGAGGGTCCATGCTGGTGGGCGTGGACGAGGAGTTGCTGCCGATAGGGCAGTTCGCCCGGTTGGGGCGGTTGAGTGTGAAGCAGTTGCGTCACTATGACGAGCTGGGGTTGTTGCCGCCGGCGTATGTGGATGCGGTGACGGGTTATCGCTATTACCGGGCGTCGCAGGCTCGGGTGGCGTTGTCGATCGGGTTGTTGCGGTCGCTGGATGTGCCGCTGGCGGTGGTGGGTGAGGTGTTGTCGGGCGGGGCGCGGGCGCTGGAGGGGGTTCGGGAGGAGCTGGAGGCGGAGTTGGCGCGGCGGCGTCGGACGCTGGCGTCGCTGGAGCGGGTGATGGCGCAGGGGTTGCCGTCGGCGCCGGTGCGGGTGGTGGAGGAGCCGGCGGTGCGGGTGGCGGTGGTGGCCGAGCGGGCGGCGGGTTCTGAGGATGTGGGGCGGGCGACGTCGCTGGCGGTGTCGCGGCTGGTGGGGCTGGTGGGTGGTGGTCCTGTTCGGTTGATCGGGTTGTTCCCGGTGGACTTCGGTGAGGTGTTCGATGTGGAGGCCGCCGCGGTGCTGGGGGAGGGGGAGTCGGGTGGGGGTGCGCAGGTGCGGGTGCTGCCGGGGGGCAGGTTCGCGTGTGCGACGCATGTGGGGCCTTATGACCAGATTTCGCTGACGGCGCATGCGGTGCTGGCCTGGTGTGCCGAGCGGCGGTGTTCGGTGCGGGGGCCGATGCGGGAGGTGTATGTGTCGGATCCGGCGGTGACCTCGCCTGAGCTTCTTGTCACGCATCTGATGATCTGTTTGGAGGAGTCATGAATCCTGAGCTGGCTACGTACGGTCCGGTGACCTGCCTGAACGTGACGGGCATGGGCGAGCCGGGCGGCGGTGAGCACCTGTCGGCCATCGGCGCGCTGTATGCGGTGGCGGCGGGGATGGGTGGTGCGGCGGGGCCGTTGGAGGGGTTGTGGTGGGCGGAGGATGAGCGGCCGGGGTTGGAGGTGCCGCGGGAGTTGTGGCGCTGGCATCTGCTGCTGCCGTTGGCGGGGGTGCCGGAGGCGGGGCTGGTGGAGCGGGCGCGGGAGGCGGCCCGGCCGGCGGTGAGGTCGTCGGGGGCGGCGGTGGATCGGGTGCGGGTGGCGACGTTCACGGAGGGGGAGTGTGTGGAGGTGCTGCATGTGGGTCCCTACAGTGAGGAGCATCGGTCGCTGGCGGTGTTGGAGGCGTTCATGGCCGAGCGGGGGTTGGTGGCCAATGGGCCGCATCATGAGGTGTATCTGACGCCGTTCGATGATCCGCGGCCGCGTACGGTGCTGCGGCAGCCGGTGCGTCGGGGGGCTGTCTGAGCTGTGGTGGGCTGGTGGGCCGGGGTTGGCATGGCGGTGGCGGCCGTTCGGGCGCGGTTGGGGCGCGGGAGATGTTCATGACCAGGCAGGCGGATTTCAAGCGGCGGGTGCGTGCCCGGATGGCCAGGACCGGTGAGTCGTACGCGGTGGCGCGGCAGCGGCTGCTGGGTGGGCAGGGTGCCCCGGCTGAGGAGTGGATGGCGCAGGCCCTGCACATCAGCAACGGTGACAGCACCGATCTGGCGGGGACGGGGCTGGCCCGGCGGGTGGTGTATTGGCGGGACGTGCTGCATGAGGGGCCGGTGCCGGCGGTGGGGCCTGCGGAGTTGCGGCAGGTGCGGGCGGCGTTCCTGGCGGGGGCGGGTGCGGCTGAGCGTGCGGAGGGGTTGCGCATGTTCGTGGAGCGTGACGCCGCCGTGGAGGCCAACCGGGATGGGGAGTACGTGCTGTGGTTCGAGGCCGACCTGTATGACCAGTTGCAGATCGTGGAGGTTCTGGCCCGGCTGGCCGGGTTGGGGGTGCCGGCTGAGCGGGTCACGTTGATCTGTATCGGGGAGCATCCTGGGATCGCCCGGTTCGGTGGGCTGGGGCAGTTGCGTGCCGAGCAGTTGCGGGAGTTGCCGGCGACGCGGGCGTGTGCGCGGCTCACGCCGGCGGCGCTGGAGTTGGCGACGCGGGCGTGGGCGGCTTTCCGGGCGCCGACGCCGCGGGGGTTACCTGCTGTGGCGGCGGCGCGTTCGGGTGAGTTGCGTTTTGTGGGGGAGGCTTTCGAGCGGTTGTGCCGGGAGTATCCGTCGACGCGTGATGGGTTGTCGCTGACCGAGCGGCGGGTGCTGGCCGCGGTGGCGGCTGCGGGGTCGGAGGAGGAGGCGGGTGCCGGGGAGGTGTTCGTGCGGGCTTCGGCCCGTGAGGCGCGCCCGTTTCTGGGGGATACGTGGTGTTTTTCGGTGATGGAGCGGCTGGCGCGGGCGGAGTGCCCGCTGCTGGAGGTGCGGCCCGCGGATGGCCGGGTGGGGCGGGGCACGGTGCTGCGGCTGACGGGTGCGGGTGCGCGGGTGCTGGCGGGGCAGGAGGATCATGTGCGGTTGAACGGGGTCGACCGCTGGATCGGCGGGGTGCGGTTGAGCGGGCGGGATGTGCGGTGGCGGTGGGATGAGGGGCGGGAGGCTTTGACGGTCTGAGGACTACCCGCGTACCGGACATAGGTACCTATATAGGTATTTTTCACCTCTTCTTGGGGGTGTGATGTGCGGCACGTTGGAAGCGTACGGAAAAGCAGCTGGATGCCAGGAATGGAGGAACCAGCACCATGTGCACACATCAGCCTCCCTGTCCTCCTGCGGACTCCCCCGCCCACCAGGCCGCACGCCTGATCGCCTACCACCCCGAACAGGGATGGGGACTGCTGTGCAACGGGGTCGTCTTCTTCGACGACACGGGCGAACTCCTGCCCGACGGCCGCAGCGTCGTACCCGCCCTGGAACGCGCGGCATGAGCGCCGTCCTGGCGTCGTGGACGTTCACGCCCCAGGAACGCTCGGTGGGCCGGGCCCGGCGCGCGGCGCGCGCCCAGCTCGCCGAGTGGGGGCTGCAGCCCGCCTGCGACTTCGCCGAACTGCTGATCAGCGAGCTGGTCACCAACGCGGTCCGGCACGCGCGCGGCCTGGTGCGCATGAGCCTGTCGGCCGCCGACGGGCTGCTGCGCTGCGAGGTCGAGGACGACAGCCCGATGCCGCCCCGGGCGCGGGCCGCCCGCCGCGACGAGGAGGGCTCGCGCGGGCTGCTGCTGGTGGAGGTCCTGTCGTCCGGCTGGGGCAGCGTCCCCACCGGCACGGGCAAGGTCGTGTGGTTCGAGCTGCCCGTGCCGGCCCTGGTCCATGCGTGAACACCGGCCGGCGCGGCTACCGCGGCGCGTACAGCCACGGGTCGCGCAGCTCGAAGAAGTCCGGGTCCCCGGCCAACAGCTCACCGATCGCGGGCGGCCGCGCCGCCTCCGCGCTGGTGAAGTACACGGTCTCCAGGTAGCCGCCGTCCCCGTACAGCGCGGCGGTGCCGCCGATGAGGTCCGGCCGCAAGGCCGCCAGCCCATCCTGCCTGCGCCGGACGAGCTCGCGCACCCGCCCGGGCTCGCGCAGCCTGCCCTGCGTCACCTGGACGAACCCCGCCGCGTCCGACCCTCCGCCCAGGTATTCGAACACCTCGTCGCAGTCGAGGAAGCTCACCTCTCCGGCGAACAGCTTCGCGGTCTCGATCCACCACTGCCCCTGCTCGGGCCGGTCGCTGTTGCGGCGGGCCGCCGACCGGGTGGCGAAGCGGGCGACGCCGACGAACAGGCCGTCGCCGGTGACGCCTGCCGTGGTGCCCAGCCAGCCCTCGGCCCGGGGCGAAAGCTCGCGCGCCCACCACTCCAACGCCTCGCGCACGTCGCCGGCGCCGATCGCCCGGCCCTGGATGACCTGGATGAACATGGCTCGCCCCTCTCCTTCCCTCCACGCTAGGAGCGCCCGCCCGTCAAGGTCGAGACGCCGTTGCACCATGCGATGGCCAAAACTTGTTGTGGGTTCTTGACCGTGCTCGTCTGGGATAACGGCCGGGACATAACCTGGGGGCGACGACGTGGGATGCGGGCCGACGGCAGCGCCGGCCGCGTCGCGGAAGGCGCCAATGACAGCGGTGACTGCCAGCACCTACGGAGGGCGGCCCAACGGCGGGCTGCCGGCCGAGGTGACGAGTTTCGTGGGGCGTCGGCACGAGGTGGCCGAGGTCAAACGGCTGCTGTCCGCCTCCAGGGCGGTCACGTTGACCGGCATGGGCGGCGTCGGCAAGACCCGCCTGGCGATCCGGGTCGGCCAGGACGTGCGGCGGGCCTTTCGCGACGGGGTGTGGCTGGTGGAGCTGGCCGACCTGGACGGCCCCGCCCTGCTGGCCCAGACCGTGGCCGAGGCGCTGGAGATCCGCGACCACACCGGCGACACCCCGATGGGGGTGCTGACCTGCCACCTGCGCGACAAGCAGGCGCTGCTGATCCTGGACAACTGCGAGCACATGATCGCCGAGTGCGCCGTGCTGAGCGAGGCGCTGCTGCGGGCGGCGCCCGATCTGCGGGTGCTGGCCACCAGCCGGCAGGCGATGGGCATCGCCGGCGAGCAGGCGGTGCCCGTGGCGCCGCTGCCGCTGCCGGACCTGGAGGTGCCGCTGGAGACGCTGGTGCGCCAGGACGCGGTGCGGCTGTTCGCCGAACGCGCCCGCGCGGTCCTGCCGTCCTTCACCGTCGCGCAGGACAACCGGGAGGTCGTCACCCGCATCGTGCGCCTGCTGGACGGGCTGCCGCTGGCGATCGAGCTGGCGGCGGTGCGCTTGCGGGCCCTGTCGGCCGGGCAGCTGCTCGACCGGCTCGACGACCGGTTCCGCCTGCTGACCGGCGGGTCCAGGGCGGTGCTGCCCCGCCATCAGACGCTGCGGGCCCTGATCGATTGGAGTTACGCGCTATGTTCGCACGAAGAACGCCTGCTGTGGGAGCGGGCCTCGGTGTTCGCGGGGGGCCTGGACCTGGAGGCGGCCGAGGCGGTGTGCGGCCAGGACGGGATCGACCCGCAGGACGTGGTCGACCTGGTGATCGGCCTGGTGGACAAGTCCGTGCTGATTCGAGAAGACCATCCGGGCGGCGTGCGCTACCGGATGCTGGAGACGCTGCGGCAGTACGGTCGCGAACGGCTCACGGACTCCGGCTGCGAGTCCGGCCTGCAGCGACGGCACCGCAGTTATTACCGCGACCTTGCGGCGCGGGCCAGGGCGGAGCTGTTCGGGCCCGGCCAGGTGGCCTGGTTCGCCCGGCTCAAGCGCGAGCATGCCAACCTGCGGGCCGCCCTGGACAGCTGGCTGAGCACCCCGGGCGAGGCCCGCGAGGGGCTGAGCATGGCCGGCGACCTGCTGTATCACTGGATCACCAGTTATTACCTGGCTGAGGGCCGCGGCTGGCTGGAGCAGGCGCTGGCCGCCGACACCGAGCCCAGCCAGGTACGGGCCCGCGCGCTGTGGGCCGGCAGCTGGCTGGCGATCATCCAGGCCGACATCCCGGCCGCCACGGCTCTGCTGGAGGACAGCCGGCGGCTCGGCGACAAACTCGACGACGAGCCGGTCCTGGCCTACGTGGCCCTGTTCTGCGGAATGGTGGCCATGTACGAGGGGCGAACGGAAGCCGCGATCGAGCTATACAGGGACGCCCTTGCCCGCCACCGCCGTACCGGCGACCCGGTCGGGATCGCGCTGTCGCTCATCCGGCTGACGCTCGCCCACTCGTTCCTGGGTGACTCCTCGGCCGCCGTCGCGGCGGGCGAGGAGTGCCTGGCCGAGTGCGAGGCCAGCGGGGAGGGCTGGCACAAGGCGTACACGATGATGGCGCTGGGCGTGCAGGTGTGGCGGCAGGGGGACCTGGAGCGGGCCACCGAGTTGGAGAAGCAGAGCCTGGGCTTCAACCGGGCGCTGGGCGATCCGCTGGGTTCCGGCGTCAACATCGAGGTGCTGGCCTGGATCGCGGCCAGTCAGGGCCGCCACCAGCGGGCCGCGCGTCTGCTGGGCGTTCTGGAGACCATGTGGAGCTGCGCCGGGGCGCCGCTGTCGGGGTTCGGGCATCTGGCCCGCTATCACCGGGAGTGTGAGGCGGCGATGCGCGAGGCGCTGGGGGAGGCGGCGTTCGAGTCGGCCGTGCGGCGTGGGGCCCGCCTGTCGCCGGAGGAGGCTCTGGCCTACGCGCTGGAGGAGGACAAGCCCGAGCAGGCGGCCAAGCAGCGGGGGCAGGCGGCGCCGCTGACGCGCCGGGAGAGGGAGATCGCCGAGCTGGTCGCCCAGGGGATGACGAACAAGGAGATCGCGGCGTCCTTGGTGATCGCGCAGCGGACCGCAGAGGGGCACATCGAGCACATCCTGGCCAAGCTGGGGTTCAACTCGCGGGCGCAGATCGCGGTGTGGGTGGGGGAGCGGGCGCGCGCCGACGGGCACTGAGGGGGTACTGGGGGGCCGGAACCGGCTTCAGGGGCCAGGCCGGTTCGCGGCCGTCTTGTGTGGTGTCAGTACGGCAGGGGCCGCCCTGACGGGGTCCGCAGGTCCACACCCTGAGCGGGGCGGCGGGTGGGCCGCTTGGAGACGCGGATCCTTGTCTGGCGCACGATGCGTCATTCCTTTCCGTCGACGACGTACGGGCTTTGCGGTGGCCACGGCCTTTTCGGGGTGGCTGTGGCCTTGCGGCGGTGCGGTGCTGCGGCTTTCGGGCGGCGCTCGCCTCGGTCAGGCGTGCTGCTCGCAGGAGCGTTCGCCGGTGACGAGCTCGAACCACACGACCTTGCCGGCGACCCCCCAGCAGCAGGCCAGCCGGGCCAGCACCGGGTCATGCCCCGCGCGCTGCGCGGCCGCGAGGCAGCGGGCGACGGCGGCCGGCACCGGGCTGTCGTCCTCGACCTCGCAGCGCAGCAGCCCGTCCTCGACCCACAGCGAGAGCCTGATCCGGGTGCCCGCGTTCCGCAGGGCGTTGGCGACCAGTGCGCCGACCAGCAGATCGGCGGTCTCGGCCTGCTCGTGCAGCCCCCAGGCGGCCAGCCGGACGGCGGTCATGCGCCGCGCTCCCGGCACCGCCGAAGGGCGCGCCGACAGCAGCCACGACACGGCGCGGTCCTGTCCCGCCCACCCGGCGCGGACGGCCAGGCCGTCCCCCATGGCCAGGAGCCCGTTCCAGGACAGCAGCCGCAGTACGGGCTGCTGGTCGGTGGCGCCGTGCTCGGTGCGCGGCTGCAACATGGCTGGCATGTGTCTCGTCTCCTCCCGGTGTCGGCGCATGTGTTCTATGACACGTTTAGCTTCGCTCCGACCCCCCACCCAGGAAGACGGGGTAAATCCCCATATAGGTACCTATTCACCCGTATGTCCGTATCGGGAGGTACGGAAAACACGGCGACCCGGGCGTCAGCCCCGCGGCGCGTACATGATCACCAAGACGCCCACCAGGCAGACCAGCGCCCCGATGACATCCCACCGGTCCGGCCGGAACCCGTCGGCCACCACACCCCACAGCAGCGACCCGGCCACGAACACCCCGCCGTACGCGGCCAGGATCCGCCCGAAATGCGCATCGGGCTGCAACGTGGCCACGAAACCGTACAGGCCCAGCGCGATCACCCCCGCGCCCGCCCACACCAGCCCACGCTGCTCCCGAACCCCCTGCCACACCAGCCACGCCCCACCGATCTCGAACAGGGCCGCCAACGCGAACAACACCAGCGAACGCACCACAGTCATGCCCGCCATTGCACCAGCCCCCGCCGGCGCCGCGCACACCGGACCCCGCTAGCCCGCGCACTCCTGCCGCAGCAGCGAGCCCACCCACGCGTCGACCCGCTCACCCCGATGAACCAGCCGCTTACGCAGCGTGCCCTCCATGAGGTACGGGCAGGGAACCTGCACGAACCGCTGCACCGCGGGATCCTGCGACACCTCAAACACCCACGGGATGTCCTGCGGGCCGAACGGCCGCAACGTCAACCTGCCCGCATCGATGCTCACCCGCTCCACAGCCAAGATCGTGACAGATCCGGCCCATCGTTGACATGATCGACGGCATGACAGCCGGCAAACGCTTCGACGAGGGCGCCACGGCGGTGCGCCGCCACGTCTGGAACGGCAAGGTGTGGTCGGCCACGCCGTACCGGGTCCTGCAGGACACCGACGAGTACTTCGTGGTGGCCGGCTGGCCGGGGCTGCGCGGCCTGGCCTCGACCACCTGGATCACCTCCGTCCTGAACGGCGGCGGCGACCGGGACCGCACCATCGCCCGGCTGGCCTCAGGCCGCTGGGAACTCGGCTGGTGGACCTGGCGGGACACCATCACGCGCAGCTGGTACGGCATCGGCAAACACTTCACCGTCCGCCAGTTCTTCGACGCCGAGCTCCGGCCCCTGACCTGGTACGTCGACTTCGACCTGCCCAAAACGCGCACCCGCCTGGGCATCGACACCTTCGACCTGCTGCTCGACCTGATCGTCGAACCCGACCTGTCGCGCCACCACTGGAAGGACGAGGACGAATACCGGCACGGCAGGCGGCTCGGGCTCATCGACGAGCGCGTACACCGCCACGTCAGCGCCGCCCGCGAGGAGGTCGTCGCGCTCATCGAGACCCGCCAGGGCCCCTTCGCCTCCGACTGGTCACCACCCGCGCACACGCTGTGGCAGCCGCCGACCCTTCCCGGGGACGCCCTGGAGCTGCCCTAAGCGGTGGATCCGGGCCGGTCACCGGCCAGCTCGGTCAGGCTCGCGACGAGACCGGCGACCACGGGCGAGGCCAGCCGGTAACGGACGACCCGCCCTTGACGCCGGCAGGTGACCAGCCCGGCCGAACGCAGCACGCCCAGATGGTTCGACATGTTCGGCTGAGTGACGCCTGTGCGGCTGACCAGCTCGCCCACCGAAGCGTCCTCCTGCTCGGTGAGCACCTGCAGCACGGCAAGGCGGACCCGGCAGCTCAACGCCCGGCCGAGCGCGAGGAGGCGGTCTCCTTCACCGTTGCTATCCATCAGCCACCGATGATACCTTGCGCCCATATATCAGCGTTCAATGATGTATTGCCGCGAACCTCCCCCGCAACAGACCACGAGCCGGCCCCGAAAGGACCGTCATGGCTGATGGCAAGGCAAGGAACGCTGTGGTCACCGGCGCGAGCAAAGGCATCGGGCTGGCCGTGGCGAGCGCGCTGCACGACGAGGGCTACCGCGTCGTGGCCGGCGCCCGGACGATCAGCCCCGAACTCGGCAAGGTCACCGCGCTCGCCGTCCCCGTGGACCTCGGCGCCCCCGACGGCCCGCCCCGCCTCATCGACGCCGCCCTGACCGCGCTCGGCGGCATCGACGTGCTGGTCAACAACGTCGCAGGAACGACCGGCCCGCACCCGCACGGGTTCCTGTCCGTGACCGACGAGGACTGGCGGCACGCTCTCGACCTGACCCTCCTGGCCGCCGTACGGGCCACCAGGGCCGCGCTCCCCAGCATCATCGAGCGCGGCGGCCACATCATCAACATCGGCTCGATCAACGCCCGCCGTCCTGTCCCTCACCTGGTGGACATCTCGGCGGCCAAAGCCGCGCTGGCCAACCTCGGCAAGTCCCTCGCCGAGGAGTTCGGCGGCCGCGGCGTCAGGGTCAACACCATCTCACCCGGCCCGGTACGCACCGCCGTGTGGACCGAACCGGGCGGCACCGGCGACGCTCTCGCGGCCAGGGCCGGAATCCCGCGCGAGGAGTTCCTCCAGTCCCTGCCCGGCGTGCTGGGCATGTCCACCGGGCACATCACCGAACCACGGGAGATCGCCGCGCTGGTGGTGTTCCTGGCCTCCGGGAAAGCGCCCAACATCAACGGCTCCGAACTCGTCATCGACGGCGGCATGCGCAAAGAGCTCTGACCACGACACCCGGCCTCTGACGACGCGGCCGGGCAAAAGGGCCAAGGGTGTTAGATTGTCGGGCGGTTGATGTTGATCTGACAGTAGAGGCGTGACTCACGTGGCAGGGTTTGAGATCTACTTCGACACGCTCGAGGAGTGCGCCACCAAGGCCAAAGGGGTCGCGAACCAGTTCAAGAGCGCGGCCGAGGACGGTCCCACGAGCGTCAGCACCTCCTGCTTCGGCCAGCTGGCGGAGTTCTCCGGCAAGCTCACCAAGGCCGTCAACGACTTCGAGGTGAAGATCGACGCCGAGATACGCCATGCCCAGCAGAACCTGACCAAGGTCGAGGCGGCCATCCACCAGGTCGTCGACAACGTCCGCAAGGCCGACCTCCCCACCGTTCCCCGGACGGAGAAGGTATGACGGACATCTGGGACCAGTACCTCAGCCCCATCCAGCGCGTCATCGACAGCCTGAGCGGCGACCAGGCCCAGATCTCCAAGATCTCGGGGCAGTGGCGAGCGCTGGCCGGCGACATCACCACGGAGGGCGGCGTCATCAAACGCGCCGTCAACCGGGTGGACAGCGCGTGGAACGGCGTCGCCGCCGAGAACTTCGCCACGTACATGGGCAGATATCCCGAGTCCGGTACGGCCCTGAGCGAGGCCCTGACCAGCTGCGCCGGCAAGCTGGACGCCGCGGGCACCGCGCTGGAGACGGCCAAGGGCGAGGTCCAGGCCCTCTACCGGGAGAAACGCGCCTGGCTGGACGAGCAGCGCAACGACCCCGACAGCACGACGATCTCGATGACGAGCATCAGGTCCCAGGTGTCGGACGCCCTCGAACGGGCCAAGGTGCACACGGACAAGGCCGGCGAGGCCCTCGGCCAGGCCACAAAGGAGATCGACAAGCACCTGGGCGAGGCGCGGTTCTTCACCGCCATCCCCGCTCCCGGCGACCAGGACTTCGTCCCGGGCAACAAGTCCGGGACGCTCTGGATCCCCGACCCGGACTTCCGGCCCCACACCCCGAAGACACAACTGGCGTCCTACAACGGCGACGGGAACGGCGCACCGACCACCAGCGGCGGCATCGGGACCAACGGGTCAGGCGGCAGCAGCGCAGGCGGGGGCGGTGGGGGCGCGCCCTCGCTGGCCGTCCCGCCGAACGCCCACAGCCTGGCGCCCAACCCTCGCGCCCAGTCCGTCATCGACTACGCCCTCAAGCAGCTCGGCGACCCTTACGTGTGGGGGGCGACGGGACCCGGCTCCTTCGACTGCTCCGGGCTGACCCTGCGCGCGTACGAGTCCGCGGGGACCACCATCCCCCGCGTCGCCAACGACCAGTGGCTGCGCGGGCCGCGCATCCCCGAGGGCAACGTGCAGGCCGGCGACCTCGTCTTCTTCGACAACGACGGCGACGGCACCGCTGACCATGTGGGTATCGTGCTCGACCCCGAGAAGGGCACGATGATCCACGCGCCCAGACCGGGCTCCGAGGTCAAGATCGCCCCCTACAGCCGTACCCCCATGGGCTTCACCCGCCCGGGAACGAGCTGACCAGCCATGATCGGCCCCCTGCTGAGCACCAACCCTTGAACGGCCCCGGCCGCGACGCAGTTCGCGCAGTTCGGGCTCGGCCAGGCAGCGCAAGCAGGGTCATGGCGCGGATCGCGACCCCGGCGCCACGCCAGGTGCGCGACCCCCAGCCCAGGCCAAAGAGCCGGGCCGGGGATCACCTGCCGATCAGCTCGACAGTTTCGCGAACATGCCGGGCTCGTAGGAGCCTCCCGGGTTGCGCACGATCACACCGAGCCGATTGGCCGCGTTGATCATGGCGACCAGGTAGACCAGCGCCGCCACCTGGTCGTCGTCGTAGTGCTCACGCACCCGGGCCCAGGTCTCATCCGACACGCCGGTGTGGGCGTCGGCCAGCCGGGTGCCCTCCTCGGCGAGCGCCAGCACGGCCCGCTCGGCATCGGTGAACACGGTGGACTCACGCCAGGCGGCCACCAGGTTGACGCGCACCGCGCTCTCCCCGGCGACCGCGAGCTCCTTGGTGTGGAAGTCCACGCAGAAACCGCAGCCGTTGATCTGGCTGGCGCGCAGGTTCACCAGCTCCACCGTGCTCTTGGACAGCGACGACTGCTCGATCGCCAGACTCACGCCGGCGAACCGCTTGCCGATCTTGGCGCCGAGCTCGTTGGCGAACAGGTCGAAACGGGGTCCCATGACTTCGTCCTCACTCGTGGAACAACGTGCCGCGCGCATCGTCCGCGCGGCCTCTGACGACCATGAAGATGCCGGCGGCCCGAACCCTGTGACAGCACGCGGATGTGACGTGCGCCACCCACCACAGCTGTCACAGGCGGGGGTGTCGTCACAGGCCGATCACCGAACACCGTGTCCCCGGGCCGAACGACCAAGCATCACCGAAGCGTGGCCGTGCACCACCCGACCAGCTGATCGCCGGAGACGGCGTCCGGGGAACTCGTGTGTGACGAGCGCCAGCAGACGCCGATGCGCTTTCGCCTCAGAGGTCACTGTCCGGTCTGCCGCTGGCGCAGCAACTCGGCTGCGAGGGAGTACGGCGGTGCCGCGGCCTGGGAGCGGGCGGCATGCTCGACGATCGCCTCCTGGACAGAGCGGTCGTCGGCGGGCCGGGGGTATGCGGCATATATCGCCTGGAGCATCGCGGCACCGAGGTCGGTGAAGCGGCCGGCGTCGGTGAAGACACCTTTGTGGGTCAAGTAGGTCAGCAGCCCGCGCCGCTCGGCAATGCCCAGGCAGGAGTGCAGGGCGATCGCTTCCCACACCCGGTCGACGTCCGCCGCGGCGACGCCGTGCTCGGTCAGCACGGATGCCGCCAGATCGGCGCCTTCCACTTCGAACCGGGCCTGGCCGGCCGCGAGGGTGCCCAGCCCCAGATCGTGCATCACGCAGGTGGCGAAGAGCAGGTTCTCGTCGTATGCCGCGTCGTTCAGGCAGCCTTCCTGCTCGGCCGACAGGCGGGCGAACAGGAAACTGCGGACGCTGTGGTCGGCGATCGGCGTGCTCTCCGACTTCTGTACCAGGGCGAGGCTCGCCTCAGCCAGCGACCCCGTGGGCAGGGCGAGTATGTCGTTCATTCCCCGACCGTATGAGGGCTCAGTCAGGAACGAGAAGAGGCCCGAGTGCCTTGCATCGCCAGGATCGGGTCATGACCTCGACGAATTGACCAGCACCAGGCGGCGGTCCCTCATCCTGCCCGGTGTGCAGGTCGCATAGGACGTAGACGTGGCAGGTGAGGTCGCAGCCGGCATCGGTCACGATGAGCAGGTCCGGATCCCCGACAAGTACGGCCGGCCGGGGATGAACGGCGCGGCCATCCACACGGCACGCCACCCGCTCGGCTGAGCAGGCGGCGTCCGAGCACAGCCATGGGGACGCATCCATCGCCGGCACGATCGGCGGCTTTGGCCGGCGGCTTCAGCGGGCGACCCGGGCCGGGCGGTACCGGCTGCGGAAGGTGGCCGGTGTGGCGCCGGTGCGCTGGATGAAGTATTTGACGAAGTTGCTGGCGTCGAGGAAGCCGAGGCGGGCCCCGATGCTCACGACGGGTTCGTCGCCGTGGGCGAGGAGGCGTTTGGCCTCCAGCACGACGCGACGGTCGATGAACTCCTTGGCGCCGACGCCGGCCGCGGCGTGCGCAGCCCGGGTCAAGGTGCGCGGCGAGTATCCGAGGGCGCGTGCGTAGTGTCCGACGTCGCGGGCCCGGGTGAAGTCGGCTTCGACCGCGGCGCGCAGGCGCCGGAAGGTTTCCGTGTGCTCGCCGAGCAGGGTGCCCACGGGCGAGATCACGTGGGTCAGGCGCAGCAGGAGCACGGCCAGCAGCCGCTGGAGGATGGCGGAGCGGGTGGGGGCCGGCATGGCGGTGGTGCCGTATTCGTGGGCCAGGTGGTCGAGGGCCCGGCGCAGGGCGAGGGCGTCCTGTCCGGCGATCTGCCACAGGGTGCGTCCGAAGGGGTCGTCGAGGCGGACGTCGGCAGCGGTGACGGGGTCGAGGAAGTCAGGCTGGAACAGCACCACAGTCCCGGTCGCCCCGCTGAGGTCGCCGAAGCGCTGCACCTGGCCGGGGCGGACCCACAGCCAGGTGCCGTCGGTGACGGCGTAGTCGGCGAAGTCGACCATGTGCCACAGCAGCCCCTGCTCCACCGTGAGGAGCAGGTGGAAGTCCGGGCGCTGCGCACGGCCGGCTCCCTCGGCCTCCCGCGCGCCCTGCGCCCCGCCGTGACTGTGCATGCGGCGGCGCAGCTCGGCGATCGGCATCACCTCGACACCGGCCGCGCCGGCCGCCGACGGTACGTACTGGATCTCCTGGACCACTTCGTGTCCGTTTTTCACCACCACGAGTCCTCACCGTACCTGGGCGGAACCTGTCGCGGCTCCTACGTTTGAAGTCAGCCGAGAGCGTACGCGGCGGCAAGGGGCGTCGCAGCTCCCGGCCGATCTCGATGACCGACTTCTACCAATGTCAGGAGGCCCCGAATGACAGACCGTATCCGTCTGACGTACGCGTTCGACGCCTACTGCGGCTGGTGTTACGGCTTGGGCCCGGCGCTGCGGCAGTTCGCTGACGGCAACGCGGACCGGATCGAACTGCGGGTGTTGTCCGGGGGCCTGTTCTCCGGCCCGCGCGCCCTGCCCGTGGCGGCGTACCCGCACATCCCGACCGGCGCCCACCGGCTCGGCGGACCGCTCTCCAGCGCCCTCCAGCTCACCGAGGCCCTCGACCGGCACCTGACCCCCACCTCCGCCTGACCGCCCACCGAACCACCACGACAAATCACGAAGGAAAGCACTCCCATGACGAACATCGCCGTCTTCGGCGCCAACGGCACCATCGGCTCCGCCATCGTCCGCGAGGCCCTCGAGCGCGGCCACACCGTCACCGCCGTCGTCCGCGACCGCGCCAAGGTCACCGAACGCCACGCGAACCTGAGCGTCACCACCGGCGACATCCTCGACGCCCAGTCGGTCGCCGCCGCCGCGAAGGGCCACGACGTCGTCGTCAGCGCTGTCGGCGGCGGTGACGGCCCCGGCCACATCGCCACCATCAAGCCCGCCGCCGTCGCCCTCACCGAAGGACTGCGGACCCTCGGCGGGCAGGTACCCCGCCTGATCACCGTCGGCGGCGCCGGCTCCCTGCGCACCCCCGACGGCAAGCAGGTGTGGGACGCCCCGGGCCTGCCCGACTTCCTGCTGCAGATCATGCACGCCCACGGCGACGCCCTCGACTACTACCGGACCGTCACCGACGTCGACTGGACCAACCTCAGCCCCGCGGCCGTGATCGAGCCCGGCACCCGCACCGGCGGCTACCGCACCGCCCTGGACGACCTCGTCACCGACGACGACGGCAACAGCACCATCTCCGTGGAGGACTACGCGGTCGCCCTCCTCGACGAGATCGAGCAGCCCAGCCACCGCCGGCAGCGCTTCACCGCCGGCTACTGACCGGCAGGAGCACAGGCTGTTCGGCCCGCCGCTTCCCGCAGGATGCGGCGGGCCGAACGCCGCTCCATCCTGATCCGAAAATCAGACATCAGCCGGGCACGCGGCAGCGAACCTCACGTCATGCTGCGAGCCAGGCCCCGTGCAGACGGTGATGGGTCAGGCAGCGGGTTCAAGCGTGACGCGCGGTAGCCGAGGGCTTCGAGCCAAGACGGATCTCGGTGATGATGGCATGCACGGCGGCCAGGCCGATCCCCGGCATCTCATCCATCCGCTCGACCGCCGCGGCGAACGAGGCGATCTCCTGATCGAGGGCGGCGATGTCAGCGTTGATCGCACCGAGGCGAGCGAGCATCGCGGTGAGCAGGAACGCATGGTGGTCGCACAAGCGGCCGGAGACGCCGAAGATGTCCAAGGCCACCACACTCAGTTCAATCTGCGCGCCTGCGCCAGGTCCACCCGGTAGCCGGTCAGGTCGCGCGGCAGCCTGATCGCGGGCGGCGGCACGAAACCGGGGCGCAGCATCTGCCGTTCGGCGACCTTGACCGGCCAGACCACGACAAGCCGGCCGATCCATTCGCGGCCAGCGGACGGCACCGGTCGCATCAGAAGTTCTGCTGATGGTCCTGAGGGTTCAGGCGGTGTGCAGGTCGAAGGCCGCCCGGTTCTGGGCGACGAAGCTCTCGACATCGAGGGGGTCTGTGCCGCCGATCTTCTTCACGAGGTCGTTCGTGCCGGCGAAGACGCCGTTGCGGTAGTCGACCGCGACGGCGAGAAGGTGCTGGATCAGGTGCTCCGGCGCTCCGCGCTTTTCGAGGATGGTCCTGAACTCGTCGAGACCGATGGGCACGTAGGTGACCTGACGACCGAGCGCCTTCGACATCTTCTCGGCGATCTCGTAGTGGTCGAGCTCCACCGGCCCATACAGCGGGTAGATCTTGCCGGCGTGCGGGGCAGGGTCCTCCAGGATGGCCGCGATCACCCTTGCCTGGTCGCTTTCAGCGATCGGGGCATGGCGTCCGTCGGCGAAGGGCAGCCGCAGCTCGCCGGTCCCGTCGGCCCAGGTATTGATCAGCCACTGCGCGAAGAAGGTCGGACGGAGGTGGGTGACGGCCACCGGGAAGCGGTCCAGCACACGCTCGGCGACCCAGTGCTGGCGTGCCGCGTTGCTGGCGGATTCACGGCGAGCGGAGACTTGCGACATGTTCACGATCGCCTGCACCCCGTTCTCCTCCGCCGCCACGGCCACGTTCGCCGTGGCGTCCACCAGGCCGGGAAGGATCGGGTAGGTGAAGTACAGGGCGTCGATCCCCTTCGTCGCCTCCGCCAGGGAGTTGAGGTCCTGGACATCGCCTTGCACGATCTGCGCCCCGAGGCCGGCAAGCCGCTCGGAGCGCTCATCGACTCGGTGGACGAGCGCGCGGACGTGGCAGCCGCGCTGAAGCAGCAGTTCGGCCGTGCGGCCACCGGTCTTGCCGGTCGCCCCGATCACCAGAAGATTGCGTTCCATGATGATTTTTCCGTTTCTACAGAAGTGCCGGTGCGGGGGAGTGAGTCCTTTGAGGGGCGCCGCACAGGCTCAGCGAGAGGTCGTGCGATGTCCGTCGGGCAGGCGCAACAGTTCGAAGAACAGCCGGGCGGTGTCGGGCTCGCCGTCCACGACGAGTCGCCCCGCGGCCACCGCGTCATCCACGGCCACCTGCCCCTTCGCGAGGGCGTAGAACGTTTCCTTGCCGCAGATCAGGCGCCACCGGCACCGGGCCGGGCCCCATCCGTACTCGCCGGGGGTCGTCAAGGCCGAACCTTCCCGCCGCGACACGGTGACCGACGGCTTCGAACGGTGGCAGGAACTGTTCGGGTCCCGCCGGGGAAAGATGCGCGAGCGGCGGCCGGAGGCGGACCCGGTCGCGCTCACCCACCTGCTCGCGGCTGCCTTCCAGGGCGGCCTGCTGCCGGACCAGGCCGCCATCGACGACTCCGCGCCGAGCGTGAATGCGGCGGGGCGCTGTTTCGCCGTAAAGGGCAGCCGGTGTACGGCCACGTCCGCGAGGGCGATAGGGCCGCGCTGGATTCCGATGCTTGAGGCTTGAGACCGTCGGCAAGGCTCGCCTCAACCAGCGGCCCGGCAGGAAGAGCGAGTACCCCGTTCCGCGGCCCTCCCGAGAGGGCAAGGGTGTCGGTCATGGCTCGACGCTACGAGACCGGCCCTCCGGTCAAAAGTGGCATGAATGCCACCAAGCGCTATAATCGTGCCACCATGACAAACAGACACCACGTTGCAGTGCTCGTACTGCCCGGTGTGCTCCCGCTCGAGTTCGGTACCGCGACACAGATCTTCGCAATGGACCCCCACTACGAGCTGACCCTGTGCGCCGACACCGAGACCCGACTGGTGCCCGGGTGCGGCTTCGCGATCACGGTCCCGGCCGGCCTCGAAGCGCTCGACGACGCCGACACCGTGATCATTCCGGGGTACGACGACATCGACACGGCCCCCTCGGCCGAGCTTCTGACGGCGCTACGGGAGGCTCACGCCCGAGGCGCCCGACTCGTCTCCATCTGCACCGCGGCCTTCACCCTCGCCGCGGCCGGGCTGCTCGACGGGCGCCCCGCGACCACACACTGGCGGCACGCCGAGCAATTGCGTCAGCGCTACCCACACGTCGACGTCCTGCCCAACCAGCTCTACGTCGACGACGGCGACATCCTCACCTCCGCCGGCGTGACCGCGGGAATCGACCTGTGCCTGCACCTGATCCGCACCGACCGCGGCGCCGCAGCAGCGAACACACACGCACGCGCTCTCGTCGCGCCACCACGGAGACGGGGAGGCCAAGCACAGTTCGTCGAACAATTCCGCCCCGAAGCGAGCGGAGACGAACTTGCTCTTCTGCGTGAGTGGATGCTCGACAACCTTGCCAAGCCCCTGACCGTCGACGACCTCGCAGAACGCGCCCACATGTCGCGGCGGACATTGATCCGCCGCTTCCGCAAGGAGACCGGCACCCCGCCGATGACCTGGCTGACCGACGCGCGCATCGACCGGGCACGCGAACTGCTGGAGGCGACCACCGTGCCCATCGAGCAGATCGGCCGCCTCACCGGGCTCGGCGCTCCCGCTTCCTTGCGGGCCACATTCCATCGGCACCTTGGCACCTCCCCTCAGGAGTACCGGAGCCTGTTCCGCCACAAGGACGAGCTGGCGGACGCATGATGACCGCCACAGCTTCGCCGAAAGACGGGCATGCATCACTGCGGCCTTCACGCGATTCATCGCAGATTCGCCGAAGGTGACGGCCGCCCCCGAGTGGAAGGCCCCCGACGTGGCCGAGGACGTCGAGCCGGCCGACAGCGTCTCCATGGCGATGCCGCTGGCGCTCGAGACGCTCCCGCCGACCGAGCCCGTAACAGATCCGGGCGGGACAGCCGCGGCGAAGAGCCCGGGCCACCGTCGGGACGGGGTGATCTGCGACCCCTGCCCGACGTCGTCTTCCTGAGCGGCGGCGGGGGAGTCGTGCAGGCCCCGCTCGCGCCTATCGTGGGAGCCGACCGGGTGGCACCTCTGGCCACCGTGCTGAGCAGGTTCGGCGCGGCGGCACAGGTCAATGGGTGCCCGGCGCTGATCTTCCGGCTAGAGGGCGAGATCGACACCGTCATCGCCGCACGCATCGACGGCGACCTGCTCACCGTACGCGGCCCCGGGAAGCTGCCGCGCACGGAGCGGGGGAGCGCCCTGCGTCGCTGAACCCCGCAGGGCACCCCTCAGGTGGCGGCGGGGGTGGAGCGTGTGGCCAGGTGGTCGAGCGGGATGCCGAGCACGTCGGCCAGGGCGGCGATCGTGAAGAACGCCGGCGTGGCGATCCTGCCGGTCTCGATCTTGCGCAGGGTCTCGGCCGACATCCCCGCCGCGGCGGCGACCTCGACGATGCTGCGCTCGCCACGGGCCCGGCGCAGCACCAAGCCGAGCTGCTCGCCACGCAGCCGCTCCTCGGGGGTCAGCGGAGGTCTCACCATGACACCCACTCTATACCCAGGGATACAAATACCGGTATTGTTATCCCATCAAAGGGGCGGGCGCCCTCACCGGCCGCGCAACAGCGGATGAGCACGCATCGCCACCTCCAGCTCACCCGGCAGCTCATCGCGATAACGCCCCAGCGTCGACAGATCACTGTGCCCCAGCACCCGCCGCACCGCATCCATGTCCACCGCGTCGGCCAGCAGATGCGTCGCCGTCGTATGCCGCAACCCGTGCGGCGTCACCGAACGCCGCTGATCGGGATCCACCCGCTGCTGCACCCGATCGATCACCGCCTGCACATCCCCCCGCGCCAGCCGCCGCCCCCGCCACGACAACAGCAACGCCTTGTCGGCCACCGCCGGCCGCCCCTGCGCCAGATACTCCTGCAACACCCTGGCCACGTCATCCGGCAACGGCACATCCCGCGTCCGCCCGCCCTTGCCGAAGATCCGCCAGTAGCGCACCCCGTCGTTGGTGAAGAAATCCTCCACATTCGCCCGCACCAGCTCCGACACCCGCGGCCCCACCGTCGACAACAACAGCACGATCACCGCATCGCGCAACTCCGTACGCTGATCACGCCGCTTACCCTCCGGCGGGGGAGCATCCCCCAACGTACGCGCCGCCCCGATCAACCCCTGCGCCTGCTCCCGCGTCAACGCCCGCCGCTGCGGACGCAACCCCCCACGCTCCTTCGACGTCACCGTCGAAGCCGTCATCGGATTGAGCTGCACCCACCCCGCCAGCGTCGCATGCTTGAACAACGCCGAGATCGACCGCCGAAACCGCGCCTGCGACGACGGCGACTGCCCCCCGCTCGGAGCACGCAGCCGCCCATCGGGCCGGCGGGCGAACGCCAGCAGCAGCGCATCCACATCAGCGCCCGTCAGATCGTCCAGCACCACATCCGCGCCGGCCAGCTCCACCAGCGTCGCCACATCCCGCGCATACACCTCGGCCGTCGACGGCGACAACGCCCCCGTCACCGTCCTGGCCCGCACCAGCTCCACATAGCGGTCACCCGCCTCCGCCACCGTCAACCGGTCGAGCTCCGCAGGCCGCACCGGCCACCCCTTCCCTCGCGCCACGAACACCCAAGCACGACGGTAGCGGCCCGCACCGACAGAAACACCTGCCGCACAAGACAGGGCCCGGGATACCCCCGGGCCCTGAAGGTCTAGATGTCGCGGAAGGTCTCGATGCGCGCCCCCAACGCGTTCAACCGCTCGGCCAGATCCTCATACCCGCGGTTGATCACGTACACGTTCCGCAGCACCGACGTGCCCTCCGCCGCCATCATCGCCAGCAGCACCACCACCGCCGGCCGCAACGCCGGCGGGCACATCATCTCCGCGCTGCGCCACCGCGTCGGCCCCTCCACCAGCACCCGATGCGGATCCAGCAGCTTCACCGACGCCCCCAGCCGCGTCAGCTCCGTCAGATAGATCGCCCGGTTGTCGTAGACCCAGTCATGGATCAACGTCGAACCCTGCGCCGAGGCCGCGATCGCCGCGAAGAACGGCACATTGTCGATGTTCAGCCCAGGGAACGGCATCGGATGGATCTTGTCGATGGGGGAGACCAGCTTCGAGGGCCGCACCGTCAGATCCACCAGCCGCGTACGACCGTTGGCCGCCGCGTACTCCCCGCCCCGATCACAGTCGAGGCCCATCTCCTCCAGCACCGCCAGCTCGATCTCCAGGAACTCCACCGGCACCCGGCAGATCGTCAGCTCCGACGACGTCACCACCGCCGCCGCCAGCAGGCTCATCGCCTCCACCGGATCCTCAGAGGGGGAGTAGTCGACGTCCCGCTCGATCTCCGGCAGGCCGTGCACCGTCAACGTCGTCGTCCCCACCCCCTCCACCCGCACCCCGAGCTGCTCCAGGAAGAAGCACAGATCCTGCACCATGTAGTTGGAGGAGGCGTTACGGATCACCGTCACCCCGTCGTGCCGCGCCGCCGCCAGCAGCGCGTTCTCCGTCACCGTGTCACCCCGCTCGGTCAGCACGATCGGCCGCGACGGCGCCGCCCCCCGATCCACCCGCGCGTGATAGAACCCGCCCGTCGCCGTGATGTCCAGCCCGAAATGCTTCAGCGCCGACATGTGCGGCTGCACCGTACGCGTCCCCAGATCACAACCCCCCGCATAGGGGATCTGGAACTGCTCCGTACGATGCATCAACGGCCCCAGGAACATGATCACGCTCCTGGTACGGCGCGCCGCCTCCGTGTCCATCGCCTCCAGCTCCAGCCGGGCCGGAGGAACGATCTCCAGATCGCTGCCCTCGTTGATCCACCGCGCCCGCACCCCGATCGAGGCCAGCACCTCCAGGATCCGGTAGACCTCCTCGATCCGCGCCACCTTGCGCAGGATCGTCCGCCCCGAGTTCAGCAACGACGCGCACAACAACGCCACACACGCGTTCTTCGAGGTCTTGACATCGATGCTGCCCGACAGCCGGCGACCGCCCACCACCCGCAGATGCATCGGCCCCGCATACCCCAGCGAGACGATCTCACTGTCGAGCGCCTCACCGATCCGGGCGATCATCTCAAGACTGATGTTCTGGTTGCCGCGCTCGATCCGGTTGACCGCGCTCTGCGACGTCGCCAGAGCGTCCGCCAGCTGCAGCTGCGTCCAACCACGATGCTGGCGCGCATCCCGGATCAACCGGCCGATCCGTACAAGGTAATCATCTGACACAACACGAGACCATATCTCACATATGAGATGCACCAGCCCCAGCAGGCTCCGACACACCGGACAACTCACCAAGACGCACCAAATGCTCCGGAGTCGCCTCCGCCCGCACCTTGTGCACGAACGCCCGCCGCGCCACCCGGAACTCATGCCGATCGTCGAACATGTCCCGGCTCATCTCGGCCAACTCCTCCGCCCGGAACGCATCCAGCGGCTTACGCCGCTCATCCACCTCCCGAGCCTGCCGCCGACCCGCAAGCAGCCGATCATAACCCGGATCCACCGCCAACCGCTCCGCGTACTCCAGCACCCGACGCTCGAAGTCCAGCCGCGAACCCCCCAACATCCGATCCGCCAACCCCAACTCCACCGCCTCGGCAGCACCCACCGGCAACGCCTGCCGCGTCAACCGCCGCGCCGTCTCCGCCCCCACCCGCCGCGGCAGCACATACGTCCAGTACTCACTCCCGAACAACCCCATCGTCCGATAATGCGGATTCAACACCACCGAATCCCGGATGATCACCCGATCCGCCCCCAAACCCATCATCACCCCACCGGCACCCGCATTCCCCCCGATCGACGTCACCACCAACTGACCCGTACACCCCACGATCTCCCGGCACACCGCGTTGATCGCATTGATGTTCGCCCACGCCTCCAACTCCGGATGCCGCGACGCCTCGATCACATTCAGATGAATGCCATTGGAGAACGCCTCCCCACCCCGCACCACCAACACCTTCGTGTCCTGCGCCACCGCATACCGCAACGCCGACGACAACCGCCGACACTGATCCGTCGACATCGCCCCGTTGTAGAAGTCGAAACTCACCACCCCCACACCATCACTACGGTCATAAGTGATCTCGCTGTACCCCGGACGCTCCGGCGCCGAAGCCACCCGATCACCCAACGCCAACGTCGCCGGAAGCTTCACCGCCCCCTCCTGCTCCAACCGCACATGCCCCACCCACACCGAACCATCACCGGTGTTCACCAACACCGCACCCTCACGCCGCGCCGCCACCTCACCCGGCCGCCCCCCAAGCTCCGGACCCCGATACACGTCGAACACCCGCACCCCCACATCACCCAACCGCGACCGCCCACCAGGCGCACCATCAGCCGCCCGCACCCGCCGCACGATCTCCTCCGTGGACTCCTCCCACGAAAACTCCCGATCCCCATGCCGCATCGCCCGCCGCAACCGCCCCCGCACCTCCGGCGAACGGTAATCCAACGGCACCGGCGAGAACGACGCGTCCGCCGCATTCACCGCAACCTCCGCCACCAACTCCACCGCCGCATCCGCCACCGGCCCGTTGTACAACGCCGACTTACGCGGAGCCTCCGACGGCATCGCGAACGTCCGATACCCCCAGATCGGACCCGCGTCCATCTCCTCCACCGCCTGCAACGCCGTCACCCCCCACTCCGGCGCGCCCTCCAAAATCGCCCAGTCCAGCGACGACGGCCCCCGGTCCCCAGGCGGACCCGGATGAATGATCACCGTACGATGCGTCCGCCACAGCTGCTCAGGCACCCGCTCCTTCAAAAACGGGCAGATCACCAGATCCGGCTTGGCCAGCTCGGCCGCCTCCACCATCGCCTGCTCCGAGACGGCCAGCTCGACGGCGACGTCATGACCGGCCCGGCGCAGCTCCAGCCAGCAACGCTGGGTCAGGCCGTTGAACGAGGAGCACAGCAGCAAGATACGCAACGGGGGACTTCTTTCCAGACAACGAGAACGACACGGAGTTCAGGGGCGAAAGGGGACCGCTCGGCGGGAGGGGCGTTCCCTCCGGCCCCGCGCATTTAAGACCGTCCCATATGGCCCATACATACCTTTGATGCTGACACGGATTGTCCACTGCTGGTGACGATTCCTGACAAAAACCCGCCGTGACCAGCCCCAATTGACCTGCTTTGCCCGAAACATCCGCTGTGATGGGCGCATGACCGCGCGTCACAGCGGATCCGAAACCCCCCATCCGGGAGCTCCAACCCGGGGGAGTGGGTGACTCCGCGTTCGCCGGCGACCCGCGAACGCGCCGCCCCCGACGTGACCGTCCAAACGGCGTGGGGCGCGGCGGTGTCCGGTGGCTCGCGTCCCTTTAGGTGCTGTTTGTAACTTCATGTCCCATACCAAACAGAATTCAGCTTCTGTTCGGTATGGGATGATTTTTCGGATTCGGGGCGGGGAGGGGTCACAGACGGCTGACGAAGCGCGCGGCGGCGCGCTGGCTCATGCCGGTCTCACCGCGTACCAGGAAGACGGCTTCCTGCAACTGGCCGAGCGCTTTGAGCTCGCGGGCCTGATCGACGAGGCCGATGCTGACGCCGGGCCGGTTGCGCGGGTGCCGGGTCAGCCGGGCGGCCAGGATGATCATCCAGATGGCCAGGGCGGTGATCACGGCTGTGAGTGAGACGAGACCGGGGGTTGTGATCTCCAGGGCGGGCATGGTGTGGCGTCTGCCCGCGCACGGACGGTTCATGCCAGTTGCTTGATAATGGACATTATGTCAAGTAGCCGCTTTCGGGAGGGGTGCGGCGCTCCCCTCGGCGGGTGGGGCCGGTGGGTTTGATGGGATTTTTTTCCCGGTGACGCGGCGTGGTCCCCGGGTGGTGCGGCGGGGCCGGTTCCGGTGGTTGAGCGGGGGTTTTGGGGTGTGGTGCGCGGGTTGGGCGTGCTCCCCTGGGCGCTGACGGAGAGTTTGACGTTCTGTGGATTCGCTGTCCTTGACGCGAGATGTGGTTTTAAGCTGGAAGTCCTGCTATTCGCGCCGCGAGAGGAGCAGCACGTGGGGACCCAGTCGGTGTTATGCCCGGTGTGTCAGGGCGTCGTGCCCGCGACGGGTAAGGAGGCGTACACGTCGCTGCGGGCGCGTCTCGTTCTGACGAATGGTTATTGCGCGGGCGGGTGCGCCGAGCGGCGTGCCGAGGAGCAGGCCCAGCAGCAGACGCAGCAGGTGGCCCAGCAGGTGCCGAGGCCGCAGCCGGCCGCGGAGCAGGTGCCGGTGCGGCAGGTTGTGACGCCGTTGCGGGTGGTGCGCTGATCGCTGTGGCGTGATCGGTTTGGCGGGGGTTCGTGGCGGGTGGCCGGTTGTGGGGGCCGGTGGCCTGGTGGGTCGGGGTTATGGGTGGCCGTCGGCGGTGTGCCAGTAGTCGCGGGTCTCGATGGCGAGGCCGTCGGGGTCGAAGCGGGCGAAGACGCAGCCGGCGAGGGTGATGGGGCGGCCGTTGTCGTGGGCGTGGACCCGGAATTCGATGGCGGCCGTGTCGCCGTCGACGACGGGGGTGGCGAAGGTGACGTGCGGGTCGGTTTCGCCGGTGAACGACCATTGGATGTAGTCGGCGATGGCCTGTTTGCCCTGGTGTGGGGGGCGGAAGGGCATGCTGGTGTGGACGGCGTCGTCGCGGTAGAGGGTGAGGATCGCGGCGGTGTCGTGGTGGGTCCAGCCGCGTTGCCAGGTGTCGGCGAAGCGTTGGGCGGCCGTTCGGGTGTCCATGGGGACCATTGTGCGGGTGGCCGGGTCGTGCGGGCGGGGGTTTGCGCGGTCTGGGTGTGAGGCCGGTTTTGTGCGGGTGGTGGCCGGGTTGAGGCGGTGGGCCGCTCCCCCGTGGTGTGCCGCTCCCCTGCCGGTTACCAGGGGTGTACGGCGGTGACGGCGGTGATGGGCAGGGGCCCGTACAGGTGGGGGAAGCCGTCCTCGAGGCGGATGTCGAGGCCGGTGGGGTCGATGTCGAGGATGAGCAGGGGTTCGGTGAGGTGGGCGTAGAAGGCGCTGTGGACGCCGCGTAGCTGGGCCAGGTCGCGGCTGCAGTGGATGAAGCCGATCTCCTCAAGGGTGTGGCCGAGGGTGGAGATGCGGTACTCCCCCGCTTTGCGGGCGTCGTCCCAGTCGGCGCGCAGGGCGAGGTGGTGGATCAGGGCGGTCATGGGGTCCATTCGGTGCGCAGGATGGCGTAGACGGCTTCGGTGGCCCATTCGCCTTTGACGTATTCGTTGTCGACGAGGGTGGCTTCGCGGCGCATGTGGAGTTTTTCCAGGACGCGGGCGGAGGCGGTGTTGCGGGCGTCGAGGCGGCCGACGATGCGGTGCAGGTCGAGGTCGCGGAAGCCGAGGCGGAGCATCTCGCGGGCGGCTTCGGGGGCGTAGCCGTGGCCGTGGTGGTCGGGGTGGAAGATGTAGCCGATCTCGCCCTGGCGGTGTTGTCTGCTGGTCCAGATGAGCAGGGCCTGGCCGATGAGGTCGCCGGTGTCGCGCAGGGTGACGGCCAGGTCGAGGGCGTCGCCTTCGTCGGTGAGGGTGGTGCGGGTGGCCCTCTTGTCGAGGAAGGCGCGGCTGGTGTCGCGGTCGCGGGCCTCCCAGTAGAGGTAGCGGGCGACGTCGGCGCGGGATTCGTAGGCGTGGACGGCGTCGAGGTCGTCGAGGGTGAAGGGGCGCAGCAGGAGGCGGCCGGTGGTGATCGGGTAGAGGGGTGTGAGCACGGGGGAAGTGTAGGGAGCGGTCAAGGGGGCGGCAACGCGTTTTTCGCGGTGGTGACGGCGAGGGTGAGCAGGGTGCGGGCTTCGTCGAGGGGGCGTTGTTCCACGACCTGTTCGAGCCAGAGGGCGCTGAGGGTGGTGTAGAGGAGGCGGACGCGGGTGTCGGTCTCGGGCAGGTGGAGGGTTTCGGCGACGATGCGGACGCAGCCGTCGGCCCAGCGGCGGGCGATCTGCTGCAGGACGGGGTCGCGGCCGGCGTGGACGTACAGCTCCCAGAGGCCGAGTTGGCGGGTGCGGTCGGCGGCGGCGATCTGGTCGGTGAGGGCGCTCAGGCCGTGGTCGGTGATCCAGGTGCGGGTGGTGGTGAGTTCGGTTTCGACGAGTTGGGCGAAGGCTTCGGCGAGGAGTTGGTCGCGGGAGGTGAAGTAGTAGGTGGTGGCGGCCAGGGGGAGGTTGGCGCGGTGGGCGACGGCTCGGTGGGTGACGGCGGCGAAGCCGCCTTCGGTGAGCAGGTCGACGGCGGCGGCGAGGAGGGTGGCGCGGCGGCGGCGGCCGCGGGCCTGGGTGGGGCCGTGTGGGGCGGGCGGGACGGCGGCCGGTAGGTGGTGTCGCTCCCCCGCGGGCGGGTCCGGGGTGTGGTCCTGGTGCGGGTTCAATGGCCACCTGCGAGGTTGAGGACTACGACGCCGCCGATGATGAGGAGGATACCGCCGATCTTGAGTGGGGTGAGGGTCTCCCCCATGAAGGCGGCGCCGATGAGGGCGATGGCGGCGGTGCCGGCGCCGGCCCAGACGGCGTAGGCGGTGCCCATGTCGAGGTGTTGTTTGAGTGCTTGGGACAGCAGGGCGAAGGAGGTGATGTAGCCGGCGGCGACGGCGATGGTCCAGCCGAGGTGGGTCAGGCCGTTGCTGAGTTTGAGTGCGGTGGTGGCCAGGACTTCGGTGGCGATGGCGAGGGCGAGCAGGAGCCAGGGCATGGGGGTCCCCCAGACGAAAGTGGTACGGGTGTGCCATTTTATCTGGTGGGGCGGATCCGCTGATGTGGCGGGTGCGGTTGTGCGGAACTGCTTGAAAAGGCTGTCGAATGCGTGTTCCATTGGTGGGTGTGGGTTGGGACGCGCTTTCGCTTGTCGACGAGGCCGCCGATGAGCGTCCGCTGATCGAGCGGCGTGCGGTGGTGCGTGAGGGTTTCTACGAGTTGCAGGCCCGCACGGTGATCGAGCGGGTGCCGCAGACCGCGGGCATCGCCCAGCGGTGGGCTGTGTCTCCCTACCGTGGTTGCGCCCATGCCTGCCGCGGTTGCGGTGCCCGCGCGGGTCATGGGCGGCTGGGGCTGGATGCCGGGCGTGATTTCGACACGCGGATCGTGGTCAAGCCGAACGCGGTGGCCAAATTGCGGGCGGAGCTGGTGCGCTGGGACGGCCAGGAGCTGGCGGTGGGGCTCAGCGGTGACTGTTATCAGGCGGCAGAGGAGACCTACCGGCTGATGCCGGGGGTGATCGGGGCGCTGTCGCAGGCGGCGGTGCCGTTCACCGTTTACACCAAGAGCTCGCTGGTGCTGCGGGATGCGGAGTTGCTGGCGCGGGCCGGGGCGCGGGTGGCGGTGTCGATCGCGTTCGTGGACGAGCGGATCCGGCGGGCGGTGGAGCCGGGCGCGCCGACGGCGCAGGCGCGGCTGGAGCTGGTCTCGGCGCTGGTGGAGGCGGGGGTGGACTGCCGGGTGCTGATGGCGCCGGTGCTGCCGTTGCTCAGTGACGCGGCCGATCAGCTGGGGGCGACGGTGCGGCGGATCGCGGCGGCGGGGGCTCGGGCGGTGGAGCCGGTGGTGTTGCGGCTGCCGCCGGGGACGCGGGCGTGGTATCTGGAGTGGCTGGGGCAGGCGCATCCGCAGCTGGTGGAGCGCTATGAGGAGCTGTACGACCGGGCGGGGTTGCCGTCGCCGGATTACGAGGGGCGCATCACGGGGCAGATCGCGCAGTTGTGCCAGGTGTATGGGATGGGGTGCGGGGCGCCGGAGGTGGGGCCGCGGCCGCCGCAGGCGGCGCAGCTGGCGCTGGTGTGAGGCGGGCGCCCGGGCGCAGGCGGGGCCGGGGGTTAGGGTGCCGCTATGGACGAGCAGGTCGAACGGGTGCTGGCGGGGTGCGCTCCGGGGGTGCGGGAGCTGGCGGTGGCGGCGCGGGCGGTGATCGAGGAGGTCGTGCCGGACGCGGTGGTGGAGGTGGATCCGGCGGCGCGGTTGATCGCGTACACGTTTCAGCCTGGCACCTACCGGGGGGTGGTCGCGGCGATCGCGTTGCACGGGGCGTATGTGAACCTCATGTTCGGGCGGGGTGTGGAGCTGGTGGCGCTCGACGATGAGGGGTTGCTGGAGGGGACGGGCAGGACGGCGCGGCACATCAAGGTGCGGCGGGTGGAGGATGTGGCGCGGGCCGGGGTGCGGCGGTTGATCGCGGCGTCGGCGGCGTTGACGCCGCGATCGGCTTAGGGGGTTATCCGATGCGGCGGTGCAGGAGCATGCCGGGCCACTCCCCCACGGTGAACGGGGCGGTGCGGGTGAAGCCGCAGTTTTCGTAGTAGGCGACCAGGCGGCCGTCGTCGCCGGCGTAGCAGTCGACGCGCAGGAGGCCGACGCCGCGTTCGGCGGCTTCGGTGGCGGCCCAGTCGAGCAGGGCGCGGCCGATGCCGTGGCCGTGGTGGCGGCGGTCGGTGACCAGGGCCTGGACGTAGAGTTCGGGTTCGGTGGCGGGGGTGACGTAGTCGTGGGCGCCGCCGACGACGATGCAGCCGGCGGGCTGGTCGTCGAGTTCGGCGATGCGCATGCCGCCGAGTTCGAGCCAGCCGGTGACCTGGCGGGTGCGGCGGTCGTTGCCGGTGAAGGGGTCGCTGCCCCATTGGCCGGTGCGGCCTTGGGCGGTGAGCCAGGCGACGGCGCTGTCGAACATGCCCAAGACGATGGGGACGTCGCCGTGGCGGCCTTGGCGGATGCGCGGGAGGGTGCGGGGGTGGGTCATGTTCAGGCCTTGGTGTTGTTCAGGGCGCTGCCCTTTTTCCACTCTTTGAACGACAGCTGCCAAAAGCCCCAGCCGTTGTTCCATTCGAGTTGGCGGGTGGTGCCGGTGATGTCGACGACGTCGCCGCGCTGGAAGTTGTCGTAGAACCATCTGGCCTGGTCGGGGCGGGCGTTGAGGCAGCCGTGGCTGACGTTGCGGACGCCTTGGGCCCAGACGTTGTCCTTGGCGTGGACGTATTCGCCGGAGTTGGAGATGCGGACGGCGTGGTCGATCATGACGTCGTAGTAGCCGGGGTCGCCTTTTTTGCGGCCTGGGGAGATCATGCGGACGGGGTTGCCGCGTTCCATGGTGAGGTGGACGCCGGAGGTGGTGGTGTATTCGCGGGTGGTGGCCATGCCGGCACTGATTCGCATGGTTTGGACGCGTTTGCCGTCTTTGTAGACGTACATCATGTGCTTTTTGGTGTCGACCTTGCTGATCTGCTTGGCGCCGATCTTGAGGGTCGCGGTGTAGTCCTTGACCCCGTACAGGCCGTTGCCGCCCTTGATGCCGGTGATGCGGGCGTTAAGGGTGATTTTCTGGTGGGCGGGCCAGTATTTGGCGGTGCGGTAGATGGCGACGGTGTCGTTGATCCAGCGCCAGGCTCCGGTGACGGGCTTTTCCGCTTCGACTTCCAGCGCGCGTTCGATGGTGGCCTTGCTGGTGACGGGCTGGTTGAAGGTCACGATGATGGGGGCGCCGACGCCGACGGTCTCGCCCTTGGCGTGGGGGGTCACGTCGGCGATCTGCAGGGCGCGTTCGGGCTTGGCGGTGGTGAACGTGCTGGTGGCGGTGGTGGCGCCGGCGGTGGCGTTGACCGTGTAGTCGGTGGAGGGCTTGAGCGCGGTCTTGGAGACCCACTTGGTCTTGTCGGCGTTGTACTTGCCCTCGACCTGCTCGCCCGAGGCCTCGACGGTGACGTTGTCGAGGGCGCCGCCGTCTGCGGTGACGACGACCTTCTTCTCGGGGCTGACCTTGCCGCTGCCCTCGGCGGGGCTGATCTTGACGGTGGGGGCCTGGGGGGTGGCGGTCGTGGTGGCTTCGGGCGCGCCCGCTCCCCCGCTGCCGCCGCCGGGGGTGGTGCCCGATGAGCATGAGGCCGTCAGTGTGGCTGCGGTGAGCAGCGCGACTGCGGTGGCGGGCTTCCTCCAAGCGGGCGTAACGTTCAACACTGTCCTTTCCCCCACGGCACCAAACGCACCTCAAAAACCTTAATGCTGATGCATGTAAGACGAGGAATCATTTGGGAGAGTTCGGTCACATTTCAATCACTTGTGCCTGGGAAAGGGTCCGTCAGAGGCGGTGGGTGAGGCCGGTGTGCCGGCGTCCGGCTCCCTTGGTGCGTACGGCCTGGGCCAGGGCGCGCCGGGAGCCGACGATGACGACGAGTTTCTTGGCCCGGGTGATGGCGGTGTAGAGCAGGTTGCGCTGGAGCATCATCCAGGCGCTGGTGGCCAGGGGGACGACGACGGCGGGGTATTCGCTGCCCTGGGAGCGGTGGATGGAGACGGCGTAGGCGTGGGCGAGCTCGTCGAGTTCGTCGAAGGCGTAGTCGACGGCTTCGTCCTCGTCGGTGACGACGGTGAGCTTGTGCTCGTCGGGCCGGATGTCGGTGACGATGCCGACGGTGCCGTTGAACACCCCGGCGGCGCCTTTGTCGTAGTTGTTGCGCAGCTGGGTGATCTTGTCGCCGATGCGGAAGACGCGCCCGCCGTAGCGGCGCTCGGGCATGCCGTCGCGGGCGGGGGTGAGGGCTTCCTGCAGGGCGGTGTTGAGGGCGCCGGCGCCGGCGGCGCCGCGGTGCATGGGCGCCAGGACCTGGATGTCGCGGCGGGGGTCGAGGCCGAAGCGGCGCGGGATGCGGCGGGCGACGACGTCGACGGTCAGGGCGGCGATCTCCTCGGGCTCCTCGCAGGGGAACAGGAAGAAGTCGCTCATCCCCTCGAGGATGGGGTGGTGGCCGGTGTTGACCCGGTGGGCGTTGACGACGACGCCGGACTCCTGCGCCTGGCGGAAGATCTGCGTCAGCCGTACGCGGGGGATGTCGTCGGCGGCGAGCAGGTCTTTGAGGACCTCCCCGGCCCCGACGGAGGGCAACTGGTCGACGTCGCCGACGAACAGCAGGTGGGCGCCCGGCGCGACCGCCTTGACGAGTTTGTTGGCCAGCAGCAGGTCGAGCATGGAGGCCTCGTCGACGACGACGAGGTCGGCGTCCAGAGGGTTGTCGCGGTCGAAGGTGGCATCCCCGCCGGGGCGCAGCTGCAGCAGGCGGTGGACGGTGGTGGCCTCGTGGCCGGTCAGCTCGGCCAGGCGTTTGGCGGCGCGGCCGGTGGGGGCGGCCAGGATGACCTTGGCGCGCTTGGCGCGGGCCAGCAGGACGATGGAGCGTACGGTGAAGCTCTTGCCGCAGCCGGGCCCGCCGGTCAGGACGGCGGCCTTCTCCGTCAGGGCCAGGCGGACGGCCTGGCGCTGCTCGGCGGCCAGTTCGGCGCCGGTCTGGGCGTGCAGCCAGGTCTCGGCGCGTTCCCAGTCGACGTCGGCGAAGGCTTTGAGCCGGTCGTGGCCGGAGTGCAGGAGGGACTTCAGGCCGGAGGCCAGGGAGTTCTCGGCGCGGTGGAAGGGCGGCAGGTAGACGGCCGGTACGACGTTGTCGCCGGCCGGGATGGGCTCGCGGACGGCGCCTTCGGCTTCGATGAGCTCTTCCAGGCAGGTGGTGACGAGGTCGGCGGGCACCTCGAGGATCTTGACGGCGTCGGCGGCGAGGTTGGGGGCGGGCAGGTAGCAGTGGCCGTCGTCGGCGGCCTGCGACAGGGTGTAGCGCAGGCCGGCTTTGACGCGTTCGGGGCTGTCGTGGGGGATGCCGACGGCTTGGGCGATGGTGTCGGCGGTCTTGAAGCCGATCCCCCACACGTCGTCGGCCAGCTGGTACGGGCGGGTCTTGACGACGGAGATGGACGATTCGCCGTACTGCTTGAAGATGCGCACGGCGATGGAGGTGGACACGCCGACGCCCTGCAGGAAGATCATCACCTCTTTGATGATCTTCTGTTCCTCCCAGGCGGCGGCGATCATCTTGGTCCGTTTGGGTCCCAGGCCCGGCACTTCGACCAGGCGCTGGGGCTGCTGTTCGATGACGTCGAGGGTGTCGGTGCCGAAGTGGTCGACGATGCGTTCGGCCATCTTGGGGCCGATGCCCTTGATCAGGCCGGAGCCGAGGTAGCGGCGGATGCCCTGGACGGTGGCGGGCAGGACGGTGGTGTAGGAGTGCACCTCGAACTGGCGGCCGTAGCGGGGGTGGGAGCCCCAGCGGCCGAGCAGCCGCAGCGACTCGCCGACCTGCGCGCCGAGCAGCGGGCCGACGACGGTGAGCAGTTCGGTGCCGGAGCGGTCGGTGGCGACGCGGGCGATGGTGTAGCCGGTCTCCTCGTTGGCGTAGGTGATGCGTTCGAGAACGGCATCCAAGGATGTGACGGGGGGACCATCCGCGCCAGGCTTCACCCAAACCCCTTTCCGGCCTGCTTTTGGGTGCCAGATTAGAGCAGCGGATGGATTTGGGCCGAGTTGTGGGCGGCGCTCATCGGGAGTGCCGCCATTGTTTCGAACTGGTGGCGATACCTCATGCCATGAGGCGTCCCTGGCGGGTCCCAGGTCGAGCAGCCGGTCGGGGAGGTGGCTTGGTGTGCCGCTCCCCCGCCGGGCGGGGAGCCGGTTACGGGTGGGTGGCGGGTTCGCGGGGGTGGGCCGTCGCGGGCGGGCGGTCCGTACGGTTGGCCGCGTGCGCGGTCAGGGCGCCGATCGCGCAGAAGATCGCGAGCCCGAACAGCACGTACCGCGCCGAGTCGAGCATCGAAGCGCCGCCCAGGTTGACCAGGACCCCCGCCACCGCCGTGCCGAACGCGATCGACAGGCTCGTCACCGTGGCGATCCCCGCGGCCGCCCGCCTGCCCTCTTCGGGGTCGCGCGTGCTGGACATCGCGGCCACCGACAGGTGCGGGTAGGCCAGCCCGATGCCCGCCCCCGCAGCGAGCAGCACCGGGACCCACACCGCCACCAGCCACATCGGCGGGTCCTGGCGCTGCAGCAGCCCCTGCACGAGCAGGCCGGCGGCCAGCAGCAGCGGACCGAGCACGCGCAACCGGCGCACCGCACGCCCGCCCGTCACCGAAGCGCCGGCGATCTGGGTGAGCGACCAGCCCAGCGAGACGGCCGCGGCGAAGAACCCCGCCACGATCGGCGCCAGCCCGGCCAGCCGCTGGGCGAACAGCGGCAGGAACGACTCGGCCGCCACCCCGAAGGCCAGCAGCCCGAGCGTCAGGTAGACCCACTTCAGCGACGACCCCCGCCGGTAGGTCGCCTGCGGGAAGACCCGCAGCTCGCTGCGGGCCTCGTGGACGGCGAAGGCGGCCATGAGCAGCGCCGCCGCGCCGATGCCGGCCGCCTTCGCGGGCGTGCCCGGCAGCACGGCCGCCACGCTCACGGCCGCGGCGGCCGCGGTGACCAGCAGCAGCGACACGGCCGGGACCGGCGGGCGGACGCCGCCGGTCCCGGCACGCCCGGCGCGGGGCAGCACGCGGGGCACGAGCGCGCCGCACCCCGCGGCCAGCGCCGCCATCACCGCGAACGCCAGCCGCCACGAGCCCAGCTGGGCGAACAGGCCGCCGAGCGCGGGCCCGGCGAAGTTGCCGACACCGTACATCGCCGACATCAGCGCGGTGCCGCGCGTCCACAGCCGGGGCGGCAGCGCCGAGCGGATGACGGCGAACCCCAGCCCGGACAGCAGGCCCGCGCCCAGCCCCTGCAGGCCGCGCGCGGCCAGCAGCACCGCCATCGCCGGGCTGGCCGCGCACGCCAGCGAGCCCGCCGTGAAGGTGGCGAAGCCCAGCAGGTACGCGCCGACGTTGCCCCAGCGCGACAGGAACCGGCCGGTGAGCGTCGTGGCGACCACCATGGCCACGAGGTAGATCGTCATGTTCCAGGCGTAGAAGCCGGCGCCGCCGAGCTCGGCCACGGCGCTCGGCAGCAGGCTGGCCGCCAGGTAGATGTTGATCGCGCCGACCAGCACCCCGCCGGCCAGCACGATCGCCGGGCCCAGCGGCCCCCTGTCGGGTGTCGTCCGGTGGGAGCCGTCGTGGGCTCGGCTGGGTTCGTACTCCTCAGCAGTCATGGCTTCAAGGCTGTCGTTGAACCGGCTCCGGAGAGTTCGCGCCGCCGGCCGTCCGGCGGTGCTGCGCCGCGGGGCGCGACAGCCTCAACCCGCGGTGCAAGCCGCTCTACGCAAGAGCCTTGAGCAGGTCGCGCTCGCGCTCGGCGCTGAGGCCGGAGCGGCGCGTCCGATCCAGCCCCTGCTCGCGCTCCCAGCGCAGGGTGTCGGCCAGCATGTCGGCCCGGGGCCGGTGGCGCAGCCCCGCGGCGCGCGCCGCGGCCCCGGTCCGGGCCGAGAACCCCTCCCAGCCCGGTTCGGCCAGCCACATCGGCAACGACTCGGGCCCCATGAACTCGGCCACGCCGTTGGCCAGCAGCCACGCCGGGTCGGCGGTGACCACCGGGCCGGTGTGCCCGCCGGCGGCACGGGACAGCTCGACCCACTCCCCGAACGGCACCACCGGCCCGACGGCGTCGTAGCTGCCGGTCACGCCCGCCTTTGCGGCGTCCAGCAGCCACGCGGCCAGGTCGCGTGCGTCGATCGCCTGGGTCGCCAGGGCCGGCGCGTCGGGCACCAGCATCGGCCCCTGCCGGTCGCGGGCGGCGCGGGCCACCCAGTAGCCGGTGCGTCCGCTGTGATCGCCGGGGCCGCCGATGAGGCCGGCGCGGGCGATGAGCAGGCGCTCGCCCACGGCCGCGGTGGACGCCTGCTCGCAGGCGGACTTGGCCTCGCCGTACAGCTCGCGGTCGGCCTCGCCGAGGTCGGTTGCGGCGAGCAGGGGTGTGGACTCGTCCGCGTCCGGTGCGGCGTGGGAGGCGTAGGCGCTGACGGAGGAGACGTAGGCCCAGTGGCGGGCCCTGCCGGCCAGCGCCTGCAGCGCCTCGCGGACGAAGCCCGGCTGCCAGGACACCTCGATGACGGCGTCCCAGTCACGATCCAGCAGTGGCTCGTAGGCCGAGCGGTCGCGCCGGTCGGCGGCCACCAGCCTGGCTCCGTCCGCGACCTGCCCGCTTTCGCCGCGCGCCAGGCACGTCACCTGGTGGCCGCGCTCGATCGCCTGCCGCGACAGCTCCCGGCCCAGCCACGCCGTTCCCCCCAAAACCAAGATTTCCATCCCGCCACCCAACCATCGCGGGCGGCGGGCACCCAGCGGGGTTCACTGACAGCGGACCGGATTCGCCGACAGCGGATCCGGCCAAGGGCCTGGTCAGGGCGGAGCCGGAGCTCATCCCTGACCAGGCCCGGTACGCATCAGACGCCGAAGGGCGCCGGGTAGACGATGGTGCCGGCGGGCACCGGGAGGGTGGCGTCGAAGACGAGGGCCATCATCGCCTCGTCGGGGACGTCGAAGGAGGGGCGGATCCCGTACGCCGAGGCCGGGGTGAAGCCGAAGCGCGGGTAGTACTCGGGGTGGCCGAGCACCAGGACGAGGTTCTCGCCCTGGTCGCGGGCGGCCTGGAGGCCGGCGCGGATGGCGGCCGAGCCGGCTCCCTGCCGCTGGTAACGCGGCAGGACGGCGCACGGGCCCAGGGCCAGGGCCGCAGCGGTGCCGACGTGGCAGCGGGTCAGCAGCGCGTACCCGGCCACGGCGCCGTCAGGGGCCTGGGCGAGGACGGACAGCTCCGGCGACCAGGCCTCATCGACGCGCAGCGCCTCGATGAGGTCGGCCTCCAGCGGCGTGGGGAACGCGCCGAGGGCGACCTGGCGGATCGCGGGGATGTCCTGCGGGGTCTCGGGGCGGGTGATCCAGGTGTTGGGCATCATGGTGTGCTCGTCTTTCTTGGTGGTCTTGGGGTGGGTGGTGGCGGGACGCGCCGGGGTCACGAGCGGCGCTGCCGGTCCCGGAAGGCGTAGGTCTCGCGCAGCGAGCGCGTGATCGCCTTCTTGCGGTCGTCGTGCTGGGCGCGCAGGCGCGCGTCGCTGCGGGAGCTGGCCCAGGCGTTCTCCCGCTGGAGCTTGCGGTAGCTGTCCAGGCGGCGCTCGCTCAGGTCGCCCGAGGCGAGGGCGGCCTGGACCGCGCAGCCGGGCTCGGAGTCGTGGCCGCAGTCGGCGAAGCGGCACTGGCGGGCGAGTTCCTCGATGTCGGCGAAGACCTGTTGCAGGCCCTCGTCGGCGTCCTGGAGGCCGACCCCGCGCAGGCCGGGGGTGTCGATCAGGACGCCGCCGCCGGGCAGCGGGACCAGGCTGCGGCGGACCGTGGTGTGGCGGCCCTTGCCGTCCTGGGCGCGTACGGCGCCGGTCTCCAGGACCTCGGTGCCCAGCAGCGCGTTGCCGAGCGTGGACTTGCCCGCCCCGGAGGGGCCGAGCAGGACCACGGTGCCGGTGATCGCGGCGGTGAGCGTGTCCAGGCCCTGGCCGGTGGCGGAGCTGGTGGTGATGATCTCCACGCCTGGGGCGAGCTCGGCGACGGCGGCCACGGCCTGGCCGGGATCGGCCGACTGGTCGGCCTTGGTCAGCACGATCACGGGCAGGGCGCCGCTCTCCCATGCCAGCGCGAGCAGCCGTTCGACGCGGCTCGGGTTCAGCGGGCCGCCGAGGGAGACGGCCAGGACCGCCGTGTCGACGTTGGCGGCCAGGGCCTGGCCGTGGGAGGAACGCGAGGCCGACGACCGCACGATGACGCTGCGCCGCGCCAGCAGCTCGACCAGTTCGGGTGTGCGGCCGTGGCGCAGCGCCGCCCAGTCGCCCGTGCACGGGGACGAGAGCGGGTCCGGGGTGTGCGGGAGCGCGAGGCCGGCCCGGAGCGGGCCGGTCTCGGTGATGACGTCGCAGGCGCCGCGATCGACGCCGACCACGCGGGCGGGAACGAGCCCGGCGGCGCGGTGGGAGGCGAAGGACTGTTCGAGCCCCGCGTCCCAACCGTACGCGGACAGGCCATCAGCTGGGGAATGCTGGAAAGACAACGGAATGGAACCCTTTACAGGAAAGGGGGCCTTGGCGGATGGGACATGCCGCATCCGCGCCAGGGACGGCGCCTGGAAAGGTCAGCCAAGGCCCGGGAACGTGAGGATGGACCGAGTGCCGCAGATGGCGGCCATCACCACGACGGTCATTAATCCTCACCTCCCTCAGAGTCCCTGTTACCACGTGTCTTTCGCGGGACAACATAGCAGCAAGAGCGGCCCGCCGCAAAGATCACCTTTGTTCGGCCGCGGGCGGCTGTTCGATCGGGAAGAAGATCGGGCTGAGCAGGTATTGGGTGCGCTCCGGCGCCGGCTGGTTGGCCAGCAGCGGGAGGATGACGCGCCGCAGGCCGTCGATCATGTTCTCCAGTTCCTCGCGGCTGAGCCAGATGGCGTGCTGGCGGTAGCCGACGAGGTCGGCGGCCGGGTCGGGGGCGTCGCGGTCGAGGTAGGCGTTGAACTCGGCGGCCAGCACGGCCATCGAGGTGGCGAACACGCGCCGGTGGTCGTCGGGCGACAGCGCCGCGACCGCGTCGGCGTCGACGACGACCCGGTCCAGGCGTAGCCGGAAGCGGCGCTCCACCGCGCCGCGCACGCGCCGCTCGTCGGCCACCTCCAGGATTCCGTTGGTCGCCAGCAGGTCGACGTGCCGGTAGATCATGGCCTTGGAGGTGTCGGGGATGCGGGCGCACAGCTGCGCCGTGGTGAGCTCGCGCCCGCCGCGCATCGCGTGCACGATCCGCAGCCGCACGGGGTGCGCCAGCAGTTCCAGCAGTTCCAGGGTGTCCACCCCGGAACGGTCTCACATCGTGCTACCGTTCTACAAACATGAGAACGCTCAGGGGGCGAGGTTGATGGTGGCGGGGATGCCCTGGCGGGTCATCTTGGCGTACGGGCACAGCGCGGTCGCCTGCGACAGCAGCGTGGCGGCCGTGCCGGGGTCGACTCCCGGCCAGGTCACCACGAGGTCGGCGCTCAGCTGGTAGCCGCCGTCGGCGGGGTCGCGGCCGAAGGCGACGCTCGCCTCCACGGTGATCGTCCCGGGGTCGAGCAGATGCCGGCGGGCCAGCAGGCTGAGCGCGCCGTGGAAGCAGGCGGCGTACCCGGCGGCGAACAGCTGCTCGGGGTTCGGGCCGGGGTTGTCGCCGCCCAGCTCCTCGGGCATCCGCAGCTGCAGGTCGAGGACGCCGTCGGCGGAGACGGCCCGGCCGGTGGCCCGGCCGTGGGCGGAGCTGCCGCCGCTCACGGCGACGCGCGTGACATAGAGCGGTTTGAAGGTGGAGCCGCTGTAGTCGTGCTCCGTGGACAGTTCCGTGGACAGTTCCGTGGACAGTGTCGGTTCGTTCACCGGTGAGCCTTTCAGGGGGAAGGTCGGCTGGTCACAGGCGGTGCCAGCTGTGCAACTTGTCGGGGTTCAGCACGATCCACACGGCGGTGACCTCGGGTCCGGCGACGCTCACGCCGACCACCGCCACGGCCCGGCCCGTCTGGCGCAGCACCAGGCCCGTGCGGCCGTTCACGGACTCGACGGCCACCTCGGTGCCCGGCGGCTGGCCGGCCAGCAGGGCCGTGACGAACCGGGCGACCGCCTGCGCGCCGTGGGTGGGGTGTACCGGGGCGCGCAGCTTGCCGCCGCCGTCGCTGACGACGATCGCGTCCGCGGCCAGAACCGCCCGCAGCGCCGCCGCGTCCCCCGTGTCGCAGGCCGCGGCGAACCGGCGCGCGACGCGGTCGTGCCTGGCGAGCATCGCCCCCGCCGACGGGGTCTGCCGTCGTGGGGGGCCGGTGACGGGCCAGGGCGCCGAGGCGGCGGGCGTGCCGGGCGCCGGGAGGCTGCCGAGGGCGTGGCCCGCGGCGAGCAGCTCCAGGCAGATGCCTCCGGCGACCCGCGTCAGCCAGGCCCGGGGCACCGCGATGGCGGCGCGTTCGCCGTCGTCGAGGGCGTACCAGCGGCGGTAGGTCTCCTGGACGATCCGGTCGGCCGTCGTTTCCGAGCCGAACATCCACAGGGCGATCTCGAGCAGGTGGCGGCGCTCGTCGAGCATCTCCGCCAGCGTCCCGGCGCTCACGTCGGTCATGTCCGGGCCCCCTCCCTAGTAGCCGCCAGGGCCCGGGAGCGAGGTGGCCGCTCCTGCGTCCACGCAGGGGAAGGGGCGGCGGGGCTCGTCCGCACGATGTCCTCCGTTCTTTCGGTGTCGGTGGCAGTAAAGACCGGGCAGCCGGTCCTGATGTGACACCGCAGGCCGAGCGCGAGGCGACCGTCGCGGAGGCCGCGGACTCTAGCGCGCGCGGGAGGGTGTGAACGCGCCGAGTTTGGCCGGGTTGACGATCCACATGAGGTGGTGGATGCCCTGCGGCGAGGCCTCGATGGTGAGCAGGGTGACCTCGGTGCGGTTGCGCGGCACGAGCACGGCGGCGCGGCCGTTCACCTCGACCCACCGCATCGTGGCGCCGGGCCAGAAGCGCGGCGCGTAGGCGGCGAGGAACTTCGTCACGCGCTCGCTGCCCAGCAGGGGGAATCGCGCCGCCCCCCGCAGGCCGCCGCCGTCGGAGGAGCTGACCACGTCGGCGGCGAAGAGGTCTTCGAGGGCGGCGATGTTCCCCGTCTGGGCGGCGTCGATGAAGGCCGACAGCAGGCGCCGATGCTCGATCTTGTCGATGGGCTCGTGGCGTTCGGCGGTCAGGCGCTTGCGGGCGCGGCTGACCAGCTGGCGGGCGTTGACCGGGCTGAGCTGGAGGATGTCGGCGATCTGCTGGTAGGGGTAGACGAACGCCTCGCGCAGCACGTACGCGGCCCGCTCGGTCGGGGTGAGCCTTTCGAGCAGCAGCAGGAAGGCGAGTTCGAGCGCCTCGCCCCGTTCGGCGCCCAGCGTGGGGTCCATGCTGGTGTCGACGGGCTCGGGCAGCCAGGGCCCGATGTAGGTCTCGCGCCGCGAACGGGCGGACTGGGCGACGTTGATGGCCAGGCGCGTGGTGACCAACGACAGGAAGGCCGAGGGGCTCTCGACGGCCGAGCGGTCGGTGTTCTGCCAGCGCAACCAGACTTCCTGAAGGATGTCCTCGGCCTCCGTCACGCTGCCGAGCATCCGATAGGCGATGCCGAACAGGCGCGGGCGCAGCTCGACGAAGGCGGAGGCGGCCTGTTCCAGGGGTTTGGTGTGCATGGTTACCGGTGCCTTCGCTCTCGATTCCCGGCCGGCCGGCGATCCGTCGCGTGGGCCGGGACGACGACGGGCTGCGCCGCGGTGTTCATGCGGGCGCCTTCGCGGTGTTCAGGGCCTCGTGCGGTCATGGTGTTGGTCCGGGCTGTGGCGGTTCCTCGCGGAAGCCGATCTCCCGGTGGGTGCCGTCGCACAGCGGTTTGTTGCCGGAGTGGCCGCAGCGGCACAGCGTCATCCTGTTGCGGGTCTCCAGCGGCAGGCCGTCCGAGCGCAGGACCGGCACCTTGCCGGTCACCCACAGCGCGCCGGCCAGCCCGTCCTCCTCCTCCAGGACGGAGACGGCCTGCGGGAGGTCGGCCTCGATGCTCTCGCCGCCGCGTTCGAGGGCGTAGCTGTAGGAGCCGGAGGGGCAGTGGTCGATGCGGCCCATGATGTCGGCGCGTACGTCGCTGTCGCCGGTGTCGGCGAGCATGGCGGCGATCGGCCGGGTGCGCCCGATGCAGAAGGCGGCGTGGACGCACAGCTCCCCCACCCGCTGCGCCGAGATGCCCACCCCGTCGTGCACGTGCTGCAGCTCCTTGTACGGCTGGAGGCCGGCGCTCTCGGTGCCGTCGAACCCGATCACGGCGTGGGTCCCGTCGCAGAACGGCTTGGACGCCGAGTGGCCGCAGCGGCACAGCGCGTAGGTGTCCTCGGTCTCCAGCGGCTGGCCGGTCTTCCAGGTCAGCGCGTGCTTCTCCGCGGAGACGATCTTGCGTTTGCGTCTGAGGGGGACGCCGCCGTACACGAGGTACGGGCCGTCGCGCAGCACGACGATCCGCTGCCGGTCGCCGACGCTCCACCGGCGCTGCTCGGGGGCCACGTATTCGAAGGTGGGCCCGGCCATGGCGCTGTCCTGCTCGGGCATCCGCATCAGGGCTTGGGCCTGGGCCTTGAGCGCGTACATGGTGCCGGTGGCGACCCCGAGCAGCTTGGGGCTGCCGTTGAAGGCCCGCTCCAGCAGGTGCAGGACCGCGCAGTAGGTGTGGTTGAACTCCTCCTGCGCGGTCCTGATCGCGCTGCCCGCAGGGTGGTCGGACAGGCGCGGGTTGTGGCGCATCGGGTGTACGCCTGCCGGGTCCACCGAGATCTTCTCGCCGGTGGGACCGGACTGCGGGGTGTCGCCCCGCTGATACCGCCGGCCGAGCTTGAGCTCCTGGAACCGGTAGTAGTGCCCGACCTCTTCGCGTTCGGGGTGGAAGACGTCCTGGTCGCCGTCCCAGACTCCGCCGCGGGCGGTGCCCTCGCCCTGCTCGACGATCTCCTCCAGCGCCGCCAGCGCCGAAGCCAGGTCGACGACCTGGACCAGGCGGCCGGCGGTGTGCCGGAAGTGCTCGGCGCCCACCTGGCGGGCCGGGTCGCCGCAGAAGACCGTCTGCTCGCCGAGCCGCTCGCACAGCCGGCGCAGCCCGTCTGCGATGGCGGCGTAGAACTGCCCGATGGTCTCGTAGGCGTCGCCCTCCGCCGGCGCGCCGGGCGGCGCCGGCCGCTCCAGGCGCAGGAACATCTCAAGGGCCTGCGGCCCGAAGGGAACTAGCGACAACTCCAGCGAGCGGTCCCCGTGCGGCAGCGGCCGGGGATGCGGCGGGAGCAGCTGCGGCGCGTCCAGCAGGGGGCGGCCGCCGACGGCGTTGAGCAGGTTCGCCGCCAGCGCCAGGTGCAGCATCTCCTCGACGAAGACGCTGCCCACGACCTCGACGGCTTCGGGGTTGCGCTGCGGGTCGAGTGAGTACAGCGCGCACAGGTACGGCGGCAAGGTCGCGTGTTCCAGCTCGATCGCCCACTGCAGATGCTCGCGCAGGCTGTCGAGGGTGTCGATCCGTGCCGTGGAGCCGTGTGTCATGAATGTCGGGCCTTAACTGTCGGAAACGGGGGTCTCAGCGGCATCGCCGGGCTGGTGCTCCTCTTGCAGGACCTCGACCGCGTCCAGCAGGCCGCGCAGGCCGATCTCCTCGCGCTCGGCCTCCGCCGGGTCGAACAGCCAGTCGGTGACCGGCAGCTCGGCGACCTCCTCCGGATGGCTCGACTCGACCAGGGTCACCTCGGCCTCCACCTCGACCTGGAGCTCGTACAGGAATGCGTCGTCACCGTCGGGAGCGCTCATCGTTCCTCCGCGGGGGGTTTGAAGGGGTTTGCGGCAGGGCGGCTGACCGCGTGGATCAGCCGTGCGTCGATCTGGCCGGAGGCGAACAGGCGGGTGAAGCGCTCACCCTGGTGCGCCGCCAGCGCGTAGGCGGGCTCGGCCCGGTGGCGGGTGGCGACGACCGCGGCGACCTGCTCGGCCCGGCGCGACCATGACCGCGGCGCCTGGCTCGGCCGGGCGATCTCCTCGACGATGTCGAACCCGGCGCCGGTGAGCAGCGCGCGCAGTTCGCGCCGGGTGGGAAAGTGGTTGCCGTCCGGGATCGGAAGACGCTGCGGGCCCCGGGCGACGACCACCAGCAGCCCCAGGCGGGCGCCGGGCTTCAGCACCCGGTGGATCTCGCCGAGCACCGCGGCCTTGTCCTGTACGGTGCACAGCACTCCCAGGCACCAGGCGGCGTCGGCCGAGCCCGTACGCAGCGGAAGGCGCCGCCCGTCGGCCGTGATGACCGGCAGCCCGAACAGCCGGACGGCGGCCCGGCAGGCGGCCGGCATCGGCTCCACCAGGATCGGCCGGACGCCGAACCGCTCCGCGGCCCAGGCGGCGGGGCCGCCGGCGCCGGCGCCCACGTCCAGCAGCCTGACGCCGGGCGCCAGCTCGCACGCCTCGGCCAGCCAGGCCAGGGCGGCCGGGCTCGCGCTGCCACGGCAGGCGGCCGGGATGGCGTGCCGCTCCCCGAGCTGTTCGACGGCGTCGGCGGTCCAGCCGGCCACGTCATCGAACTCGGCGACCATCGCCAAAGGGGTCAAAACAGCACTCCTGTCGTTTCCGTCGTGGGGTTTGTGGTCGTGCGCGCTCAGGCTGGGCGCGCCACGCGGCGGTACTCGCGCCGGGCCGGTTCCTCCTCCTCGACCAGGGCGGGCATGGGTTTGCCGGGTTGGCACGGCATGGTGCCGGTGCGGGGCTACCTGGCCGCGTTCTGCGCGAGCCAGTCGCGGTAGCGGATCGTGCCGAGCCTGGCGTCCTCGCCGGGCACGAGCGTGCGCTCGCTCGGTACGGCGCCGAAGTAGGTCGCCTGCGGGTCGGTGACCACCGTGCGCGAATCGCCCCAGGCGGCCAGCGCGTCGCGGAAGAACTCGTCCATCCGGGTCTGCTCGGGCCCGGCCACCTCGACCCGGCCGTTGAGCGGCTGCCCGGCGGCCACCCGGCCCACCGCCTGGGCGACGTCCTCGCCCGCCATGGGCTGGAACAGCACGGGCGCGATGCGCACGGTGGCGCCGTCGGTGGCGTCGTCGGCGATGCCGCGGATGAACTCGAAGAACTGCGTGGCGTGCACCAGCGAGAACGGGATCCCCGACTTCTCGATCAGCTGCTCCTGGGCGATCTTCGCCGCGAAGTACCCGTTGTCCGGCATCCGCTCGGTGCCCACCACCGACAGCGCGACGTGATGGCCGACCCCCGCCTCGGCCTCGGCGGCCAGCAGGTTACGCGTGGAGGTCTCGAAGAACTCCATCACCGCCGCGGGCTCGAACGACGGCGAGTTCGACACGTCCACCACCACCTGCGCCCCCGCCAGCACCTCGGCCAGGCCCTCACCGGTGAGGGTGTTCACCCCGGATCTCGGCGAGGCCGCCACCGCCTCGTGACCGTGCTCCCCCAGCTTGGCCACCAGCTTCGACCCGATCAGGCCGCTCCCCCCGATCACCACAATCTTCACGACAAATCCCCCTGCTTTCTGTCCGCCGGCGTACTCGGCCGGTCGCCAGCTAAGACAGGGCAGCCTCCGCGCTTGTGACAGGCCCGGCGGAATTTCTTTTCCAAGGCTGCGGGTGACATCGTCGGCAACGATCAAGAGCCGCGGCCGGAACGGCGCCGGCATCGGGCTTGCGGCCAAGCCGGGGCGGCGCGAAGAGCTCGTTACGGCCGCCGGACCTGGATGATCGCCGCCGGGCCCTACTCGACGAGCTTTCCGGCGGTGGAGACCTCGCGCATGAGCGCCGCGATCTCGGCGGGGATCGGCGCGATGGGCTCCCGCTCCACCGATCCGGGGCCGGACCACACGAAGTTGACCTGCAGCGCGGGGTCGAGATCGGGGTAGTCGGAACGGTTGTGGCAGCCGCGGGTCTCGCGACGCTCGAGCGCCGTCTCCACCGTCGCGCGGGCGGCCAGCGCCGCGGACTTCAGGTCGAAGGCGTGGGCCAGGTCCTGGAAGCCGGCGAGGTCCGGATGCACGCCGACCTCGGCCATGCGGGCCTCCACGGCGTCGAGTTCGGCCAGGCCCTTGCGCAGGCCGCTCTCCTCGCGTACCACGCCGGCATGCTCGGTCATGAGGTCGCGCAGGGCCCGCTGCAGGGCACGCACGTTCTCGGGGCCATCGGCCGCCAGCAGCTCGTCCACCTCGGCCCGCGCCGCATCGAGCGCCTCGGCCGAGCGGCGCTGGGCCTCCAGGCCGGCCGAATGCTCGGCCGCCGCCTGGCCGACGATGCGGCCGAAGACGAGCAGCTCGATGAGCGAGTTGCCGCCCAGGCGGTTGGCGCCGTGCAGGCCGCTGGCCGCCTCGCCGATCGCGTACAGGCCCTCGACGCCCGTGCCGTGGTCCTCGGGCCGCACCCAGACGCCGCCCATCGAGTAGTGCGCGGTCGGCGCGATCTCGATCGGCTTCTGGGTGATGTCGAGCATCTGCAGCTCCAGCAGCGTCTGGTAGACGCGCGGCAACCGCTTCATGATCGTCTCGCGGGGCAGGTGCGACACATCCAGCCACACGCCGCCGTCCGGGGTCCCCCGGCCTTCCTTGATCTCGGTGTAGGCGGCCAGCGCGACGCGGTCGCGGGTGGACAGCTCCATCCGCTCCGGGTCGTAGCGGGACATGAAGCGTTCGCCGAGCTGGTTGCGCAGGATCCCGCCCTCGCCCCGGGCCGCCTCGGAGACCAGGGTGCCGGCCGCGTTCTCGGGAGAGATGAGGCCGGAGGGGTGGAACTGCACCAGTTCGGGGTCGCGGATGCGGCAACCGGCCAGGACGGCCAGGCGGAAGGAGTCGCCGGTGTTCTCGTCCCGGCGCGAGGAGGTACGCCGCCAGATCCGGGTGTGACCGCCGGCGGCCAGGATCACCGCGTCGGCATGGATGACATAGCGGGTGCCGTCGGACAGGTCGAACCCGTACGCGCCGAAGACCGCGTTGTCGCGGACGAGCAGGCGCGTGATGTAGACGGTGTCGAGGATGGGGACCTCGAGCTGCGCCGCGCGGTTGATCAGGGTGCGCTGGATCTCCAGCCCGGTGTAGTCGCCGGCGAAGGCGGTGCGCCGGTAGGTGTGGGCGCCGAAGAAGCGCTGGGAGATGCGGCCGTCCTGCTCGCGGGCGAACGGCATGCCCCAGCGTTCGAGGTCCTCGATGCCCCGCGCCGCCCCTTGGGTGACGATCCGCACCGTCTCGGGGTTGGCGAGCAGGTAGCTCTCTTTGAGGGTGTCGGCGGCGTGCTGCTGCCAGGTGTCCTCGGCGTCCATCGTGGCCAGCGCCGCGTTGATGCCGCCGGCCGCGAGCGAGGTGTGGGCGTCCGCCTTCGGCCGTTTGCCCACGGCCAGGACGCCGACCCCGCGCTCGGCGAGCTCGATGGCGGCCCGCAGCCCGGCTCCGCCGGTGCCGATGACCAGGACGGACGTGGCGATCCGATTCTCTGGCCGACTTTCTGGCCGTTTCTCTGGCGCGTGCATGGTGCTCCTTTGGCCGCATTGAGGAAAAGCCGTTACGGGAGCAAGACCGGATAGCGGCGCGATTTGTGACATCCATGGCAGGGCGGCCCTCTGTACGAGGCCGGGGAGCGCGGGCCCGCCCGCGCCGCCGCTCCTGGCGGGAAATCTTCCTGGCCTGTACCTCGCCGCCGGCCTGTCCCCGCTGCTCAACGGGTAGCTGGGAGACCTCCGGAGCGGGGGGCGATGGCATTGGCCGATCCTGGATCAGGCTGTCCGGGCGATCTCGACCAGGCGGTGGCGGTGTTCACCGGCGTGCGGCCGCGCCTGTTCGGGATCGCGTACCAGATGCTGGGCAGCACCGCCGAAGCCGAGGACCTGGTGCAGGACGTGTGGATGCGCTGGCAGGCCTACGACCGCGCCACGGTGGACAGCCCCGCCAGGTTTCTGGCGACGGTGACCACGCGGCTGGCGATCAACGTCACCAAGTGCGCACGCGTCCGCCGCGAGACCTGCGCGGGCCCGCGGCTGCCCGAACCCGCCGACACCGGCGCGGACCCCTACCTGGGCGCCGAGCGCGGCGAGGCCCTGGAACTGGCCGTGCTGCTGCTCCTGGAGCGGCTCTCACCCGCCGAACGGGCCGCGTACGTGCTGCGGGAGGCGTTCGACTACCCCTACCGGCAGATCGCCGGCATCGTCCGGCTCAGCGAGGCGGCGGTGCGCCAGTTGGTCTGCAGGGCCCGCAAACGCGTGCTCGTCGAACGCCGCACGCCCGTGACCAGAGCCGAACAGCGCCGGCTGCTGGCGGCCTTCGTCGTCGCCGCCCGCCTGGGCGACATGGCCGCGCTGGAGGAGCTGTTCGCCGCGGACGTGACCGGCCACCGCGAAGACGGCGTGCGCACCCCTGCGGCGGGCGCGTCGCGGGTGGCGACGTACGCCAAGGCGTTCGCCGGTCACCTCTGGGCCGGAGCCGAGGCGTGCTGGACCCGTACGAACGGCCGGACCGCCACGCTGCTCACGGCGCCGGATCCGTTACCGGGCCGCCGGTTCCACGACTCGCCGGAGCAGGCGACCTGCGGGCTCTGGCGACGCACTGCATCACGCCCTCCGGCCGCGGTCATGATCGGGACGGCGGCCGGCACGACACAGACCACCGTAGATGCCGCGCCCGCTGTCCATTTGAAGATCGGGAGCTGTGCGCATCACAGCAGGTCGCGAACGACCCGGGTGCCGGCGATCCGGTCGTGCAGCATGCGAGCCGCCAGGTCCGTTTTTCGCGACACCCTAGCGGCACGGCCGCACCCGCTCGTCGGACACTGCGCCGCCGCGGGGAGCGGCCCGAGCCGGGCCTATGTGGGCAGCACGCGATGACCGGCGTCCACCGGGAGGTGCGCCCCCGTCACCGCGCCGAACCCGCCGTCCACGAGCGAGCCGATCACGGCGGCCACGTCCTCGGGTTCGAGCATGCGGCCCAGGACGGAACGCCGCGCCAGCGCCCGCTCCACCTCGGGGGTGCGCATCGCCGCGGTCGCCTCGGTGCGCACGGCGCCGGGCGCCACGACGTTGACCGCGATCCCCGCGGGGCCCGCCTCCATGGCGACGTGCCGGGCGAAGGCGTCCAGGGCGGCCTTCGCGCTGGCGTGCGCGATCGCCCCGGGACGGGTCAGGCCGGCGCTGAGGCTGGAGACGTACACGATCCGGCCCCCGCGCCCCTGCTCGCCCATGAGGGCCAGGACCCGGCGTGTGACGTGGTAGACGGCGGCGAGCTCGCCGGTGACCTTGCCGGCGAAGTCCTCCCAGGACATCCCCGCCAGCGGGCCGAACGGCGGGCGGATGTTGGCGTTGCAGACCAGCACGTCCAGCCGGGGGCAGCCGTCGACCAGCGCCGCGGCCTCGGCCGGATCGCAGACGTCCGCCCGCACGGCCCGCCCCGTGCCCCCGGCGGCCTCGATCCGCTTGAGCACCGAGGTGGCCGCCGCCGCGTCGGAGCGGTAGTTGACGATCACCCGGTAGCCGCGCCCGCCCAGATCCAGCGCCGTCGCCGCGCCGATGCCGCGGCCCGCGCCGGTGATGAGTGCGATCCGTTCCATGCCGCCGACCATAAAGGCTGGGCTTTCCATTGGTAAGGGCATACCTGATGGTAAGCTCCGCACCGGCAGGTCGGCGCTCAGGTCGCGGAAGGGCGGCGGGACGGATGGGTGACGCGTTTCACAGGGACTGCCCGGCGCGCATGGTGCTCGACCACGTCGCCGGCCGGTGGGCGGTGCTCGTGCTCACGGCCCTTCGGGACGGGCCGCTGCGCTTCCACCAGCTCCGTACGAAGATCGAGGGCGTCAGCGAGAAGATGTTGTCCCAGACCCTGCGCACCCTCGTGCGCGACGGCTTCGTCCGCCGGACGGTCACACCGTCCACGCCGCCGCAGGTCAGCTACGCCCTGACCGGGCTCGGCGAAGGGGTCACCGAGTCGCTGCGATCACTGTTCGACTGGGTGCGCGACCACGCGGGCGACATCCTGGCCGCCCAGGACTCCTACGACCGGGAGCTCCCGACGGCCGGCGCAGGCTAACGTCGCGGCGCCTGGGCCCGATAACGCACCAGCGGCCCTTGCCGACCAGCCGCGCCCAGGAGAGCGCTCATGAGCGACGATGTACGCGTCACGATCGAGGCGGTCCCCCGCGCGGGCCTGACCGCACAGCAGCTGCGCCAAGCCGTCGCCGAGCACCCCGACGCGCTGGCCGCGCTCGAGGTCGCCGACCCCGGCAGGCTCGCCGTGGCCTTCGCGCCCGGCCTCGGCCACGACCCCGGCGAGAACGCCCCGTTCCAGGCCACCGTGTTCGACCCGGTGGGCAACCGCGCCGTCGAGCTGCGCGGCACCCTCGACCGGCCCGAACGCGCCGAGCTGCGCCCCAGCGCCCACCGGCCGCCGCCCAGCCGCGCGGAGCTGGCCGCCGCCGCCGAGATCCTGCGCGCCGACGCGCGCTTCCCGGCCGGCCAGGACGTGGTCGTCTACCGGCCCATGCCGCCGCTGGCCGACCTGGAGAACCCCGACGGCACCACCGTGCGCCGCCCTGCCCTCGGCCTCTACACCCCCGGCGAACCCACCGGGCTGCGCCACCGCATCGTCGCCGTCGACCTGGTCAACCGCGCCGTCGACTGGACCCCGTCCGGGATCAACGTCCGCATGCACCACGACTGCGAGCACACCGTCCCCGAGGGCGTCGACGCGCTGGCCGACCGCGGCGGCCCCGACCAGGTACGGGTACGCGTGCACCGCGGCGAGACCGAGCTGTGGAACCTGCTGGTGGTGCGCCCGCGCGCCTCGGCCCCGCAGAACCCCGGCGTGGGCGGCGGCGTCGAGCTGCGCGACGTGCGCTACCGCGGCCGGCTCGTGCTGCGCCAGGCCCACGTGCCCGTCCTGAACGTCGAATACGAGGAGGGCACGACCTTCCGCGACGACGCCAGTTTCGAGACCCGCTTCAGCGCGGCCGGCACCGACCCGGTCGGGTGGGGGTGGCGGCTGTGCGACAGCCCGCCCCGTACCATCCTGGAACGCCCCTCCACCGACGCCGGCGACTTCCAGGGCGTGGCCTTCCACCACGACGGCGAGGAGCTGCGGATCGTCAGCGAACTGGCCGCCGGCTGGTACCGCTACGCCAGCGACTGGCGCCTGGCCGACAACGGCGACATCAGCCCCCGCTTCGGGTTCGCCGCCACCGCCAACCCGATGACGTGCATGGTGCACCGCCACCACGCCTACTGGCGACTCGACTTCGACATCGAGGGCGCCGGCAACGACGTGGTCGAGCAGATCGACGACACCGGCTCGATCATCCCCGAACCCGTGCCGATCATCCGCGAGACCTCCCGCAAACGCCGCCACCCCGCCCTGTACTGGCAGGTGCGCGACAAGTCCTCGGGCCGCGGCTACCAGATCCACCCCGGCGACTTCGACGGCACCGCCGACGCCTACGGAGTGTCGGACCTGTGGTTCCTGCGCCACCACCCCCGCGAGCTCGACGACGGCAACCCCGGCCCGCGCGACCGCGCCGCGATCAACCGCTTCCTCAACGGCGAGAGCCTGGACGGCACCAACGTCGTGGTCTGGTACGCCGGCCACTACTACCACGACCAGGCCCATCCGCAGCCGCACCAGGGCGAGCTGATAGGCCCGCGGCTGGTGCTCGTCTAACGGCTAATGTTGTCGCTCATGAGCCAGGTGGGACACGCGACGGCGCGCGCTCTGCTGCGCAGACTGGCCGTCGAACAGGCCGAATGCAGGGTGCCGTCGCTGGCGGCGGCGATCGTGCGTGACGGGAGAGCGGCGTGGTTCGGCGGGCGCGGCCGGGTGGACGGCGCGCCGCCGACCCAGGCCACCCAGTACCGGATCGGCTCGATCACCAAGAGCATGATCGCCGTCGTGGTCATGCGGCTGCGCGACGAGGGCGCGCTGCGGCTGTCCGACCCGCTGCAGGAGCACCTGCCGGGCACGTCGCTGGGCCACCTGAGCATCGCCCAGCTGCTGTCGCACACCGCCGGCCTGACCGCCGAGCCGCCCACCGCCTGGTGGGAGCGCACCCCCGGCCTGCCCGTCGCCGACCTGCTGGAACGCCTCGGGCCCGAGGAGCTCAAGCACCGGCCGGGGCGCCGCTTCCACTACTCCAACGTCGGCTTCGCCCTGCTGGGCGAGCTGGTGGCCAGGCTGCGCGGCACCACCTGGCTCAAGGCGCTGCAGTCGGAGGTGCTCGACCCGCTCGGCATGAACGACACCACCGCCCGGCCGCGCGCCCCGCACGCCACCGGATACGCCGTCCACCCCTACGCCGACGTGGTGCTGGCCGAGCCGGAGCACGACGCCGAGGCGATGGGCCCGGCCGGGCAGCTGTGGTCCACGCCGCACGACCTGGCCCGGTGGGCGGCCTTCCTGGGCGGCGACACCGCCGGGGTGCTGTGCGGCGACACGCTGGCCGAGATGCGCGAGCCGGTCGGGGTGGACGACGGCGACGCCTGGACCGGCGGGTTCGGGCTGGGCCTGCAGCTGTCCCGCACCGGCGGGCGGCGCCTGGCGGGGCACTCGGGGTCGATGCCGGGGTTCGTGTCCACGGTGTGGGCCGACCCGGCCGACGGGGTGGGGGTGCTGTTCATGGCCAACACCACCTCGGGGATGACCGGCTCGCTGCTGACCGACCTGCTGGACATCCTGGAGGAGTACGAGCCGCGCCTGCCGGACGAATGGCAGCCGGTCGCCGCCGACCCCGCCCTGCTGGCGCTGACCGGGCTGTGGCATTGGGGGCCCAAGCCGTACACGCTGCGGCTGCTGCCCGAGCGCGCCCTGTGGCTGGAGCCGGTCGCGGGCGGCGGGCGGGCCTCACGGTTCGTGCCGCAGGCCGACGGGACGTGGCTCGGACTCGACGGCTACTACGCCGGGGAGACGCTGCGGGTGGCCGCCGACCACCTCGACCTCAACACCTTCATCTTCACCCGCACCCCCTACGACCCGCAGGCGCCGGTGCCGGGCGGGGCCGGCGACTGGCACGCTTGAAAGCCCGCCGCCCGCCACGCCCGCGGGCGCGCCGTCGAGCGGGCCCACGACCGATGACGTACGTGTACGCGGGCGCCGCCGTCCACCTCCAGGCACCGCCGGAGCAGGTGTTCGCGCTGATCACCGACTGGCGCCGGCACCGGGAGTGGATGTTCATGACCGACGCCCGCCAGGTCGGCGAACACACCGTCGAGGCCTACACCGGAGTGCGGCCGTTCGGATTCCTCGACACCATGACGATCACGACCTGGCAGCCCCCGTCCCTGGTGCGGGTCACCCACACGGGCCGGCTCGTCCGCGGCCACGGCGCCATCCGGATCCGGGCCCAGGACGGCGGCAGCCGCGTCATCTGGGCCGAGCGCCTGCGACTGCCGTTCGGGCCGCTGGGCCGGGCCCTGTGGCCGTTCGCCCGCCCGGTCGCCGTCGCGCTCCTGCGCCACTCGTTGCGCAACCTGTCCGGCCTGCTGAACCCCCGAACCTAGACGGCGGGTCAGCCCGTGCGCACCGCCTGGCGGGCGACCGCGGCGGCGAAGGCCGAGATCACCGGGTGCGGGCGCCGCCCGTCCCCGTACAGCTCCGGCTGGAACAACGTGGCCAGGAAGAACGGGTGACCGGGCAGCTCGGCCACCCGCACCGTCCCGTCGTCGGCGTGCCCGGAGAACACCAGCCCGTGCCCGGTCAGCGCCCGGGTGTAGGTCTCGTTCAGGCCGTAGGAGCAGATGTAGGACTCCATCGTGGCGGGCACGCCCATGATCTGCTCCATCAGCGTGCCGGGCGTGATCCGCACCCGCCCCTCGTGCCCGGCCAGCGAGCACGCCATCGGCGTCAGCAGGAAGTCACGCGCGTCCGGCTCGTTCTCGGCGTGCGCCACGTCCAGCCCGCACACGTGCCGCGCGAACTCCAGCAGCATGTGCTGGAACCCCGCGCACGTGCCCAGGAACGGGATCCCGTGCTCCCGGGCGACCCGCGCCGCCTCCACCGCGCCCGCCTCGTCCCGGTACGGGCTCCCGGGCACGACCCAGATGCCGTCGAAACCCTCCAGACCGGACACGTCGGTGGTGGAGATCCAGTACGGGTCGAGCGCGATGCCGTCCCGCTCCCGCAACGTCTCGACGACCAGCGGAATCCGGGCATGCGAACGAACACTGGGGGACCGATCCCCCACAAGGGCGATTCTCATGCCCCTCATCCTGACCGCCGCCCCGGGTTAAGCGCCAACGATGATTCCTGCACCTGCTATAAGCATCACTGATGGACCCTCACTTGCTGACCACGTTCGTGACCGTCGCCCGGCACGGCTCCTTCTCCGCGGCCGCCGCCGAGCTCGGCTACACCCAGTCGGCCGTCTCCCAGCAGATCGCCGCCCTGGAGACCGACCTCGGCCTGCCCCTGCTGCTGCGCCGCCCGGTCGAGCCCACCGAGGCCGGCCGGCGGCTGCTGGAGCACGCCGGGCCGCTGCTGCTGCGCCTGCGCGCGGCCCGAGCCGACGTGCTGCGCGCCGCAGCCCGGCCCGGGCACCGGCTGCGGCTGGCCGCCACCCCGCTGGCCGTCAACCCCGTCGTGGCCGCCCGGCTGGCGCGGGCGCGCGCCGGCAACGCCCGCCTGGAGGTGAGCCTGCACACCTGCGGAGGCGACCAGGTCGTCGCGATGGTCGCCGAAGGGCGGGCCGAGCTGGGCCTGGCCGACGGCCTGGCCGCCCCGTCCGACCCGCTGCGCCTGCCGGACGCCGGGCCGATGACGACCGTCGGGGTGAGCGAGGAGGAGCTGGTCGTGGCCCTGCCCGCCGGCCATCCCCTGGCCGGGCGGGCGGCGCTGGGACTGGCCGACCTGGTGGACGCGCGCTGGCTGCAGACCCCGCTGTGCCCGCTGGCCCGGCTGCGCGACCTGGTGGGCGATGGGTTCCCCGTCGGGCTGGACTACCACGGGGACAACGTGCACACCGTGCTCAACCTGGTGGCCGCCGACCACGGCCTGACCCTCCTGCCCGCCTCCACCCTGCCCAGCGCGGCCCTGCCCGGGGATGCGGCGGCCGGGGACGCGGCGGCCGCGTGCGGGGTGCCGCTGGCCGCGCCCCGGCTGGTGCACCGCGTCGAGCTGCTGCACGGCGCCCTTCCCCCAGGCCCGGCCGCCGACCTGGCCGCCGTCCTGTCAGGGTGACAGCGCCGCCTATCGCCGCCGCGCCTGACGGCTCACGCGCTGACCAGCGCCGCCGGGTCGCGTTCCGGCGGGCCGGCGGGCCACCACTCGCCCTCCACCCGGGTGAAGGGATACCAGCGGCCGTCGCGGCCGTAACGCAGCTGCAGGGGGCCGAGGGTCCAGCGGTTGCGCCAGGACTCCACCGCCGGCGGGTGCTCGCCCTCCCACCCGGCCGCCAGCAGGGCCTGCGCCCTGGCCAGGTCCTGGCGGGGCGGCGTCCAGGCGTGCTCCAGCACCTCCAGGCCGTCCGCGCCGCCGTACCGCCACGCCCGCACTGCCGCCTCCAGCCCGAGGTCCAGGTCGTGCTCGGCGGCCAGGCGCACCCGGTCCTGATATTCCGACAGCTCCGGCAGCCGCCCGTGCAGCAGCAGCTGACGCGCCCGCCAGGCGGCCGAGGCCGTCAGCACCGCCAGGGCGGCCACGTCCACACCCGGCGCCGGGTCCAGCACGGGCGGGGCGAAGGCGACGTCGAGCGGCGGGGGCTCGGGCAGCGCGGGCACGCCCGCCGCGAACGCCTCCACCGCCAGCATCCCCACGGCCACGCCCGGCGGGGCCGGGGCCTGGCGCCCTTGCAGGGCCTCCAGCAGCTCCCGCTCGCCGCGCCCGCGCATCAGCAGCAGCACGAACGGGTCCGCGTCCAGCAGCCACGACGCCTGGTAGCACAGGGCGGCCGCGTGCTTGCACGGATGCCCCCAATCCGGGCACGAGCACTCCGGCTCCAGGTCGCCGACGGCCGGCAGCAGCGGCACGGCGGCGTCCTCGGCGGCCTCCACCAGGTCGTGCGGCATGTCCCGGTCGAGCAGGGCCGCGATGTGCCCGCTCTTGGCGGCCACCTGGTCGAGGAAACGTTCCCAGGCGGCGTCGCCGAGCTGCTCGACGCGCACGACGGTGTCGTACTCGCTCTCGGTCACGGCGGCGATGCGGCCGGGGCTGACGGTGATGGGGCCGACCTGGCCGGTCTTGGCGTACGCGCGGCCCTTGCGCAGCAGCACCTGGTCCAGTGAGGTGTCCTCCATGGCCTTGACCCAGGCCCGCCCCCACCAGGAGGTGGCGAAACGGGCGCCGGCGCGCTGGGGAGGGAAGGCGGCGAAGCCGCGGGCATCGGTCATCTGAGCTCCACGAGGGCGGCGAGTTCGGCGTCGGTCAGCTCGGTCAGGGCGGCTTCCCCGGAGGCCAGCACGGCCTCGGCCAGCGCGCGTTTGGCGCCGAGCATCTCGGCGATGCGGTCCTCGATCGTGCCTTCGGCGATCAGCCGGTGGACCTGGACGGGCCGGGTCTGGCCGATGCGGTAGGCGCGGTCGGTGGCCTGGTCCTCGACGGCGGGGTTCCACCAGCGGTCGTAGTGGATGACGTGGTCGGCGCGGGTGAGGTTCAGGCCGGTGCCGGCGGCTTTCAGCGACAGCAGGAACACCGGCGCCCGGCCGTCCTGGAAGCGCTCGACCATCTCCTCGCGGCGGGCGACCGGGGTGCCGCCGTGCAGGAGCTGGCTGGCCACGCCCCTGGCGGTCAGGTGGCGTTCCAGCAGGCGGGCCATGGTGACGTACTGGGTGAACACCAGCACCGCGCCGTCCTCGGCCACGATGGTGTCGATCAGCTCGTCCAGCAGCTCCAGCTTGCCCGAGCGGCCGGGCAGGCGCGGCGCGGCCTCGCGCAGGTACTGGGCGGGGTGGTTGCAGATCTGCTTGAGCCCCGTCAGCAGCTTGACGATCAGGCCGCGCCTGGCCATGCCGCGGGCGTCGGCGATCTGGGCCATGCTCTCGCGTACGACGGCCTCGTACAGACCGGCCTGCTCGGTGGTGAGCGCGACCGGGCGGTCGGTCTCGGTCTTGGGCGGCAGCTCGGGCGCGATGCCGGGATCGCTCTTACGGCGCCGCAGCAGGAACGGCCCCACCAGCCGCGACAGGCGCTCGGCCGCCTGGCTGTCGCCCGACTCGACGGGTTTGGCCCACCGCGCCCTGAACCTGCCCAGCGGGCCCAGCAGCCCCGGCGTGGTCCAGTCGAGGATGGCCCACAGCTCCGACAGGTTGTTCTCCACGGGGGTGCCGGTCAGCGCGACGCGGGCCGCGGCCGGGATCTCGCGCAGGGCCTTGGCGGTGCCGGAGACGGGGTTCTTGACGTGCTGGGCCTCGTCGGCCACCACCAGCCCCCACGGGTGCGCGGCCAGGCGGGCCGCGTCCAGGCGCATGGTGCCGTACGTGGTCAGCGCGAACCCCTCATCGGGCAGCGTGCGCTGCGCCCCGTGGAAGCGGCGCACCGGCACGCCCGGCGCGAACCTGCCGATCTCCCGCTCCCAGTTGCCCAGCAGCGAGGCCGGGCAGACCACGAGCGTGGGCCCGGCCCCTTCACCGGCACCGGCCCGGTGCAGGTGCAGGGCGATCAGCGTGATCGTCTTGCCCAGGCCCATGTCGTCGGCCAGGCAGCCGCCCAGCCCGAGCGAGGTCATCTGGGCCAGCCAGCGCAGCCCGGCCAGCTGGTAGTCGCGCAAGGTGGCCGCCAGCCCTTCCGGAGAGGCGGCGTCGGCGGGCTGGGCCAGGCGTTCGCGCAGCTCGCGCAGCCAGGCGGTGGGCTCCACGGCGACCTGCTCGCCCTCGACCTCGACCGAGCCGGTCAGCGCGGCGCCCAGCGCCTCGATGCCGGTCAGGGGTTTGAGGTCGCGCTGGCGGGCCTTGCGGGCCAGGTCGGGGTCGATGAGCACCCACTGGTCGCGCAGGCGCACCACCGGGCGGTGGGCCTCGGCCAGCCGGTCCATCTCGGCCGCGCTCAGGCGCTCGCCGCCGAGCGCGAGCTGCCAGTTGAAGCTGGCCAGGTGCTGCCCGCCGAGGAACGACGGCAGGTCGGACGGCTTGTCGTCGCGCTCGCCGACGACGGCGCGCGCGCTCAGGCCGCGTACCAGGGCCTTGGGCCAGTGCACCTCGACGCCGGCGGCGGCAAGGCGTTCGGCGGCGCCGGCGAGCAGCTGCTCGACGTCGCCGTCGGTGAGGGTGAGCTCGTCGGGGACGGGGCTGTCGAGCAGCCGTTCCAGGCGTGGCCAGGTGCGGGCGGCCCGGCGCACGGCCAGCGTGGCCTCGATCCTGGCGCGCGGGCCGAAGCCCTCCTCGCGGCCCTGCCACAGGTCGGCCGCGTCGACGATGAGCGAGGGGTCGGCCAGGCTGTGCAGCTGGACGACCGCGCGGAACTCGGCGGCGGCCAGATCGTCGGCCTCCAGGCGCAGCGACAGCCGCACGCCCGAGTCGAGGCCGGCCGCGACCTCCTCGGCCCAGGGGCGCAGGTGCGCCACCTTGACGGGTCCGGCGGCGGCGAAGGCGGTGGTGCCGGTGGCCCGTACGGCGCCGGGCGAGCGCGGCATCGCGTCGGCGACCGCGTCGAGGAACGCGCGCACGAGCGGCTCGGCCTCCGGCAGCTTCGGCATTGGGCCCGGTTGGAGGGGGATGGCGCGGGCCGCGGCGGGCATGGCGGCGGCCAGCTCGCGTACCCGCTGGATGTCGGCGGCGTCCAGCGGGCCCGCGCGCCACGAGTCGTGCTCGCCCGCCGACACGCCCGGCAGGATGCGGCCCCGGGTGACAAGTTGGAGCGCCACCAGCGCGGCCGCGCCCCAGAAGCGGGTCGCCGGGTGGGCCCGCGGGTCCATGCGCGCCCTGGCCAGCGCCGCCACCGCTTCCCCCACCGGGACGAGGGTGGCCGCGACCTCGCGCGTGCGCACCGCGCCGTCGTGCTCCTCGGCCACCGTCACGACCGAGGGCCCGTCCGGGTCGAGGAAGGTCACCTGGCCGGACCTGGGTGGGTCGCCGGGTTGGAAGACTGCCGCGTGCTGGGCCAGATCCGTCGAGAAGCTCACGGCCGTACAGTGTACGGTACGTAGGGGTGAGGTTTACCGCACCTCGCGGCCGGAAGTCCGCCTCATTCCGGGCATATCTGATCTTCCCTACCCTTGAGCCCATGACTGATTGGCTGGTTGGACTGATGGAGGCGCTCGGCGCGCCCGGGGCCGGGCTCGCGATCGCGCTGGAGAACCTCTTCCCTCCCCTGCCCAGCGAGGTGATCCTGCCGCTGGCGGGCTTCACCGCGGCCAGGGGCGAGATGGACCTGCTGGACGTGCTGGTGTGGACGACGCTCGGCTCGGTGATCGGGGCGCTGGCGCTGTACTGGGTGGGGGCGCTGCTGGGCCGCGAGCGCACGCTGGCCATCGCCGCCAAGCTGCCGCTGGTCAAGACGTCCGACATCGAGAAGACCGAGGCGTGGTTCCTCAAGCACGGCCGCAAGACGGTGTTCTTCGGGCGGATGATCCCCATCTTCCGCAGCCTCATCTCCGTGCCGGCGGGTGTCGAACGGATGCCGATGGTGCCGTTCACCCTGCTGACGGCCACCGGCAGCCTGATCTGGAACACCATCTTCGTGATGGCCGGCTACCTGCTGGGCGACAACTGGTCGGTGGTGGAGGCGTACGTGGGCGTCGGCACCAACGTGGTGATCGCGCTGGTGGTGCTGGCGCTGGTGGTGTTCGTCGGGGTGCGGCTGGCCGAGCGGCGCAAGGGCAGGCATGCGAGTCGCCGCTGAGGGGCTGCGGCTGCTGGGCGCGGTGGCGCTGGGCGCCGTCACCGCGCCGGCCGAGCTGATCTTCCTGGTGCTGACGCTCCCCCTGCTGGGCAACCCGAACGTGGCCGCCGCGGCCCGCCGGCTGGCCCGCCTGGAGGCCCGCCGCCTGCGCCTGGACCCCGCTGCCCTCCAGGACGGCAGACCCGTGCCCTACCTGGCCGCCCGCGTCCCGGTCGGGGTGCTGGGCGGGCTGGTGATCACCTTGCTCGTGTACGGGATCTGGACCGGCGTCCTCCTGCTCACCGCCTGGGCGCGCGGCGAGCGCTTCGACGGGATGGCGCCCTCGCTCCCGCTGGTCGCCTACCTGGCGGTCGGCGGGATCGTCCTGCTGTTCCTGGACCTGTCGGGCGTGGTGGGCGTGCACGCGCTGGAACGGCGGCTGGCGCTGCGCATGCTCGGCCCCGACCCCACCCGGGCCCTCGAACGCAGGATCGCCGAGCTGTCCGAGAGCCGCGCCGGCATCGTGGCCGCCGTGGACTCCGAACGCCGCCGGATCGAACGCGACCTGCACGACGGCCTGCAGCAGCGCCTGGTGGCGCTGTCGATGCTGGTCGGGCGGGCCAAGCGGGGCCGGGCCGAACTGCTGGAGCAGGCCCACCAGGAGGCGCAGCAGGCGCTGGCCGAGCTGCGCGAGGTGGCCTGGCGGGTCTATCCCAGCGGCCTGGACACCCTGGGCCTGGGTGAGGCGCTGGCGGGGGTGGCCGAACGGTCCGGCGTCCCGGTCAAGGTAACCTGCGACCTGCGGCGTCGGCCGCCGATGGCGGTGGAGACGGCGGCGTACTTCGTGGTGTGCGAGGCCGTCACCAACGCCGCCAAGCACTCCGGCGCCACGCTCATCATGGTCGAGGTGCACGAGGAGGACGCCGCGGTGCTCGTACGGGTGCGAGACGACGGCGAGGGCGGCGCCCAGGCCACGGGCGGCGGACTGTCGGGGCTGGCCAGGCGGGTGGCGGCGCTGGACGGCGGCTTCGAGGTGCACAGCCCGGCCGGCGGGCCGACCACGATCACGGCGGTGCTGCCGTGCGGGTGATCCTGGCCGAGGACTCCACGCTGCTGCGCGAGGGCCTGGTGCGGCTGCTGCTGGAGGAGGGCCACAAGGTGCCGGCCGCCGTCAGCGACGGCGACGCGCTGGTCGCCGCGGTGGCCGAGCACCGGCCGGACATCGTGGTAGTGGACGTGCGCATGCCGCCGACCCACACCGACGAGGGCCTGCGGGCGGCGCTGGAGATCAGGCGGCGCTGGCCCGCGGTGAGGGTGCTGGTGCTGTCGCAGTACGTGGAGAAAAGGTACGCCACCGAGCTGATGAGCGCGGACGTCGAGGGCGTCGGCTACCTGCTCAAGGACCGGGTGGCGCAGGTCGGCGACTTCCTGGACGCGCTGGAGCGCGTCGGCGCGGGCGGAGCGGCGTTCGACCCCGAGGTGGTGCGGCAACTGCTGGCCCGCACCAGCCAGGTGGACCCGCTGGCCCGGCTGACGGCGCGGGAGCGGGAGGTGCTGGAACGCATGGCGCAGGGGCTGACCAACGCCTCGATCGCCCAGGCGCTGCACGTGTCGCAGAGCGCGGTGGAGAAGCACGTGAACTCGCTGTTCGACAAGCTGCGGCTGTCGCACACGACCGGCTACAGCCGCCGCGTACTGGCTGTGCTGCACTTCCTGGAGTCCTGACCCCATTCCACCGACAAGGAGTCGAACCCGTCATGACGAAGACCGCCGCGGCCAAGCTGCTCATCAAACCGGAGTCCCGGGTGTGGATCTCCGACGCCGCCCACCTGCCGCTCCTCGGGCCGCTGCCCGAGGGCGCCGCACACGTCGCGGACCTCAAGGAGGCGGACGTGGCGCTCGTCTTCGCCGCCGACGCCGCTTCGGTGCGGCGGCTCCTGGACCGCCATCGCGACCAGGTGACCGAACCGCCGGTGCTGTGGATCGCCTATCCCAAGGGGAACAAGGCCGACATCAACCGCGACACGCTCTGGCCCATCGTGGGCGAGTACGGGCTGCGGCCCAACGGGCAGGTGGCGGTGGACGAGGTGTGGTCGGCCCTGCGCTTCCGCGCCCTCAAGGAGGGCGAGCCCCCGTTCACGGGCGGCCGCTGAGCCCTCCTTCAGGCGTTCGGTGGCGTGATGTCGGCGCCGTGGACGGTGGCTCCCGGTCGAGCGGCACGGGGCGAGTCGGCGGCTCAGGCCGGTCTTCATGATTACGCCGTAGTCGACCTCCTCCACCACGGCGCCGCTTTCGTCCACCGCCCCTCTACGTCCTGCCCGTGTCCCACACCTGGACCCACGTCCCCGGGGTGACGCTCCTGGGCGACGCCGCCCACCTGATGCCCCCATTGGGGGTGGGCGCGAACCTCGCGATGCTGGAGGGCGCCGAACTCGCCGAGACCATCTCTGCCGACCCTGGAGATCTGGACGAGGCCGTCCGCGCCTTCGAGGAACAGATGTGGGCACGGGCCGGCAGGTGGGCGGAGATCACGACGGCCGGTCTGGAACGCCTCGTGAGCCCGGACCCCGCCGAAGCCCTCGCCCACTTCGCCCGACGTCCTGCTCATCTGCTCGGCCGCCACCACCGGTGAGGACCTGGTCAGCGGGCCTCGTGGGCCCAGCGGTCGGTGAAGAGCCGGTCGGTGGGCGGGTCGCCGGGCAGCGGGTTCGGGTGGCAGGTGCGCAGGCCGTCCACGGCGATGGCGAGAACGCGCTTGTGCGCGTCGGCGGCGGCTTGGACGAGGTCGTCGCGCCCCTGCTTGCGCAACTGGTCCAGGGCGGGTGATCTGCCGTACTGCTCGATCAGCAGCGAGATGTCGACGGCGGTGACGTCCGGCCTGAGCACACCGGCCTGGTGGGCACGCTCGACGAGCGCGGCCAGCAACGCGTCGGAGCGGTTGGATTTGGCCTGCATCTCTTCGGTGACCTCGATGGTGCCGGCGATCGGGGCGAGCGATCCTTGGCCGAACTCGGCGCAGGTGACGATGAACCCGGCCAGCCCTTCCCATGGATCGTCCTCGGCGAGACCTCGTTCCGCGGCCTGGTTCCAGCTGTCGAGGGACAGCTCGGCCAACCGCTGGAAGAGCTCCTCCTTCGTGCGGTAGCGGCGGTAGAGGCTGCCGATGCCGACCCCGGCGGCCGCCGCGATGGCCGCGGCCACCGCGGGCACCCTCCCGTTCGCCTTCGCCACCGCCGACACCGACCCGTTCCTGCTGGGCGCGGCGCTACTGGTGCGCGGGATCGGGTTCGGCGTCGCCGGCCTGCCCGTCAGCGTCGCCGTCTACCGCACCCTGCACCCGGCCGCCATCCCGCACGCCACCAGCGCCAGCACCATCGTGCAACGCGTCGGCGCCGCCACCGGCACCGCGCTGATGGCCGTCATCCTCCAGAGCGGCGGCTTCGCCTCAGCCCTGACGTGGATGTTCATCCTCACCGCGACCGGCCTGGCCATGGCCGTCTTCCTGCCCGGCCGTGTACGACCGTCAACCGCCACGCCGTAAGGGACCAATTCATGATCAACGTGGGAACTACTCCCGGTGTCGTAGTCCGGCCGGTCGTTGATCCCGGTGCGGTAGCGGCAGATGACTTCCCTTGAGGGACGCCCCTGAGCAGCGGCTGGACGACGATTACGGTCATGAGAACCCCAGCCGGACACGACCCGGCCGCTACCGAGATGTCGCAGCGGCACCACACCGAACCGAGCCCGTCGACCGGCTTCGATCCTGCGGAGCTGCAGTCCGCCCTGGACGGGGTCCACCGTGCCGGGGTGCCGGGTGTGTTCGCCGAGGTACGCGACGAGGGCCGGGTATGGCGCGGCGCCTCCGGGGTCGCCGATCTCGAGACCAGCCGCCCCATGCGGCCCGACCTGCGACATCGCGTCGGCAGCACCACCAAGACCTTCACCGCCGCCGCGATCATGCAGCAGGTCGAGAACGACCGGATCGCGCTCGACGCCCCGATCGGCCGGCAGCTTCCGCACCTGGTGCCGGGCGAACGCGGCGAGCAGATCACGGTGCGGATGCTGCTCAACCACACCAGCGGCATCGCCGAGTACCTTTTGGCCGCGTTCCCGTCCCTCCGGAAGTTCCCTTCCCTGCCGGAGATGTCGCCCGAGAGCCTGGACGGCAACCGGTTCAGGCGGTTCCGTCCGGCCGAGCTGATCGGGATGGGGCTCGCGGCCGGCGCCGTCGGCGAGCCCGGAGGCCCCACGGGCGTGTACTCCAACACCAATTACCTGATCCTCGTCCAGCTCCTGGAGCACGTGACCGGCACCACGGCAGAGCAGTACATCACCCGGAACGTCATCGAGCGCGCCGGGCTCCGCAACACCGCGTTCCCGGACGGGCCGCGCATCGAGGAGCCGCACCCGCGGATGTACGAGGCGTTCCACGGCCTGGTCGACCCGCCGCGCGACTACAGCGTCTATGACATGTCCTGGGTCAGGGGGACCGCCTCCCTGGTGTCGACCGTGGAGGATCTCAACCGCTTCTACCGCCGCCTGCTCGCCGGCGAGATCGTCCAGCCGTCGTCGCTGGCGCAGATGCGGCGCACCCTGCCGGTCCGCTCGCATGCAGGGGAGCGGATCGACTACGGCCTCGGCCTGCAGCGCAAGGACACAGACCGCGGCACCTTCTGGGGCCACGAGGGCACGGTCTGGGGAGCCGGAACGGCCTGCTGGACCAGCGCCGACGGCAGGCGGCAGATGTCCCTCGCGATGAACCTCCAAAGATGGACCAGACCCGACGCCTCGGGCCGGCCGCGGCCCCACCCCATCGACGACGCGCTGTCGGCCTTCTACCAGTACGCGCTGTGCGGCCACAGGAAGGTGGTCTCGGCATGACCCTCACCCCGATCGATCTCTTCGCCTCCTCCATCCGCCTCCACCAGGGCGGCAGGATCCACACCGGCAACAGGACCACGGACGCCGACCAGGACGGCTGGCAGCTGACGGCCTTCCACGCGAAGACCGACGCCGACGTCCACGCCGGCCACTGGGAGGTCCACCCCGAGGCCGAGGAGATCGTGTCCTGCCTCATCGGGAAGATACGCCTCTACCTGCGTCCGGAGCGGCCCGGACAGCAGGAGGAGGAGATCCGGCTGGTGGCCGGCACCGCCGCCATCGTCCCGCGCGGGCGATGGCATCGCATCGAGCTGGACATCCCCAGCAACATCATGGCCGTCACCCTGCCGCGCGGCAGCCGGTTGGAGAAGCGGACCGAAGCCTCCTGACCCCGTCGCGCTGACGAAGGTCCTCACCAACCTGTGTCTCAACCAGCTCACCTCCGCGCGGGCGCGCCGCGAGACCTACGTGGGCCGATGGCTGCCCGAGCCGCTGCTCGCCGGTGACCCGATGCTCGGCCCGGCCGACACCGCCGAGCAGCGCGAATCGGTCTCGTACGCGGTCCTCACCCTCATGGAGCGCCTGTCCCCCAACGAGCGGGCCGTGTACGTGCTGCGGGAGGCCTTCGACTACCCGCACCGGGAGATCGCCGAAATCCTCGACATCACCGAGGCCGCCAGCCAGCAGATCTTCCACCGCGCCAAGAAGCACGTCGCCGACGGCAAAGCCCGCACCGAGATCGACGAGGCCGCCGCCCGGCGCATCGTCGAGGAGTTCCTCGCGGCCGCCACCAGCGGCCAGACCGACGAGCTCGTACGCCTGCTCACCAAGGACGCCATCTCCGTCGGCGACGGCGGAGGGAAGATCCCGGCCCGCGTCAAGCCGTTCGAGGGCGCCGTCGCGGTCGCGACGTTCCTGTGGGGCCTGTTCAAACCCGGCCAGGCCAAGCAGGCCCTGGTCGGCGGCAAGCCCGAGGTCCACGCCTGGACCGCCAACGGCGACCCCGCCGTCGTGGCCGTCCTGGACGGCCGGGTCGTCGGCGTCATGTGCCTGGAGGTCACCGCCGAGGGCATCGCCGCGTTCCGCAACCAGATCAACCCCGACAAGCTCGAACGCGCGACCGCGCGGTGGGCGGCCGCCGACCACGGGGAGCCGCTGTTCAACGCCTTCTAGCCGTTGTGTGAGGTGTTTCACACCACATTCCTGTCAGGAAACGCCGGGCCGCCCGGTTCAAGGGGCAAACCCGCGCCAGACAGGAGCAAGGAAATGCGGCACCGCATCATCGTCCTGGGAGCCGGCTACACCGGCGCCATCGCCGCCGGCCGCCTCGCCAAGCGGCTACGCCGCGAGGACGTCGCCATCACCCTCGTCAACGCCGAGCCCGACTTCGTGGAACGCGTCCGCATGCACCAGCTGGCGACCGGCCAGGACCTCAAGCCGCGGCCGTTCAGCGAGATGCTCGCGGGCACCGGCGTGGAGCTGAGGCTCGCGAAGGTCGTCGGCGTCGACGTCGACCACAAGACCGTCACCATCACGAACGACAGCGCCCCGACCACGCCCGAGCCCAGCACGGGCTTGACCGCGCCCGAGCCCGGCACCAGCTTGACCGCGCCCGAGCCCGGCGCAGAAGAACTCCCCTACGACACCCTCGTCTACGCCCTCGGCAGCGGCTGGAACGCCCAAGGCGTCCCCGGGACCGCCCAGCACGCCTACGAGATCGCCGGCCGCCCCGGAGCGCTCCGGCTGCGCGAGCGCCTGGCCGGCCTCGACGCCGGGCAGAGCGTGGTCGTCGTCGGCGGCGGCCTCACCGGCCTGGAGGCCGCGACCGAGATCGCCGAGGCCCGCCCGGACCTCGACGTCGCCCTCGCCGCCGGCGGCGGCCTCGGCGACTGGCTCTCCCCCAAGGGCCGCGAACACCTGCGGAAGGTCTTCGGCAAGCTCGGCATCACCGCATACGAGCACGCCACCGTCACCGGCGTCGAAGCCGACCGCGTCACCACCGCCGACGGCAACGCCATCCCGGCCGCGGTCACCGTGTGGACCGCCGGCTTCGCCGTCCACCCGATCGCGCAGGCGAGCGCCCTGGAGGTCACCGCCGCCGGCCAGATCGTGGTCGACGGGACCATGCGCTCGGTCTCACACCCGGACGTGTACGCCATCGGCGACGCGGCCATGGCGATGGGCCCCGGGAACAAGCCGCTGCGGATGTCGTGCGCCTCGGGAACCCCGGCCGCCTGGCAGGCCGCCGACGCGATCGCGGCGCGCCTGACCGGCGGCAAGCTCCCGAACATGCCGATCCGCTACTTCAACCAGTGCATCTCACTGGGCCGCAAGGAGGGGCTGATCCAGTACGTCACCGCCGACGACCGCGCCGTGCAGGCGATCCTGACCGGCCGGCTCGCCGCCGTCTACAAGGAACTGATCTGCAAGGGCGCCGCCTGGGGCGTCGCCAACCCGACACTCGGGCTGCCCACCCGCCGCCGCCCCCTCACCCGGGAGCAGACCCCGGCGGACTCGTCGGCCAAAGCGCCGGCGTAGAGCACGAAACGGAACCAGGCTCAGGAGCCGTCGCCAGGCCGGAGCCGAACGCGAGCCCGGCGGGGAGCTGCGCTAGCCTTCCGGCGGCAGGGCTTCAAGGACGGGGCTGGGATGACGCGAGAGACGGATTTCGAGGAACTGCGACCGCTGCTGTTCTCGATCGCTTATCGGATCCTGGGCAGCGTGACCGAGGCCGAGGACGCCGTCCAGGAGAGCTGGCTGCGCTTCGAGGCCTCCCCCACCCAGCCCACCTCGACCAAGGCCTTCCTCTCCGCGACGGTCACCAGGATCTCGATCGACGTGCTGGGCTCGGCCCGGGTTCGCCGGGAGAGGTACGTCGGGCCGTGGTTCCCCGAGCCGCTGCTCGCCGACCCCTATGAGGATCCGGCACGCTCGGCGGAGTTGGCCGACTCGGTGTCGATCGCGGCCCTGTTGCTGCTGGAACGGCTCAGCCCGCTCGAACGGGCGGTTTTCGTGCTGCGGGAGGTGTTCGACTTCGGCTTTCCCGAGGTCGCGTCCGCGGTGGGGCGCTCGGAGGCGGCGTGCCGGCAGCTCGCGGTGCGGGCGCGGCGCCACATGGCCGCGGGCCGGCCCCGCTTCGCGGCGAACCGCAAAGAGCGGGAGGAGCTGGCGTCGCGGTTCTTCGACGCCCTCCGCGAAGGCGACGTCGCCGGCCTGCAGAAGCTGCTCGCCGCCGAGGTGTCGATGGTCGGCGACGGCGGCGGCAAGGCCCCGCAGCTGGCCAGAGCCATCGCCGGCGCCGAGAACGTGGCCCGGCTGCTCGCCTCCGTCATCCCCCGGATGGCCCAGGTCGAGATCACGTTCGAGCCGCACGAGCTCAACGGCCAGCCGGGCGCGATCTTCCGCGACCGGGACGGCAAGGTGCTCCACACCCTGGCGCTCGACGTACTCGACGGGCAGGTCCAGACGATCCACATGGTGATCAACCCCGAGAAGCTCGGGCACCTGGGCCCGGTGGCGGACGCCTGGGCGCTCGACCGCGAGGTGAGGCAGGCCCGCCGGTCCGCGGAATGAGGTAGGACGCGCCGCCCGGACGTCACACCGGCTTCCGGTCCGCCCGATCCCGCCGAGCCCGCTCCCGTGCGCGGGCCAGCGCCGTCTCCCGTGCGAGCGCTTCCTTGGCCGCCTCGATCTCCTCCTCAGCCGGCCCGCTCGCCGTCTCGGGCTCGGTCGCCCAACGGACCTGCTCCAGGTCCCGCGCCGCTTCCTCGTCGGCGCGTTCCCCCCGCCAGCCCGCGTCCGGCCGCCACTCGCGGCGCCGCCTGCCGGCCTCCTGCCCGCGCTCCACCATGGCCCGGGCCGCCTTCGGCGACGCCAGGGCCAGCCACTCGCGGGCCAGTGCCGCCCACGCGTTCGCATCCGTCACGATGCCCACCCCATCCGCCGATCCGTACCCGGTGAACATCCAACCATCGACCACCCTGACCGCTGGGCGTGGAGGCGAGGTTCACTCGGGTCGGCCGACCCGGACACGCCGGCGGCTGACATTTTGCGGCATCCGGCATAGTTCCGTGGCACCCGCTCGTCCTTGGTGGGTGACATCAAGAGGAGGACGGGTGGATCCAGGCTTTGAGGCGGCTCTGCGGCAGTTCGTCATCGACAGGTCGGGCGCGCTGTTCCGCACGGCGTACCTGCTGACCGGCGACCGGCACGCCGCCGAGGACCTCGTCCAGTCGGCCCTGGCGAAGACGGCCGCGCGGTGGCGCGGTCTGCGCGACCCCGAGGCCATCGAGGGATACGTCCGCCGCACCATGTACCACGAGCAGGTGAGCTGGTGGCGCCGCCGGTCGCGGGTCGTGGAGGTGAGCACGGACGAGCGGCTCGACCGGGCCGGCGACGGGCATGCCGAGGCGGCGGACCTGCGAGTGACGATGCGGGCGGCGCTGTCCCGGCTGACGCCCCGGCAGCGGACCATGCTCGTCCTGCGCTACTTCGAGGACAAGTCGGAGACCGAGATCGCACGCCTGCTGGGCGTGCGGGTGGGCTCGGTCCGCAGCCAGATCTACCGATCGCTGGAGCGGCTGAAGAAGTCCGCCCCCGAACTGAGCACTGTGAGGGAGCTCCGTTGAACGTCGAGAACCTGCTGCGTGAGACCCTCGCCGACATGGCGGACGAGCAGGTGCCGCCGCCCCCGGCCCGCTTCCTCCCGCCGCACCGCCCTGCCCACCGGAGGGGCGCCGCCCTGGCGGCCGCGGTCACCGTCGTCGCCCTGGCCGTGGGCGGCACGATCGCCGTCAGGACCCTCTCGCCCGAGGCGGGCCGGCCGCAGGCACCCGTGGCCGCGCGTCCCGAGCCGGAGCGGACGCGCAAGGTGACCATCAATGAGGGATGGCGGGTCTCCCTCCTGTTCGACAACCTCTCCCGCGTGACCGGCGAGCCCGCGGAGTCGTTCGCGCGGGCCGCCGAGGACGGCCGGGCGCTGGGCCTGCCTCCGTACGCCAAGGGCAGGTTGGAGGGCTTCGCCCACCCCGGGACGTACAGGTTCGCCGACTCCGCCACCCCCGCCGAGATCCTGACCGCGATGGTGGCCCGGTTCCGCGAGACGGCGGACGAGCTCGGTCTGGCCTCCCGGCGCGCCCCCTTGGACGTCGTCATCATCGCCAGCCTCGTCCAGGCCGAGTCGCCCACCGAGGCCGACATGCCGAAGGTGGCCCGCGTCATCCACAACCGCCTGGCCCGCGGCATGCTGCTGCACCTCGACAGCACCGTCCTCTACGGCCTCGGCGAGTACCGCGGCAACGTCACGGTCGAGGACACCAAGCTGCGTTCGCCGTACAACACCTACCGCCATCGCGGGCTGCCTCCGGGGCCCATCTCCAACCCCGGTGAGGCCGCGCTCAAGGCCGCCCTCCACCCGGCCGCGGGATCCTGGCTCTATTTCGTGGCCACCGACCCGAAGCGCGGCACCCTGGAGTTCGCCACGTCCGGGAAGGAGTACGCCGAGCTCGTCGAACGCGCGCGGCAGTCCGGTTAGCGCGTCACGCGCACGAGCTGCTCGTGCAGCGGCGCGCGCAGGCGACTCTCCGTGCGGGCCTCAACTCTTGACGGCCTCTGCGATCCGCTGGGCGGTCTGGGCGGGCGTGAGGTGCGTGGTGTCGACGACCTCGGCCTCGCCGTGCAGCCACGTGCGGGCCGCCTCGGCGTAGGGCTCGAGGTATTCGAGGCGGAATGAGGAGGGCCCAAGAACGGTGTCCCCCTCGATGCGCCCGCGCAGGGTGTCCTGGTCAGCGTGGAGGACGAAGTGCCGTACCGGAATGGAATGGTGGGCGAGGCCCGTGCTGATCTCGCGCCAGTACTGCTCGACCAGGACCGTCATGGGCATCACCAGCGTGCCGCCGGTGTAGTCGAGTACGCGGCGGGCGGTCTCGACGACGAGTGACCGCCACGGCGGCCAGTGCTGGAAGTTGTCCGTCGCGGGCAGCCCTGGCGTGATGTCCATGAGCGTCTCGCCGACCTTCTCGGCGTCGAACACCCGTGAATCCGGGATCAGTCGCTGCACGAGCCGACTGGTCGTCGTCTTTCCTGCGCCATGGGTACCGTTGAGCCATACGATCATGGGACCCGAGGCTAGCGTTTTGCGGGCCGCGGGAACGGGCACGGCAGGAATCCGACGAGGAGCGCCTGCACGGACATCATGCCTCTTCCAGGACACTCGATAGCATTCGGCGATGTCCCGTTTCGAGGTGACCACCCTCGTCCTCGCACCTCCGCCGGTCGTCTTCGACGCCTCGTTGTCGGTGGACGTCCACACCTCCTCCATGCGCCACTCCAACGAGCAAGCAGTCGCAGGCACCACCTCCGGGCAACTCGCTCTGGGCGACCAGGTCACCTGGCGCGCCCGGCACTTCGGCATCACCTGGCACCTGACCTCGACCATCAGCGCCTACATCCGCCCGACATACTTCGTCGACGAACAAGTGACAGGCCCGTTCCGGCGCTGGCACCACGCACACACCTTCGAAGCCACCCGCCACAACGACAGCGAAGCCACCCTCATGAAAGACGTCGTCGACTTCACCGCCCCCGCCGCCCCGCTGGGCACCGTCGCCGAGGTCCTCGTCCTCAAGCGCTACATGACCAAGCTCATCCTCCATCGCAATGCCCACATCAAGGCGACCACCGAAAACCCCCTGCGATGAAGCCATCTCAGCCGTCGGCATGGCGGAACATTGTGATGTCATGGCAAGTGCCCATCGTCGGCACCTAGATCGGGGAAGTGTCATGTCTGCTGGGACAGGAGACGCCGGTGAGGAGGGCCGGAGCCTGGGAACGCTGCTTCGGGCCTGGCGGAACCGGGCGTTGCTGACCCAGGACCAGCTCGCCGATCGGGCAGGCATCAACGTCCGCACCATTCGCCGGCTCGAAGGCGATGCCGTCGAGCGGCCACGGAGCGCGTCCCTCCGGATGCTGGCCGAGGCCCTTGAGCTGGACCCGCGGGAACAGGAAGCGCTCGCCGCCGCGGCCCGGGCAGAGCTCGGGCCGCCGACGGAGGGTTCCACGGGCCGGGAGCCTGAGCCGGCGGCATCCGAGCCGACTGCTACGCCGCAGCAGTTGCCGGTCGGCGTGTCCGGGTTCGCGGGGCGTGCGGATTCGTTGGCGGAGCTGGACCGTCAGCTCGACCCGGGCGCGGAAGGGACGAGGATCTGCATCGTCTCCGGTACGGCCGGCGTCGGCAAGACATCCCTGGCGCTGCACTGGGCCCACCGGGCACGCGGTCGATTCGAGGACGGCGAGCTCTATCTGAACCTGCAGGGTTTCGGGCCGGCCCGCGACGCAGTCGAGCCGCGCGACGCGCTGACGGCTTTTCTCGAGGCCATGGGCGTGCCACCGCAGCGGATCCCCGAGGATCTGCCGGTCAGGGCCGCGCTGTACCGGACGACGCTGGCGGACAAGCGCGTCCTTGTCGTGCTCGACAACGCCCGTGACGTCGAGCAGGTGCGCTGGCTGCTTCCCGGCGGCCCCCACTGCACCGTCATCGTCACCAGCCGCCGCCAGTTGAGCGGCCTGATCGCCGAAGAGGGAGCCGGGCTGATCACGCTGGACGTGCTCCCGCAGGCGGAGTCCCGCGAACTGCTCGCCCGCCGCCTCGGCCGGCAGCGGGTCGAAGCCGACCCGGAGGCCACCGACGAGATCATCACCGCGTGTGCGCGGCTCCCCCTGGCCCTGGCGATCGCGGCGGGACGGGCGGTCACGAGCCCGGCCGTTCCGCTGAGCGCCCTGGCCGCGGACCTGCGCCGGGCCGGCGGTGATCTGGGCGGGCTGGCCACCGCGGACTCGGCCACCAGCCTGCGGGTGGTGTTGGCCCGCTCCTACGACGTACTGCCCGAGGACGTGGCCCGCCTGTTCCGGCTGCTCGCCGTACATCCTGGACCGGACCTCACCGCGGCGGCGGCCGCCAGCCTGGCCGGCGTCGACCCGGCGCGGGTCAGGCAGCTCCTGGACGCTCTGCTCGACGCGCACCTGGTCACGGAGGTCACGCACGGCCGGTACGCCTGCCACGACCTGCTCCGGGCCTTCGCACGCGAGCTCGTCGACGAGACGGAGCAGTCGGCGCAGCGACGTGCCGCGGCGCGCCGAGTGGTCGAACACTACCTGCACACCACGTACGAGGCGGCGTTACGGCTGTACGTACCGGCCGAGTGGCTGGAGCCCCTCGACCCGGCCCCGCCCGGCGTGCGAGCCGAGCGCCTGGCCGAACACCGGCAGGCGCTGGCCTGGTTCCAGGCCGAGCACGCGGTCCTGACGGCCGTCCTCCGCCAGGCCATGAGCGACGGCCTGTACGCCCAGGTCGTCCGGCTGGTGTCGACCTTCCAGTTCTGGCTGCTCCGGCAGGGGCACCGGCAGGAACACCTCGATTGCCTGCATGTCGCGCTGGAAGCGGCCGGCCGTACGGGCGATCGGCGGGCGCAGGCGGCCGCGCACCGATGGCTCGTCCCGGTGGCCGCCGAACGCGGCGATCTCGAGCAGGCGTACTCCCACTTCCGCCAGGCCGCCGCGTTCGCGCGCGAGGCGGGCGATCTGACCGAGGAAGGGTTCGCCCTCTTCGACATCGCCCTGGCCTGCGCCCAGGCCGGACGCATGGAGGAGGCGTTGCGGCACGCGCGGGCGGCCCTCGACGTTGTTCGCTCAGCCCGCCTGGCCGCCACCGAAGCCTACGTCCTGAACCTGATCAGCTGGTGCCGGTGCGCGCTCGGCGATTACGGGCGAGCACTCGAGTCCGGAGAGAAGGCGCTGGCCATCGCCACCGAACTGGGCGACAAATCCGGCCAAGGCCACACCTTGGACACGCTGGGCAACATCCATCACCACCGGGGCGATGTTGAGGACGCGATCGCGCACTACCGGCGCGCGCTCACCTCGTGCCGCGATCTCGGTCACCGCTACGACGAGGCCGAGATCCTGCTCCGGCTCGGTGACTCGCTCCACGCCGCCGGCCGGCCCACCGAGGCGGTGCACTCGTGGCACCTCTCCCTCACCATCCTGGACGAACTGGGGCACCAATCCGCCGATGAGCTGCGGGCAAGGCTCCGCGACCACGGTCCCGCGCCCATCTGATCACGTCGGCCGGCAGAGTGACCCGGCGAAGGCGCCGAAGCACTGGGATGATCATTTCGTGTCCCGAATGACAGCTCTCCTCTCCGGAGCCGGCTACCGCGGTGACGAGCCGATCGTGGTCGGGATGCGGCGACGCGGCACGCCACCCGTCCTCCTGGCCCAAGGGCTGACCGCCACGACGATTGCCTACGCCGCGTCACTGTCGAAGCAGATGACCGCGGCCTGCGCGGCGCTGCTCGTCCGCAATGGCGCGCTGGACATGGAATCGCCCCTGTCACGCTGGTTGCCCCAGTTGCCGTCGTGGGCCGGCGCCGTCCGGCTCCGGCACCTTGTCCATCACACGGCGGCCCTTCCCGCCGACGCCGAGGTCGATGCCCTCATCGACGGCGAAACCGACCGGACCACGCCAGGCATCCTCCGAGCGCTCACCCGGTTCCCGGCCCTGGATCGCCGGCCGGGCACCGAGCACGTCTATTCCAACGCCGGATACGTGTGCCTGGCCGCGGCGGTGGAGCGGGCCGCGGACCTGCCGCTGCCCGACTTCGCCCGGCGCCACCTCTTCGGTCCGCTGGAGATGGCGGACACCCGCTTCTGGCCCGGGCCCGACCCCGCGCCCCCGGGTGCGGCGCCGCTGGTCCGTCCTCGTCCGGCCCCGCTGTCCCTGGGTGACGGAGGGGTTTGGACGACTCTCAGCGATCTGCTGCGCTGGGGCCAGGCGCTCAACGCCGACGAACTCGGCGTATCGGAGCTCATGCAGACTCCCGGACGCCTCGATGACGGTACGCCGATCGACTACGCCTGGGGCATCGGCGTCCGGTCACACGCGGGGCACCGCGTCTATCGGCACGGAGGCGGCTGGACAGGTCTGCGTGCGATCCACGCCCGTGTACCCGACCTGGACCTGACCGTGGCTCTCATCGCGATCGACGACCACACCGAACGCCGGGTGCCGCTCCTCGACAGCCTGCTCGATGCGGTCTCGCGGCCCTGGGTCGAGGGGCGTGCGGGGTGACGGCGCTCGACGCGCCGTTCCACGAAGCAGCACCGCACTGTCACGTGAGCTCGACGGCCGCCTCGCGCGGGACCAGCCAGAACGTGATCAGCGCCGACAGCAGCGTCACCGCGCAGGCGGTGTTGAGCGCCACCGGCAGGCCGGCGATCTCGCTCAGCGCCGGCCCGGCCAGCGCCCCCGCCAGCGTCACGGCGGCCTCGACGGTCAGGAAGGCCGCGCTCACCCGTCCGAGCAGGTCCTCGGGTGTGTCGCGCTGTAACCACGTCTGTACGGCGACCACCACGCTCACGCCCGGCACCCCCAGCAGCACGGCCGCGACCGGCAGCGACGACGCGTTGAACATGAGCGCGAACGCCGCCGCGACCAGCACCTGCCCGCCGGCCACCGCCGTCCTGACGCCGAACCGGTCCGCCCACCGCTTGCTGAGCGGAGCCCCGACGAGAAACCCCAGGCCCAGCGCGGACAGCAGGTAGCCGACCTGGAGGCTCCCGCCGAGCCGGGTCACGCCGAAGGGCACGAGCAGGGCGGTCAGCGCCGCGTTCGCCAGCAGGTAGACGCCGTTGGTGACCAGCAGCCCGCGCGCGACCGCCGTCCGCCGCAGGTGGTCCAGCCCGTCACGCAGGTCGGCCAGCACGTGCTGCGGCCGGCCCCGTTCGCGGACGCGGACCGACATGCGTACGATGCAGGCCGCCGACACCAGGCTCGCCCCCACGGCGGCGCCCGCGACCGCCTCGATGCCGAACAGCCCGAACACCAGCCCGCCCACCGGCGGCGCGGCCAGCGTGACCACGCCGGCGGTGCTCGCGTTGAGGGTGTTCGCGCTGGTCAGGGCTGGGCCGCTGCCGACGGCGGCGCGCGTGTGAGCCTGCGCCGCGGGCCTGAACAGCACCCCGGCCGTGCCCTGCCCGAGCACGGCCACGTAGATCAGCCAGGACGATCAGCAGGCCCGTGCCGAAGGTGGCGACCGCCCGCGCCGTCCACAGCAGCCGGAAGTCGCGCACCCGCAGTGCTTCCATCACGACATGTCCCCCTCGAATTATTCTCACAAGATAGGAGCATGGATCAAATTATTCTGTCAAGATAGACTCCATGGATCACGTCGAACTCGGGCAGCGGCTGCGGGCCCGCCGGGCCGCGCTCGGCCGTACTGTCGCCTCGGTCGCCACCGAGGCCGGGCTGTCGGTGCCCTATGTGGCCAACCTGGAGAACGGCCGGGGCAACCCCACCGTCGACGCGCTCGACCGGCTCGCCGGCGCGCTCGGGACCCGGCTGACCCTCACCCTCGCCGACCCGAACGCCGTCGGCAGGGAGGCCCCGACGCCGCCGTCGCTGCTGGAGTTCGCCAAAGGCGGCAGGTTCGGGCGGGAGTGCGCCGCCCTGGCCGCCGCGCTGAACGAGGAGGAGCAGGCGGTCCGGACGACCCTGTTGGCCACCATGACCGCCGTCGGCGGCACGCTACGGCGCGATCTCGGCGAGGCCGACTGGCAGCGGCTGCTCGACGCGCTGGTGCTGATCCTCGCTCACCCGGCGGACTGACGTCAGCCGCTGACGTAGATGAGGGCAGTGCGTTCCGGGCCGACCAGGAGGAGGCAGGAATCCCCTTCGCCGCTCAGAACCTCGTCGAGGGGGAGCTTCTTGGCGAAGGCGAGCAGGGTTCCGGAGGCGCCGGTGACCTCGGTGACGAGCGTCCGGTAGAGGTCGCGGGCCAGCCAGGAGACGAGTTCGTCGCCGGGGATCTCGGGGGTCGTGTCGTCGAACTCCCAGAGCACGCTCGCGGCCCGGGCCGCCTGGACCATGTTCCGTTCCGAGTCGATCAGCGCGGCCCTCAAGGAGGCCGGGTCCAGCGGCCAGAGGACGTCGTCGTCGCCCTCCTCGGCGATCAGCCAGTGCCCGTCTCCGGTCCAGCCTGCCCGGAAGGCGTCGTGGGGATCGGGGACGTCGAGATCGACCTCGTGGGCTCCGAAGCTCACCTCGAACGTCACCTCGTCGGTGTTGTTGATCCTCAGGAAATCGCCCAGAAGTGCCGTGACGCAGGCGATCCGGTACTCGGCCTCAACGGGGGCATCGGGGACGGCCGGGGCGGAGGTCAGGGACAGCCGCCGTGTGGTGTTCCAATCGCGCGCCAGAAGGTGCAGCTCGTCGTCGAGTACGGGGCCGCCCGGCTCGGCCGCGACGGCGATCCGCAGCAGGTCTGTGGCATCCGCGGCGAGGTAGCCGGCGGCGTATCCGGCCAGCGCCCGGCCTCGCCTGCTCAGGCTGCCGCCGGATTCCAGCGCTCCGATGACGAACTCGTACGCCTGTTCCGCACCCTCGGTGGGCATCCCCCAGGACGCGCATTGCGGGCTGTCGGACGTCTCGTCCGGGTCATCGATGTCGAACAGGTCGACGACCAGCGGGTGGCGCTGCCCATCGGGGCCGTCGAACGTTTCCGGGAACGCCCCGAACTCCGTCACCTCGGCCGGGGAAGGCGCCGAGGTCCACTCCTCCTCGGGGGCCTCGCCTCCGTGGAGCGCCAGCCGCCATTCCGGCAGCCACAGCCCGAACAGGCACTCCACGGCTTCGAACGGGCCGACCCGGCGAGGTTCTGCAGCCGTCAACGCTCATCTCCGAGGTTCGGGTTCGGGGGCGAGATCAACGATAGACGTACGACGAGCGCGCTTGAGAGTTTGTGCCGATACCGTTTGATCATGTCCGCCTCCTTCGATCAGCTGCCGTCGGCGCCTCACCATGAAGCGGTGCCGGGATTGCGCTACATCCCCGGCTGGCTGAGTTCTGACGCCTGCGCGAGGCTGCTCTCCTCCATCGACGCCGCCCCGTGGTCAGCCGAACTGCGACGGCGAGTGCAGCACTACGGCCACCGCTATGACTACGGCCGCCGAAGCGTGGCGAGAGACTCCCAGACCCCGGCACCGCCGATTCCGGCCTGGGCCGAGCAGCACGCCACCGGCCTGGTCGGCGAAGGACACATGGAGACGGAAGCGGACCAGGTGATCGTCAACGAATACCAGCCGGGGCAGGGCATCAGCGCGCACGTCGACTGCGTGCCCTGCTTCGGCCCGGTCGTCGCCGCGATCTCCTTGGGCTCCGCCTGCGTCATGGACTTCACACACCCTGAGAACGGCACCAGGGTGGCGGTCCAGTTGGCCCCCGGCAGCCTGTGCGTGATGACGGGACCCGCCCGATACACCTGGCGTCACAGCATCGCCGCACGAAAGAGCGACCCCACCGCCGCGGGCCGCGTACCACGCGGACGGCGGGTCTCCGTGACCTTCCGCACCATCATCGACCCCATGCGATGAGCGGCGCAGCTGACGACCTCTGGAAGGTCGGATCCATGATGATCCGCGGGCCGGGCGCCGCAGCGGACGACACACCGCCTGCCGTGTGGCCTCGGTCACCCAGGACATAAAATGCCTGGTAGAAGACCTGTCCAAACCGCATCAGAGGTAGACGGGCGGTTGCCCGATGGCGAAGCTACTTTTCGTGATGACCGGAGCGGCCTACTGGACGCTCAAGGACGGCACCAGGCATGCGACGGGTTACTGGGCCGAGGAGTTCGTGGCCCCGTACAAGGCGCTCACCGAGGCCGGTCACCAGATCGTGGTCGCCACCCCCAACGGGGTGGTTCCGACCGTGGACATGATGAGCCTGCGCCCCGAGATGGCCGGCAGCGAGCAGATCGCCCTCGATCTGGAGGCGGTCATCCGCGCTGCGGAGGAGATGCGGCGGCCGATCCGGCTCTCGGACGCCCGGCTGGAGGATTACGACGCCGTCTACTGTCCGGGGGGCCACGGCCCGATGGAGGATCTCTACGTCGACGCGGATGCGGGCCGGTTGCTGACCGCGGCGCTCGCCTCCGGCAAGCCTCTCGCGATCGTCTGCCACGCCCCGGCCGCCATGCTGGCGACCAGGATCCGCGGCGTGTCGCCGTTCGCCGGCTACCGGGTCACCGCGTTCACCAACGAGGAGGAGAACGCGGTCGGGCTCGGCCCGAGGGCCCGCTGGCTGCTGGAGGACGAACTCATCGAGCTGGGCGTCGACTTCACCAAAGGTGAGGCGTGGAAGCCCTACACGGTGGTCGATCGCAACCTGTTCACCGGGCAGAACCCCGCCTCAGCGGCACTCCTGGCCGAGCGGCTGCTCAAGATCCTGCCGTAGCGCTGTGGATGGCTCGGCGACTCGGCTCAGCGTGAACCTGGCCGCAGCCGACCTGATCCCCAGCACCTCGGCCGGCTCGATCATCGGCACCGTGCTCGCCACCGGCCAGGACCCCGCCGGGCTGGCCGTACCGCCGCCGGCTGCCCCGGCCACCGCGCCCGCACCGCAACCCGACCCGGGGCTCATCACCCTGTTCGCCCGCGACGTGCTGACCTACGAGACCTCGATCGCCGATCCGCAGACCGTCGTGACCATCAGCCCTGACACTCAGGCGATCGACGCCTTCGGCCCCAACCTTTACGACCGGGCAGCCTGGCAACCTGCGTATCAAGGGTGATGTCACCGCGCCAGCCGCCCCAGCAGCCCGGACGCCGCCGTGATGCCGATCGCCGTGGCCGCGAACAGCACCGCGAAGTCCAGCGGCAGGTGCGCGGGGATGCCGAGCAGCAGCCCGCGCAGCGCGTCGACCTGGTAGCTGAGCGGATTGACCGCGCTGATGTACCGCAGCCAGTCCGGCATGGCCGCGGTCGGATAGAGGGCGTTGGACGCGAAGAACAGCGGCATGGTGATCGCCTGCCCGATGCCCATCAGCCGATCGCGGGTCAGGACGATCCCGGCGATCGTCACCGACAGGCAGGAGAAGAACGCCGAGCCGAGGAGCACGGCCACGATCACGCCGACCAGGCGCACCGGGTCCCAGGTCATGCTCACACCCAGGAGCGCGGCGATGACCATCACGACCACCGCCTGGATCATCGCCTTCACCCCGGCGGCGAACGCCTTGCCGGTGACCAGTGCGGCTCGCGGGGTCGGCGTGACCAGGAGCTTGGTCAAGACCCCCGAGTCGCGTTCCCAGATGATCTGGATGCCGTAGAAGATGGCGATGAACATCGTGGACTGGGCGATGATCCCCGGGGCCAGGTAGTCCAGGTACGGGATGCCGTCGCTCGGGATCAGCCTGATGCGGGTGAACGTCTCACCGAAGATCAGCAGCCACAGGGCGGGCTGGATCGCGCGGGTGTAGAGCTCGGTGCGATCGTGGCGCAGCTTCTGCAGCTCCACCACGCACATCGCGGTGATCCGGGCGGGCAGCACGCGCCACCCCGTACGGGCGCGCGGCGGCACGAGCAGCAGGTCGAGGCCGCCCGTCCCGGTGCCGTCAGCCGACACGGGAGGCGGTGTTGCGGGTACGGCGGACATCGCGGAACTCTCCTCCTCCTTCGTCGAGCCCACTGCCGGCGACGTCGCGGAAGACGTCCTCCAGCGTGGGGGTCGAGCCGTCGGCGCGGCGGTCGCGCAGGTCGGCGATGAGCCGCTCCGGCGTGCCGAGAGCCCGTACGCGCCCCTGGTGCATCAGCGCGACCCGGTCGCAGTACTGCTCGGCCTCGTCCATGTAGTGGGTGGTGACCAGGACGGTCATCCCGGTGGCGGCGCGCACCGTCATGATGTGCTCCCACACACTGGTACGGGCGATGGGGTCCAGCCCGATCGTCGGCTCGTCCAGCATGAGCAGGCGTGGCGCGCTGACCAGGGCCTGGGCGAGTTCGAGGCGGCGTACCATGCCGCCGGAGTAGGTGCCGGCCATCCGGTCGGCGGCCTCGGCGAGCCCGACCGCCTCCAGCGCCTGGCCGACCCGGTCCGCACGCTCGCGCCGTGGGACGTCGAACACGCGGGCGAACAGGGAGACGTTCTCGCGGCCGGTGAGGCTCGCGTCCGCCGACAGTTGCTGGGGCACGTAGCCGAGCAGGCGGCGCACCGCCATCTTCTCGGTGGCCGCGTCGTGCCCGAAGACCCGCACCATCCCGGACGGGACGGGCAGCAACGTGGTCACGCACCGGATGGCGGTGGTCTTGCCCGCCCCGTTGGGGCCGAGCAGCCCGAACACCTCTCCGGCGGCGACCGTCAGATCGACGCCGTCGACGGCCCTGGTCTGGCCGAACGAGTAGCGCAGGCCCGAGCAGGTGACCGCGTCACCCGTCGTCGGCAGGTCGTCCCTCATACCGTCCCCACCTCCTCCTGCAGGCCCTCGGCGAGCCTGCGCAGCGCCGGGAGCGCGGCGGTCAGCGCGGCCCGGTCCTCCTCGCTGAGCCGCGCCACCTGCTCGCGGACGAGTGCCACGCGCCGCTCCTCCCAGGCGCGCAGCCGCGCCTCGGCCTCCGGCGTGGGCAGCAACCGGGCGGAACGGCGGTCGTCGTCGCTGGTCTCGCGGCGCAGCAGCCCGGCGGTCGTGAGCTGGTTGACCAGCGTGGACACCGAGTTTCCCGCCAGGTAAAGCTCCTTGGCCGCCGCCGAGACCCCGATGCCGGGGTGGGCGGCGACCAGCCGCAGCAGCTCGACCTGGGCACCGCGCAGCCGCGGCCCGGTCAGCCCCCGGCGCAGCCTGCGCCGGACGAGCCGCTGGATACCGGTCAGGACGCCCACGAGGGCGTCGGGGAGTTCTGTCGCACCCATATCCAAAACATTAGCTCTGTTCACGAGCTAATGTGAAGCGCCCAGCTCAGCATGTATGGGAAAAAGCGGACCTACGCGGGTTTATGAGGCGAGCGAGACGACGTGGCCGATCGACGACGGGTCGTCGATCAGGTCGAGCATGCAGTGGGCCACGTCGGCGCGGGTGGTGCTCAGCCCCCTCCTGACGTTGAGGTCCCGGGCGGTGCGGTAGTGGCCGGGGCTCTCGGCGTCGACCAGGCGGGAGGGGCGCACGATCGTCCAGTCCAGGTCGCCGGCACGCAGCATCTCCTCGGCCCGGGCCAGGTCGGCGTAGGAGTGGCGGAGCAGGGGCTGCACGAAGAGCGGCTTGAGCACGTACCGGAGGAGGAAGCCGTCGCCCGCGTCGGCGACCAGGCCGCTGGCGCTGACCAGCAGCATGCGGCGGACCCGCGCCCGGGTCATGGCCTGGATGATCGAGCCGGTGCTGGCGGTGTGGACCGTGGTGGGGCCGCGGTCGCGCGCGCCCAGCGCGGACAGCACGGCCTCACAGTCCTTGACCACCGGGAGGATGGCGTCGGGGGCCATCACGTCGGCCTCGACGACGTCCAGCCGCCCGCGCAGCTCGGCGGGCAGCCGGGACGCGTCGCGCACGGCGGCCGTGACCTCGTGGCCGCGATCGAGGCCCTGGCGCAGGAGCTGCAGGCCGATGCCGCCGGTCGCGCCGAAAACCGCGAGTTTCATCAGTCTCGCCTCTCTAGGTTGGTAAGTGTTCACTCACCCTACCTCGCAAGGCGAACACGCGGAGAAGCACGCCTCCTCAGCCGAGAACGTTTGATCTGCTGGGCCGCCGGATGGTAGAAGGTTGATTGGTGCGATTCCAAGGTGCGGCGGTGACAGCCCGCCGGTTCCGCCGGTCTCGGCGGGACGACTCGGTGCGATTCCGGGCCACGCGGTGACACCCCGCCACCTCTCGGGCCGGCCCGGCCCCTGGTTCTTCACGCGGTGAGGCTCGGCCTGCCGCTGTCGAGAGGTGGTGTCGCATGTTCACCGGGAACATCCAGGAGATCGGCACGGTGGTGGCCGTCGACGAGTCGCGCATCGCGGTCGGCGCGCCCGGGGCCGCCGCCGGCGCGCCGGGTTCGATCAGCCTGAACGGCGTGGGCCTGACCGTCCTGCGGACCGCCCGCGAGACGCACGTGCTGGAGGCCGGGCTGTCGGCCGAGACCCGGCGCAGGTCGACCCTCGACCAGATCCGGCCGGGCACGCGGGTCAACGTGGAGACCCCGCTGGCGCTGGGTGACCCGCTCGCCGGCCACCTGGTCCAGGGCAACGTGGACGCCGTGGGCAAGATCGTGCGGATCGACGACGAGGGCGCGGCCCGGCGCCTGTGGATCAAGCCGCCCGAGCGCTTCCTCCCGCTGATCGTCGCGAAAGGGCAGATCGCGGTCGACGGCGTCAGCCTGACCGTCGCCGAGGTGTCCCGCGACCGGTTCGCGGTGGCGCTGATCCCGCTGACGCTGCAGGCCACCACGCTGTCGGAGCTGTCCGTCGGCGACCGGGTGAACCTGGAGCCCGACCTGGTCATCCGGCTCGTCCGCCGCCGCCTGCCCGACCTGGCGCGGGCCGTGACCGACGTGGTCGCGGCGCTCCCCTGGGCCGGACGGCTCTCGGGCGGGCGCGGCGTGCAGCAGGCGCTCACACAGCTCGCCGCCGGAGGAGGCGTGGTCATCTGGGACCCCGATCGGGAAGGCGAGGGCGACGTCGTGTTCGCGGGGGCCCGCCTGCGCCCGGAGGCGTTCACGTTCCTGCTCACCCAGGTGTGCGGCCACCCGACCGTGCCGTGCGCCCCCGAGGTCCTCGACCGGCTGGAGCTCGATCCCGTCCCCGGCCCCGGCGACCGGCACGGCACCCGCCCGCACATCCCCGTCGACCTGACCGCCGGGACCGGCACCGGAGTGTCGGCCGCCGAACGCGCCGCGACCGTGCGCCGCCTGGCCCACCCGGACGCCGCCCCCGGCGACTTCCTGCGGCCGGGACACGTCTTCCCGCTCGCCGCCCGCCCCGGCGGGCTGTCCGAACGCGCCGGGCACACCGAGGCCACCGTCGCCATGTGCGTGGCGGCCGGGCTGGCGCCGGTCGGGGTGTGCTGCGAGGTCATGAACCCCGACGGCACCATGGCCAAGGCCGCCGACCTGGAGATCGCCGCCCTGCACTGGGGCCTGCCCCTGCTTGACGTGGCCGACCTCACGAAGCATCTGTGAAGGGGGTCAGGGCAGGTTGATCTGCCAGGACACGCCGAACCGGTCGTTGACCCAGCCGAACTTCCTGCTGAACTCGTACGAGCCCAGCGGCATCAGCGGATGACCGCCCTCCACCAGCGCCCCGTACAGGCGGTCGAGCTCCTCTTCGGTGTCACACACGACGAACAGCGACATCGACGGCGTGAACGTGAAGTCGTGCATGGGAGGGCTGTCCATGCACATGTACTCCCGGCCCGCCAGCGCGAACGTCGCGAGCTTGATCTTGCCCTCCTCCCCCGCCTCGCCGGGCCCGAAGCGCGTGAGGGAGACCACCTTGGCGTCGTCGAACAGCGACACGTAGAACGTCATCGCCTCCTCCGCGTCGCCCTTCTGGAACATGAGGAACGTGTCGATCTGCGGAGCCATCAGGAGTCCTGTCCGGGAGCGTAGAAGGCGGTGGTGGCGGCGACGGTGGCGGCGACCAGGTCGGGCGGGCCGCCCGCCGCCAGGTGGGCCTCGCCCCAGGCGCGGCCGCTCTCGATGATGTAGCGCCGGCCCTCGGGGGTCTCGTGGAAGGTCGCCTCCTCGATCCCCGGGTCGCCGCCGGTCGTCAGGTGCAGGCCCAGGCCCAGCAGCGCCAGGTCCCAGCCCACACCGGTCGCGCCCGGCCCGAACTGCCCCCAGAACTCGGGCGGCACCTCGGCGCTGTGGTGCAGCTCGAACAGGGTGCCGCCGTCCTGGGCGGACAGGCGGACCTCGACCTCGGAGAAGCCGGGGTTCTCGCCGAACAGCCAGCTGACCTTCAGCAGGCTGGGCGGCTCGCAGCGCAGGATCTCGCCGCCCGCGTTGCCCTGGAGCTGGTACGTGCCCCCGACCCGGAGATCCCCGCTCACGGGCAGGAACCACCGCGACAGGCGCTTGGCGTCGGTGCAGGCGTCCCAGACGTCCTCGACCTCGGCGTCGTAGTGCCGTCGCAGCGTTATGGTCTTGACGTCGCCGTCTTTCAGCTCACGTTGAGCCTTGAGCAGCTCGTCCACGAAATCCATCAGGTTTCCTTTTCGTTCATGCGGCGCTCGCGCTTGCCGCGGGCCAGCTCCGTCGCCAGCGCGTCCAGTCGTTGACTCCAGAAGCCACGGAATCGCTCCAGCCAGAGATCGACCTCCCGCAGCGGCCCGGGCTCGACGGCGTACAGCCGCCGGGTGCCCTGGGCTCGTACGCTGGCGAAGCCGTTGTCGCGCAGCACCCGCAGGTGCTGGGAGACGGCCGGTTGGGAGATGCCGAACTCGCGCTGGATGACGCCGGTGAGCTCTCCCGAGCTCTGCTCGCCGGCGGCGAGCAGCTCCAGGATCCGCCGCCGGACCGGATCGCCGAGGACGTCGAATGCGTGCACGACCTCATTGTTTCAGGGCTAGCTTATATAAGTCAAACCTGGGATAAGGAGATCAGTCGTCCAGGCCCCGTGCGCTCAGGGCCTCGCCCAGGGCGTCGGCGTGCCGGAGCGAGCCGACCACCAGCGGCACGGCGAAGGCCCGGAAACTGCGCTCGACGCCCCTGGCCCGCTGCGCCTCCCGGACGCGGGTGGCCAGCGCGGCCACGACGGGCACGCTGCGCACCGTCAGCGACAGCAGCAGCGACAGCCGGAACGGGTCCAGCCCCACGAACCTGGCCGGGGACAGGCCGCGTTCCAGCGCCGCCATCATGGCGGAGGTGCGGGTGGTGAGCGTGACCAGCCCGGCCAGCGCGACCGCCAGCACCACGCGCAGCGTCGTGGACGCCGCCCCCGGCAGGTCCACGAGCACCCACTGCATCCCGAACAGCCCCACCGCGAACCACCGCACCGGCCTGACCTGCGCCCAGGCCGCCGCCGCGCCGACCCCGGACAGCGCGTACAGGCCCACCGCCACGACCGCCGCACCGGCCAGCGCCAGTGGCGAACTCAGCAGCACCAGAGCCGTGCACGCCAGAGCCAGCCCGCCCAGCTTGACCCCGGCGGGGAGCCGGTGCAGCGGCGAGGATCCGGGGACGTAGGCGCCGGTGAGGCCGTTCACGACATGATCTTCCGGTAGTGGGCGATGGCCTCGTCCGGCGTGCCGTCGGCGACGACGCGGCCCTCGTCGAGCACGAGGACGCGGTCGAAGCCGGCCAGCAGCGGCAGGTCGTGGCTGACCACCAGCACCTGCTGCGGCAGCTCCCGCAGCAGGTCGGCGACCTGGCGGGAGTGGCGCAGGTCGAGCAGCGTGGTGGGCTCGTCCATGACGAGGATGTCCGGTTCGAGCACCATGACCGCGCACAGGGCGAGCAGCTGCTTCTGGCCGCCCGACAGGTGGTGCGCGGGGTGGTCAGCGTGCCCGGCCAGTCCGTACCGGCTCAGCACGTCGTGCACCCGCCGCTCGACCTCCTCGCGCGTCAGGCCCTTGCGGCGCAGGGAGAAGGCCACGTCCTCGGCCACGGTGGGCATGACGATCTGCGCGTCCGGGTCGGTGAACAGGAACCCGACGCCCCGCCTGATCTTGGCCGCGTGGCGGCGGGTGTCGAGGCCGAGCACGGTGACGCTGCCCGAGGTCGGCAGGGCCAGGCCGTTGACCAGGCGGGCGAGCGTGCTCTTGCCCGAGCCGTTGGCGCCGACGACGCCGATCCGCCGCTCGGGCAGGGCGGCGGTGACGCCGTTGAGGACGTCGCGGGCGCCGAGGCGTACGTGCACGTCGGCGAACTCGATCACGCCCGCGCCCCGTCCTGCCGAGAACCGACGTCCCGCCCAGAACCGGCGTCCCGGCCGGGGCCGACCACCTCGAACAGGGCGGCCACGCCGAGCCCGCCGCCCACCGCGGCCGTCGCCAGGCCCAGCGTCCCCGGCGGGGCGCCGCCGCGCACGAGGCGGCCGAACAGCCGGGTCACCACCACGGCGCCGGTCGCGCCCCACGGATGCCCCAGGGCCAGCGCGCCGCCGTCGGCGCACACCCGATCGCCCTCCAGGGCGTCGAGCCCCAGCGCGTCGGTGACCGCCAGCACCTGCGCCGCGAACGCCTCCACGATCTCCACCGCCGCGACCTGCTCCAACTCCACCCCCGCACGCGCCAGCACCCGCCGCACCGCGGGCACCGGGCCCCACCCGGGCAGCTCGGGATCGCACCCGACGACGGACCCGGCCACCAGCCGCATCCCCGGCAGGCCGGCACGCAGCCGCTCGGGCACGAGGGCCACGGCCGCGGCGCCGTCGCTGACCGGGGAGGAATTACCGGCCGTCACTGTACCGTCCGCCACGAACGCCGCGGGCAGCCGGGCCAGCGACGCGGCCCGCAGCGGCCGGGGCCGCTGGTCGTCGCCGCGCCCGCCGATCGGGACGATCTCGTCCCTGAACCGGCCCGCGTCGCGGGCGGCCAGCGCCCTGGCGTGGCTGCGGCAGGCGTAGGCGTCCTGGCGCGCCCGGCTGACGCCGCGCGCCGTCGCCAGCGCCTCGGCAGCAGGCCCCATGTCGGGGTCGGGGTGGCCGTCCGGGGCGAAGGGCGCCCTGGGGTACGGCTCCGTCGCGCCCCGATGGGTACGCCGCGGCGCGGTCGAGGCGCTCTCCGCCCCACCGGCGATCACCAGGTCCATCTCGCCCGCGCGGACGGCCTGGCCGGCCACCAGGATCGCGGCCAGCCCGCTGCCGCACTGCCGGTCCACCGTCAGCCCGGGCACCTCGTGCCCCAGGCCCGCCGCCAGCGCCGACACCCTGGCCACGTTCCCGCCGGGCCCCATGCAGTTGCCCAGCACCACGTCGTCCACCCGCCGCCCGGCCAGCTCGCGCGCCACGGCGGCGATCACGGGCGCGGCCAGCCGATCGACGGTCACGCCCTTGAACGCGTGCCCGGCCGTGCCGATGGGGGTACGCCGGGCCGCGACGACGACGGGCTCGTACCGTGGGTCGAAGTCGCGCATGTCAGATCAGCCGCCGGATGTCGGGGTCGCCGCCCGCCAGCCGGGCCTCGACCAGGGCGCGGGCCGGCTTGCCCGTCTGGGTGCGCGGCAGGTTGGGCACCGCGTACCAGCGGCGCGGCCGCTGCGCCGCGTCCAGGCCGCCCCGGGCCGTCTCCTCCAGCAGCGCCCGCGGCGGCGGCGTGGCGCACTCGGCCTCGATGACCGCCGTGACCACGGCACCGAGCGACGGGTGCGGCGAGCCGACCACGACGATGTCTCCCACCCCGGGCACCTTCCTGAGCACCTCCTCGACGTCCTCGGGCACGACGGTGGCGCCGCCGGTCTGGATCGCGCCGCCTCCCCGGCCGCGTACCCGCAGCACCTCTCCTACCCGGTACGGCTCCGCCACGTCACCCACGCTCACCCAGCCGTCGCCGTCCCGGCGCAGCGGACCCGCGGCATCGCCCAGATACCCGTCGGCCAGCCACGGCGAACGCGCCCACACCTCGCCGAACTCGCCGCCCGCCGGGCCCGCGGGCCTGACCTCGATCTCCACGCCCGGAAAAGGGCGCAATCCGCCCCCGTCGGCGTCCACCGCCACGAACGACAGCTCCGTTGCCCCGTAGTAGGACAGAACCCGGACCCCCGCCCGGACGGCCGCCGCCCGCACGTCCGGGTCGAGGGCCGCGCCGCCGACGACGGCCACGCGCAGCGACCCCGGGCGCTCCAGCACGTCGGGCAGCCGGTGCGGCACCAGGTGCACGACGGTGGCCCGGTCCAGCAGGCCGGCCAGGGTGCGCGAGGGCCAATGGCCGGGAAGGAGGGCCGTCGCCCCGGTGGCCAGGGTGTGGACGGCGGCGAAGGCGTACAGGCTGGACACGAGGGGGCCCGGGATCAGCACGACGTCGTCCGGACCGATCCCGGCCAGGCCGGCGAGGTGCGGAAACGACTCCGTCCACGACGCGCGGGTGCGTACGATGGCGCGCGGCCGGCCGGTGCTGCCGGAGCTGAAGCACGCCCAGGCCCGATCCCCGGGCTTCGGCTCGTGCACCACGGCGGGACCCGCCGGCCAGGGCAGCGGCGCGTCCATGAAGAAGTGGGGCCCGGCCGCGGCGGTGACGCTCGACCACCGCTCCCGGCCCCAGGCGGGGTCGCCCACCAGTGGCGTCGCGCCCGCCAGATCGGCCGCGAGCACGGCGGTGAGCAGCTCGACCGGGTCCGCCAGGCCGATCGCGACCAGCGCGCCCGGGCCGACCCCGCGGCCGAGCAGGTGGCGGGCGGCGCCGTGGATCCGGTCGGCGAGCCGGGCGTAGGTGAGCTCCCCCTGAGGGCCGCACACCGCCGGGTGCCAAGGGCGTTCGGCGGCGTGCCGCATCACGTGTTGTGCTACGGGCATCGAGCGGTCAACGCCCCCCGCCGGAGCGCAGCCGTTCGCGGTGCACGGCCGGGACCGCGTCCGGGTAGGCCCGCTGCGTGCCCCTGGCCACGACGGACGCCAGCACCACCTTGATCAGGTCGCCGGGCAGGAAGACGAGGCTGGACAGCGCCGTCGCCCCCAGGGACACCCCCGTGACGAGCGACTGGACGGGGATGCCGAACAGGTAGATCACGCCGACCCCGCCCACCAGGCACGCCACCATCAGCGGGAAGATCCCCGGGTTGCGGCCCGCGCGCTCGACCAGCCAGCCGGTCACCGCGGCGCCGGGGATCCAGCCGATCAGGTATCCGGCCGACGGCATGGCGAACACGCCCAGCCCGCCGCGCCCGCCCGCCAGCAGCGGCAGGCCGGCGGCGACCAGCACGAGCAGCACCACCACGGCCAGCGCGGCCCGCCACGTGCCGAGAATGGCCCCCGCCAGCATCACGCCGAGCGTCTGGAGCGTGATCGGGACCGCGTTGCCGAAGAGGTTCAGCGAGCCGGGCACGCCCAGCACCGCGATCAGCGCCGCGAACACGGCCACCCGCGCCAGGTCGCCCGTGGGGAACCTGCGCTGCTTCGATGCATCCATCATGGGGACGATCCCACACCAAGACCGCGCACTCCAGGCATGGAGGGATCCCACAACTTTCCGTGCGTTCCTCTGCGAGCGATCGATACCCCTTCCACGACTCCGGTCAGGCCGCCAGGCCCAGGGCCCGGGCCACGTCGGAGGCGGACGAGGAGGTCTCCGTCGAGGTGTAGCCGCCGCGCAGGGAGGCGTCCAGGTCCTTCAGGCCGTTGCCGCTGAGCGTGATCACGATCCGCAGGCCCGGCTCCAGCAGGCCCCGCGCGTGCCGGTCGAGCAGGCCCGCGACCCCGGCCGCCGAGGCGGGCTCGGCGAAGACGCCGTCGCGGCGGGCCAGCAGCCGGTACGCGGCGAAGATCTGCTCGTCGGTCACCGCCTCGATCAGCCCGCCGGACTCGTCGCGGGCGCTCACCGCGCCCTCCCAGGTGGCCGGGTTGCCCACGCTGATCGCGGTGGCCTCCGTCCGCGGCGCCGCCACGGGAGCGCCGTGGACGAGCGGCGCCGCTCCGGCCGCCTGGAAGCCCCACATACGCGGCAGCCGACCGGCCAGCCCGGCGCCGTGGTAGTTGCGGTAGCCGCCCCAGGTGGCGGTGATGTTGCCGCCGTTGCCGACCGGCAGGCAGTGCACGTCGGGCGCGTCGCCGAGGGCGTCCACGATCTCGTAGGCGACCGTGCGCTGCCCGGCCAGGCGCAGCTCGTTGCCGACCGAGTTGACCAGGGCGATGGGGTGGTGGGCGGCCAGCTCGCGGGCCACGCGCAGGCAGTCGTCGAAGTTGCCGTCGACCTCGACGATCTCGGCACCGTAGCGGACGGCCTGGCTGAGCTTGCCGAGCGCGATCCGGCCCTTGGGGACCAGCACGGCGGCCGTCACCCCGGCGCGGGCGGCGTAGGCGGCGGCGGAGGCGCTGGTGTTGCCGGTGGAGGCGCAGATGACGGCCTGCGCCCCGGCCTCGGCCGCCCTGCTGATCGCCACCGTCATCCCGCGGTCCTTGAACGAGCCCGTCGGGTTGGCGCCCTCGACCTTCAACCAGACCTCGCAGCCGGTGAGCTCCGACAGGTGCGCCGAGCGCAGGAGCGGGGTGTTGCCCTCGCTGAGCGAGACGGACGGGGTGTCGGCGGTGACCGGCAGCCAGCGCCGGTAGTCGCTGTCGATCAGACCATGCCAGGTTCTCATGCCACGACCGTAACATTCGTTTCGCGAACAAGAGGAAACTGGGCTGATGTAACATTTGTCATTGTGGAGAACGATCCGGTGGCCGACCGCCTCAGCGCCGCCTATCCCGAGCTGCCGCCCGGGGAGCGGGCGATCGTGCGCGTGCTGCTCGACGACTATCCGTTCGCGGCGCTGGGCTCGCTGCGGGCGCTGGCCGAGCGCGCGGGGGTCAGCCCGCCGACGGCGTCGCGGCTGTTCGATCGGCTGGGGTACGGCGGGTTCGCCGACTTCCAGGCCGCGGTGCGTGACGGGGCACGGGACCGGTCACGGCTGCTGGAGTTCGTCACCCGGTCGCCCGACTCCCCCGACGCCCCTGTCGCCACCGGGAGCCCCGAGCTGCGGCAGGCCGCCGAGGACCTGCGCGCGGGGCTGGACGGCACGCTCGCCGCCGCCACGGACCCGCTGCTCGACGCCGCGGCGGCCCTGCTCGCCGAGGCCAGGACCGTGTGGGCGCTGGGCGGGCCGCTGAGCGAGCTGGCCGCCGAATATCTGATCCGCCAGCTGGCCAGCCTGCGTCCCGGCGCGCACCGGGTGCCCGACTCCACGCAGGCCCGGGCGCGCACGGTGCTCGATCTGAAGGGGGCCGACGTGGTGGTGGCGTACGACTTCCGGCGCTACTCCTCCGGCACCGCCCGCTTCGCCCAAGCCGCGCGCACCCGGGGCGCGCGGCTGGTGCTGGTCACCGACGCGTGGGAGTCGCCGCTGGCCGCCGAGGCGGAGGTGCTGATCAGGCTGCCGCGCGAGGCCGCCGGGCCGATCGCGCCGCTCACCCACGAGATCGCGGTCACCGAGCTGCTGCTCGTCGCCACGGCCGCCCGCCTGTCGCCCGCCGAGCGGCTGGCCGACCTCGACGCGCTCACCCAGACGCTCTGAGGTCGCCCCCCGAGTCGGTGGCGGCGCTCTCCGGGTTGCGGACGTTCTCCGTCACAGCCGCCCCCGCCGACACCGCGAACCCCGTCAGCTCCGTCCCCGCCCGGAGCAGTGCGATCGAAGTGACCGAACCGCGCTCAATCGGAGGCCGTGAGGCGCTTGTAGAAGAAGCTGCAGTCCTGGAGGGTGCCGTCCGGGGAGCCGGCGTAGCCGGGGACGATGCCGTAGCGGGTCCAGCCGCCGGTGAGGTAGACGTGCTCGGCGGTGCTGCCGGTCTCGGTGTCCAGGAGCAGCAGGTCCGCCCCGGCGGCGAGGGCGGCCCGCTCGGCGGCGGCCAGCAGGGCGCGGGACAGGCCCCGGCCCCGGGCGTCGCGGTGGACCATCAGCTTGACGATCTCGGCGCGGTGGCGGGCGTTCGGCTTGCGCGCCATGGCCAGGCCGATGGTGCCGGTGAGGGCGCCGTCGTCGCGGCACACCCACACCATGAGGCTGCCGTCGGCCACCGCCGGAGCCTGGGCCCGCCACCACGCGGCGGCCTCCTCCTGGCCGAACGGCACGACAAATCCCACCGACGCGCCGCCGTCCACGGCGTCGACCAGCAGCCCGGCCAGCGCCTTGACGGCGGCGTCGAAGTCCTCGGCGGTCAGGCGCTCGATGGCGGGCATGGGATTCCTCGTCTCCTTCGGCTGAGGTCCTTCAGGCGCGCGCGTCACGGGAGGACGACCAGGAGGGCGTACCGGACCGGGCCGGGGCCGGGGCAGCGGAAACGGGAGGGCCCCCACAGGCGGAAGCGCAGGCAGTCGCCCGCCTCCACGGTGTGCGCGTGGCCGTTGGCGGTGATCTCCACGGCCCCCTCCAGCACCCAGATGTGCTGTTCGAGCCCGGGCACCGGCGGCTCGTCGTACGAGATGTCCGCCCCGGGCCGCAGCCGGCCCTCCACGACCTCGCCCCGCATGCCGGGCTGCGGCGGCGACACCGAGCGCCGGACGAACCCGGACTCGTCATCCCGGAACACCGCCTGCGCGCCCGCCCGTACGAGCTGCGGCGGCTCGGACTCCACCTCGGCCAGCAGCCGCGACATCGGACGCCCGTATACGGTGCACAGCTTGCCCAGCAGGGCCGCGGTCGGGCTGATCTCCCCCCGCTCCAGCCGCGACAGCGTCGAGCGGCTGACCCCCGACCGGCTCGCCAGCTCCTCCAGCGACCAGCCCCGCTCGACGCGCAACTCCGCGAGCCGCCCGGCGAGCCGGACCTCGACCTCCTCCATCTGTCTCACATGAGGGAATGTATCCCAGATATGGGATCAGCGGCGACGCCGCACCTTGATGTCGCGCATGTCCGTCACCGCGAGCTTCAGGATCTCGTGCGGATGCCCGTGCGCCTCCAGCGCGGCCATCGCCCCCAGCGCCGCCTCGTCCTCGCCGTCGTCCGGATCGGCCGGCACCTGGCAGCGGAAGGTGAACGCCGTGACGCCCGCGTCATGGGTGAAGGTCCCGGCCTCGGTGTACGCGGCGCCGCTCGCGGCCAGCACGGCGGCCCGCCCGGCGTCGTCGAGCTCCTTGAACTTGCCCCTGATCGTCACCCTGAACACGGTCATCCCTTTCGTACGGCATAGGCGAGGACCCGCTCGCCCAGCAGCCCCTCTGCGACATCCATCAGCTCCAGCACGGCGGCGGCGACGGCGACGGGCGGCTCGCCCGAAACCGTCCGCCGGCCGATCTCGGCGTAGACCAGCGCGTGCAGGCACCCGATGTGCCAGGCCACCACGCGCGGCAGTGGATCGCCCTCGGCCGCCCCGGTCTCCTCGGCCAGCACGGCGGCCAGCTCGTCGGTCATCTGACGGCCGAGCTCGTCGAGCCGGGCGGCCAGCGTGGGCGCGGCCCGCATCATCTCCAGCACCCGCCCGAACCCCTCCGTCAGCCCCACCCGGCGCTCGCGCCCGCGCACCTCCTCGCGCAGCCGCTCCAGCACCGCCCCGGCCGCCGAACGGCCGGGCGGGCGCTCCCGCACGATGTCGGCCAGCCGGTGCGGCGAGGCCTCCTCCGGCGGCAGGACGAGGTCCTCCTTGGCCGGGAAGTAGTTGTAGACGGTGTTCACCGACACCTCGGCGGCCGCCGCGACCTCGGCGATCGTGACGTGCTCGAAGCCGCGCTCCACGAACAGGCCGATGGCCACGTCGCTGATGCGCCGCCGGGTCTGCCGCTTCTTCCGCTCCCGGAGCCCCTCCATCATGCTTGGAGTCTACTCCAAATTTGGAGTCCATTGCAGTTTTCTGCCCGCGATGGACAGTGTGGAGCGTGACATGATCACATTGGGCTCGCTCAATCGCCTTCGTGTTCGGAGTGGACCCATGGTCAAGCGCCCTTTCATCCGGGCTTTAGCCCTCGCCGCCCTCTTCTTGAGCGTGACCGCTCCGGGGGCGGCGGCCGACGACAAGAACGCCGATCCGACCTCTCCGGGACCGGTCTACAAGACGGTCACCGATCGCAGCGGCCTGCTCTCGCTCCAGACCTTCGGCCGTCCCGACGGCAAGGACATGGTCTTCCGGATCTCGGGCAGCGTGTACGCCAACATCGAAGGCAACAGCCTCGACCCGGCGATGCGGCACGGCCAGAAACTGTTCAACATCGAGGGCTACAACATCAGGCGCCTGTACCGGGTGCCGGACACGACGCAGCTCTACCAGCTCTCCCGCGAGATCGTCTTCTACACCGACCCCGCCGACCCCACGCGGATCCTGCGGGAATGGACGAACCCCGTCGACCAGAAGACCTATCCGGTCATCCCCATCAACAACGACACCGTGAACTTCGGCCCGTTCAACATCACCCCCTCCTACGTGGGCCCGCCGGTGCGTCAGATGCATGATGAGAACGTGTGGACCAGTGACATCCCCGTGCGCGCGGACTTCGGCACCACCCTCGGCGAGCGGTTCGGCCTGGTGGGCGGCGTGTACGCGGCCCAGGAGATGTTCGACTTCTCCGTGGACGAGCGCGAGGCGGCGGCCAGGACCGAGCCGGGCGACGTCCCCGCCGGGGCCATGAAGACGAAGATCAGCTGGGCGCGTACGAGCCCGTGGGCGCCGTTCATGTGCCTGGCCGAGAGCGACGTACGCGGCCAGCTCACCTACCACGCCCGCAGCTGGTCGCTGAACTCCTACGGCGAGATCGAGCCGTGGCTGCGCGCCGAGGTCGAGGCCAACCACCCGCTCTACAAGGCCGCCCCCACCGCGCCCGGCGCCAGCGAGAACTCCTGGACCTCCTTCTACAACAAGCAGCTCGGCAAGGGTGCCACCACCTGGTCGGCCTGGTGCGCGGCCAACGGACGCTCATGACCGCCTACACGGCCCTGGCACTCCAGCTGGAGACCAGGGCCGTCAACGCCGCCGCCGACCCGAGGGCCGCCATCCGTGCCGCCATCGGGCGGGTCGCCGAGCAGGTCGGCGGCAGCAAGGCGTGGCTCGGCCGCGACCTGCGGCTGGTGGTGCTGCCCGAATACGTCCTGACCGGCTTCCCGATGCGCGAGAGCTTCGCCGAGTGGCGCGACAAGGCCGCGCTCGACCCCGGCGGCCCGGAATACGAGGCGCTGGCCGCGATCGCCGCCCGGCACGAGGTCTACCTGTGCGTGAACGCCTACGAACGTGACGAGCACTTCCCCGAGCTGTACTTCCAGGCGTCGGTCATCTTCTCCCCGCAGGGCGCGCCGGTCCTGCGGTACCGCAGGCTGCACTCGATGTTCACGCCGAGCCCGTACGACGTGTGGGAGCGCTACCTGGAGATCTACGGCATCGACGGGGTGCTGCCGGTGGCCCGCACCGAGATCGGCAACCTGGCGGTGCTGGCCTCGGAGGAGATCCTCATGCCCGAGCTGGCCCGCGCGCTGGCCCTGCGCGGCGCCGAGGTCTTCTGCCACCCCACCTCCGAGGCCTCCTCGCCGGAGCTGACGCCGAAGGCGATCGCCCGCCGCGCCAGGGCCGCCGAGAACCTCGCCTACGTGGTCTCGGCCAACAGCGGCGGCCTGCGGGGCATCCCGATCCCCGGCGACTCCACCAACGGCGGCTCGGAGGTGCTCGACCACCAGGGGCGCGTGCTGGCCCGGTCGGGCGCCGGGGAGTCGCTGGTGGCCGCCGCCGAGCTGGACGTGGGCGCGCTGCGCCGGCTGCGTCGCCGGCCCGGCATGGGCAACCTGCCGAGCCGGGTGAAGACCGGGCTGTGGGCCGAGGAGTACGCCAGGCACGACGGCGAGCGGCCCGGCGGGCTGTCGCAGGGCGCGCGTGATCGCGCCTGGTTCGCCGCCAGGCAGGCCGAGGCGATCGAGCGCCTGTACGGCCCCGGCGACTAACCGGGCTGCGGAACGGGGTCGGCGACGATCATGGAGGCCACGTCCACCTTGGACTTCAGGTAGCCGAACTCGTACATCAGGTCGGCCACCCGCTGGATCCGCCTGGGGTTCAGGGAGGTCGGGAAGGTGCCCATCGCCATGGTCATCACCGCCTGCTTGGGCGTCTGCGTGTAGAGCGGGACGACCTCGGCCAGCTCGGCGCGGTTGGTGGCGGCCAGGCGCTGGGCCTTGGCGACCGCGCGCTGGAAGGCGGCGGTCGTCTTCGGGTGCCTGCTCACCCAGTCCGCCGTGCCGGCCCAGCCGTCGATCGGCAGAGCGTCGGTCGGGCCGGTGTTGGTGTCGAGCAGCAGCCGGGCGCCGGCCTGCTGGGCGGCCGACAGGAACGGCTCCACCATCCAGGCCGCGTCCACCTTCCCGCTCGTCAGCGCGCCCAGCTGCGCCTGGAAATCGATGGCGACGAACTTCACCTGTTTCGGCGTTACTTCATGCGCCTTCAAATGGGCGCTCATGGACATGGTGCCCAGGTTGTTCAGGGAGTTGACCGCGATCGTCTTACCCATGAGGTCTTTGGGGGTCTGCAGCGGGGAGTCCTTGCGTACGACGACGCCGGCGATGCCGGGCGCGCCCTGCAAAGTGTCTGAAAGGATCTTCAATTTGGCCGCGCCGCTGTCCTGGATGTTGATCAGGGAGACGTAGCTGCCCTTGAATATGTCGATGCTGCCGTTGAGGATCTTCGGCATGACCGCCTGCGGGGCCTGGATGATCTCCGTCTTGACGGTCAGGCCCTCGGCCTTGAAGAAGCCCTTGCGGTCGGCGATGAACACCGGAGCCGAGGAGGGAGTGGGGCTGACACCGATGGTCAGCGCGGTCTTCTCCAGGTCGCCCGGCACGCCCGCGTTCGCGGCGGGGCGGCTGCCGCCGCCGCACCCGGCGAGGGCGACGGCGACCAGTAACGCCAGGGTCGCGCGAAAAGCAGAACCGGATTCCATCGAGGGTTTCTCCTTGGCGAGTCCAGGCAACCGAAAGGCCGCCGGTGATCGTACAGCAGGGCTTGCGACAATTGCCATAAAAAGTTATAAGTCATGACTCGACGGATCATTACGGGTTGTCCAAAAGTGTCCTATTTCTGGCAATCTTGGGCAGAGAGGAGGGATTCCAGGTCAATCAACCATTCCAATGGAAGTCACGGTCTTTGTAAGGTTGGCCTACCTCGTCGGTGTGTGCTCAAATTGCTCTTCGTCTCAGGGCGCGCATCACGCGCCTCGCATGCCGGCGTGCGTTCAGGCGACAGAGTGGGGAGCCAGTGACGAAGCAACCGACCGCGCGCGGCCGTCGCCCCCGATTAACCCACCCTCACAGGCGGCAGCAGCGAGGGCTGCGGCTGCGGGACTGGCGGGTGCGGGCCCGCCTCGTGGCCCTGATCCTCATCCCCACCGGGGTGGGCGTCGTGCTCGGCGCCCAGCAGGTGATCACCTCGTGGGCCGCGGCGAGCCAGTACCAGCGGGTCCTGGAGAAGGCCGAGCTCGGTGACGCCGTCGTCGAGCTGACCCACCAGCTCGCCCGCGAGCGCGACCTCGCGGTCTACTTCGTGGCCGCCGGCCGTTCGGCCGCGCGCGCGGAGCCGCTGCGCCGCCAGTTCGGCCCCGTGGACGAGGCGGTCGCCGCCGTCCGCGCGAAGGCCCAGGTGATCGGTTCCGACCACGGCGAGATCGCCTGGACCATCACCCAGCAGATGATCAGCCGCCTGCCGGAGATCCCCGCCACCCGCGGCATCGTGCAGTCGACCCAGCTGCTCGCGCTGCCCGCGCTGACCAAGTACTCCCAGATCATCAGCGCCTTCCAGCAGTTCCACGACCAGATCGCCCAGGGCGGCGACCAGGAGGCCCTGGGCAACAGCGTCCGCGCGCTGGCGGCCCTGTCCAAGGCGCACGACGCCGCCTCGCAGCAGCGCGGCCTGCTCGCCGCGGTGGCCTCCGCGGGCCGGTTCCAGAGCGGCGAGCTCGAACGCTTCATGGCCGCGCGCGCCCAGCAGGAGAGCGAGATCGCCGTGTTCAGGTCGGTGGCCACGCTGGACCAGCTGCAGACCTACGACGACACCGTCACCGGCACCCTGGTCGACCGCGCCGAGGTGATCAGGCTGCGCGCGCTGGCCCAGGTCACCGAGGGCCGCCGGATCGATCTCGACCCGGAGCGCGGGGACGACGCCGAGCGCTGGTTCGAGGCGATCAGCGGCACCGTGGACGGCATGTGGACCGTCCAGCGGCGGCTCGGCGAGTCGATCAACGTGCAGAGCCGCACGCTGCAGGACTCCGCGCGCCGCGACGCCCTGCTGGCCGCCACCTACAGCCTCCTGCTGCTGCTCGCGGTGCTGATGGTCACCGCCATCATGGCCCAGTCGCTGGTCAGGCCGCTGCGCCGGCTGCGCACCGAGGCCCTACACATCGCCGGGGTACGCCTGCCCCGAACCGTGCGCTCGCTGCGCGACACCGGCGACGAGGTCACCATGGCCATCCCGCCCATCGGGGTCGACTCCCTGGACGAGGTCGGCGAGGTCGCGCGGGCCTTCGACGAGGTCCACCGCGAGGCCGTCCGGCTGGCCGGCGAGGAGTCCAGGCTGCGTACCAACGTCAACGCCATGTTCGTCAGCCTGTCCAGGCGGAGCCAGACCCTGGTGCAGCGGCAGATCAAGCTCATCGACGGGCTGGAGCGGGGCGAACAGGACGAGCAGCGGCTGTCCAGCCTGTTCACGCTCGACCACCTGGCCACGCGCATGCGGCGCAACAACGAGAACCTGCTGCTCCTGGCCGGCCAGGAGCCTCCCAGACGCTGGAACAAGCCGGTCAGCGTGGCCGACGTCGTACGCGCCTGCCTGTCGGAGGTGGAGAACTACGAGCGGGTCACCCCCCGGGTCGCCACCCGCAGCGCCGTCTCCGGGCAGGCGGTCAACGACATCATCCACCTGCTGGCCGAACTGGTGGAGAACGCGCTGTCGTTCTCGCCGCAGACCACGTCCGTCGTCGTCACGGCCGCCGCCATCGAGGGCGGCGGCGCCGTGCTGTCCATCTCCGACAGCGGCATCGGCATGGTCCCCGACGAGCTCGCGCAGGCCAACGAGCGCCTGTCCCGCGTGCCCACGGTGGACGTGTCGGTCTCGCGCCGCATGGGGCTGTTCGTGGTCGCCCGCCTGGCCCACCGCCACGGCATCCGGGTGCAGCTGCACCTCAACGACTCCAAGGGCCTGACCGCGACGGTGTTCCTGCCGGAGGCGCTGCTGCAGGAGCCCGCCCAGCCGACGGCTGGGGTGGCGGCCTCCTTCGGGCGGCCCTTCGAGATCTCCGACTCCTGGGCCACCAATCCCCCGCCCGTGGTCCCGCCGCCGCGGCCGTACTCGCCGGCCCTGGAGCCGAGCATGGAGCCGAGCGCGGCCAACTGGCCGTCGTTCGCCACCGATCCCGCGACCGACGAGCCCTCGAACGGCCGGTCGGCGCCCTCCATCTGGCCGGGCCTGTTCGACACGCCCGGGGCCAGGGCGCGCTTCGATCTCCTGCGCGGCGGACCCGGCCCGGTCCCGGGGAACCCGGCCTTCGGCGGCGCGGCTGCCCCAGCCGATCCCCTGTCGATGGGGGTGAGCGTCGATCCCACGCCCGACGGCTACCTGCCGATCTTCGCGGCGGTGGAGTCGGCCTGGTTCAACCACGACACTGCCGACGGCGCCTGGAGCTCTCTCCAGGCCGACGCCGGGTGGAGCGCGGCCGAGGCCGCCGCCAGCCCCGCCAACGACGGCACCACCGCCTCCGGCCTGCCCAAACGCGTGCCCAAGGCCAACCTGGTGCCCGGCAGCGCCGAGAGCCCCTCGGTGCCCAAGGGCGTCGCCCCCATCCCGCAGATCTCGCCCGAGCAGGTCCGCGACCGCATGGCCAGCTACCAGCAGGGGTTCCGAACGGCCCGCGACGACATCTGCATGCGCAGCATCCCTCCTTTCGCTACCCCTCCCTTCGATGCAGGGAGCACGACCCGCGAGGAAGGCCCATGAACCGCACCGGCAATCTCGACTGGCTGATCACCGACTTCGCCCGGTCCGTGCCCGGCGTCGCCCACGCCGCGGTCGTCTCCTCCGACGGACTGCCCCTCGCCGTCTCGGCCGGCTTCCCCCCTGAACGCGCCGAGCAGCTGGCCGCCGTCGCCTCGGGCCTGGCCAGCCTGACGCAGGGCGCGGCCACGCTGTTCGAGGGCGGCCCGGTCATCCAGACCGCCATCGAGATGCAGCACGGGCTCATGCTGAACGTGGCCATCAGCGACGGCTCCTGCCTGGCCGTGCTGGCCGCCCCCGACTGCGACCTGGGCGTGGTGGCGTACCAGATGACGCTGCTGGCCGACCGGGCCGGGCAGGTGCTCACCCCGGCACTTCGCGCCCGGCAGACCTGGTGAGCGGGCATGACCGACCCGCGCGGCGGCAGCGGCTGGCGGCCGCCGCCCGACCCCGACGAGCAGGACCCGGATTCGCCGGTCCGGCCTTACGCCGTCACCGGCGGGCGCACCGCGCCGCGCATCAAGCTGGCGATGGAGGCCCTGGTGTGCTCCGCGGACGCCCCGCCGCACACCTTCGCCCTGATCACGCCCGAGTACGCCGCCATCAGCGAGCTGTGCCGGCAGGTGCGCTCGGTGGCCGAGGTGGCCGCGGTGCTGGAGATCCCGCTCGGGGTCGCCCGCGTGCTGATCGCCGACATGGCGGCTGAAGGGCTGCTGCACCTGTATCACCCGCGCCTGACCGGCGGGCGGCCGGAGGCCGGCCTGCTGGAACGCGTGCTCAGCGGGCTGCAACGGCTCTGAGCCAGGCCTCCGCGGACTGGACTTTCAGCCCCCTCAGCGGGCGGGCGGGACGAACTCCGGCTGGTCGATCACGCGCAGCCAGCTCCCGTCCGGCTGGCGGCGTACGACCTGCGCCCGCGCACCGGCCCCGTCCCTCGGCGGGGTGGAGGTGAGCGCGATGTCGCCGTGGATCAGCGTCGGCAGCGGCTGCTCGGGCTCGAAGCGCGGCCGCCCGGCCAGCACCTTCTCCCACAGCTCCCGGATCGCCTCCCGGCCCACCGTCTGGCCGCCGGGCGGGTAGGCCAGCACGGCGTCCTCCTCGTACAGCGCCGCCACCCCGGCCGCGTCGCCGGCGTTGGACCGCTCGACGAACAGGCGGGTGATGTCCTCCGGCCGCATGGCCTTCTCGTGTTCCGTCATGGCTCCCAGCCTGCCCGGCCACGCCATCAGAAGTCCAACAGATGGTTCTCATGGAAGCTAGAATTTCCAGTCATGGAACTGAGGCAGCTGGAGTACTTCGTGGCGGTCGCGGAGGAGCAGAACTTCACCCGCGCCGCCGAGCGGGTGCACATCAGCCAGTCCGGCGTCAGCGCCCAGATCCGCCAGTTGGAGCGCGAGCTCGGCGCCGAGCTGTTCGACCGGTCGGGCCGCACCGCCACGCTGACCGTCGCGGGCCGGGCGGCGCTCGAGCACGCCCGGGCCGCGCTCGCGGCGGCGGGGGCGGTCGGCGAGGCGGTGGGCGAGGTCACCGACCTGATCCGAGGGCGGCTCACGGTCGGGATGGTGATCGGGTGCACGGTCACGCCGCTGTTCGACGCGCTGGCCGCCTTCCACCGGGCGCACCCCGGCGTGGAGCTCGTGCTGCTGGAGGACAACTCCGACCGGCTCATCGACGGGGTCCGCGCCGGCACGATCGACCTGGCCCTCGTCGGCACGGCCACCGACGCCCTCGAAGGGCTGGAGGCGCTCACGATCATCAGCGAGCGCCTCGTCGTGACCGTCCCGCCGGGTCACCCCCTGGCCGAGCTGCCCCAGGTCGGGCTGCGCGAGCTGGAGGCGTACCCGATCGCGTGCATGCCGCCGGGCACGGGGCTGCGCGCGGTGTTCGACCGGGCCTGCGCCGCGCAGGGCCGCAGGCCCGCCATCGCCCTGCAGGCCAGCGCCGCCGACGCCATCGCCGACCTCGCCGCCCGCGGCGTCGCCGTCGGCATCCTCAGCGACTCCATGGCCGCCCGCCACGGCGACCGGCTCGTCGCCCGCACCATCTCCGACGCCGCGGAGCCCGCCCTGCTGGCGCTGGTCTGGCGCACCGGTCACGGCCCGGCCGTACGGGAGCTCCTTGCCCGCGGCCGGCAGGCCTTCGCGGTCAGCGATGCAGCTCCTCGAAGAGGCGCAGGGCGCCCTTGACGCCTTTCGGGGAGAAGAGGGCCTCCAGGCCGTCGTTGGCGAAGCGGGCCAGGCGCGCCGCGCGGGGGAACATGACGCTCTCGTAGGCGCTGACCGCCGCGTCCACGTCGGGCCCAGTGGTCAGCGCAGCGGCCAGGGCGTCGGCCAGCTCGGCGCCCTCGAGCATGGCGAGGTTGGCGCCCACTCCCAGCGGCGGCATCAGATGGGCCGCGTCGCCCAGCAGCGTGACGCCCGGAGCGTGGGTCCAGGAGTGGCCGACCGGCAGCGTGAACAGAGAGCGGGTCTCGAACGGCTCGTCGGCCTCCAGCAGGAGCGCGCGCACGCTCTCCGCCCAGCCGTCGAACATCGCCAGCACCTCGGGGACGGGCCGGTCCCGGGGGCCGCGGTAGGCGGCGTAGACGCGGATGCGGCCGTTGCTGTTGCGCTGGGCGAGCACCGCCTTGTCGGGGCCGTAGGCCGACATGCTGCCGTTGCCGACCAGGCTCGCGAGCTCGGGGTGGCGGGCCTCCTCGAAACCGGTCTCGACGAAGGTGACGCCGGTGTAGGCGGGCCGCGCCTCCGACACGCTCGGGCGTACCCGGGACCAGGCGCCGTCGGCGCCCACGACGAGATCGAACTCCTCGCCGGAGCCGTCGCCGAAGCGCACGCTCCGCCCGGCGACCTCCTCCACGCCGTGGCCCCAGCGGATGGTGCCGTCGGCGAGCGAGTCGATGAGCAGGCCGCGCAGCTGCCCCCGGTCGATCTCCGGCATGCTCTCGTCGCCGTCGGCGGGCTGCTCGTGGTGATGCAGGGTCCCGTGCTCGTCGAGGGTGCGCCGCTCCTGCCCTTCCGGCCGGGCCAGCGCGCGGAACTCCTCCAACAGCCCGGCCTTGGCCAGCGCGGTCTGGCCGGATCCGACATGCATGTCGAGGGTGCCGCCCTGGGCGCGGGAGTCGGGCGACGGCTCGCGTTCGAGGACGGTGACGGGCAGGCCGTGGACCTGCAGGACGCGGGCGAGGGTGAGGCCGCCGAGCCCGGCTCCGACGACGGCGATGCGGGGAGAGGTCATGAGATGAGCCCTTCGATACAGTGTATTGGTCAATACACTGTATCAGCCGTAGACGGTGTACCCTCGATCACCAGGAGGTGAGCCCATGCTCGTCTGGGAGCGGCCCGAGCCGCCGAGCAGGCCAACGCCGAGCCCGCTGAGCAGAGAGCGGATCGTGCGCGCGGCCATCGACCTCGCCGACCGCGAGGGGCTCGACGCGGTGTCGCTGCGCAAGGTCGGCGCCGCGCTCGACGCGGGCCCGATGCGCCTGTACGGCTACCTGTCCACCAAGGAAGAGCTGCTGGACCTCATGGTGGACGAGGTGTACGGCGAGATCGTCCCGCCGGAGCCGGCCGGCGACGACTGGCGGGCGGTGCTGAAGGATCTCGCCCAGCGCACCAGGCAGGCCGCGCTGCGCCACGAGTGGTTCGCCGACCTGCTGGGCGGGCGGCCACACCTGGGGCCCAACGCGATGGCCTTCCGTGAGAGCTCCCTGGCCGCGCTGGCGGACACGCCGGTCGCCACGATGCTGCGGGTCGTCAGCACCGTCAACGCGTACGTAATGGGTGCGATCAGGTGGGAGATCACCGAGCTGCGGGCCGAGCGCGCCTCCGGCCTGGACGAACAGGAGTGGCGGCGCACCGTCGGCCCCTACCTCACCCGGATGCTGGCCACCGGCCGCTACCCGGCGACGGCCAGGATGGTCGCGGGCGACGACGTCCAGCCCGACTTCGACGAAGGTCTCGACTGGGTGCTCGACGGGGTCGCCCCGATCATCACCGGCGGGTCATGAGGCGCATCGCCTGCCGGATGACCTCCGCCTGCGCGGGGGCGAGCCCGTCGAGGAACGGCTCCACCGCCGCCGGATCCCAGTCGGGCGGGCCGGAGCCGGCCGGCAGGTGCCCCGCGCTGTAGTCGGCCAGCATCTCCGCCAGCGGCCCCACCCGGGGATCGTCCGGCGAGGCGTCGGCCAGCGCGTCGAGCCGGCGGTAGAAGTCGTGGCCGCGCGCCGTCGCATCGGGATCGGCAGCCATTGTGTCGAACATCGCGAACGCCTGCTTCCGATCGCCGCTCGCCGCCATGCTGTCCATCAGCACCAGCAACTCCCGGTCCCAGGCCGCGGCCTTAGAGGCCGGCAGCTCCACCGCGCGCAGGAACGCCAGCAGCTCGGGCGAGGAGGTGTCGTCGGGGCCGAGCGACCCCGCCTCGGCCTGCTTGAGCACCTCGGCCAGCCGCCGGCGGCGCTGCTGGATCTCGTGCTCCTGCCGGGCCAGGTCCACGTCGATCTCGGCGAGGATGTCCGGCAGTGCGCGGGAGCGGTCGTCGGCGATGACGTCACGGGCCTCCTCCAGGCTCAGCCCGAGCTCCACCAGGCGCCGCACGCGGGCCAGGGCGATGGCGTCGCGCATGCCGTATTCGCGGTAGCCGTTGGCCCGGCGCACGGGCTCCGGCAGGATGCCTTGCTGGTGGTAGTAGCGCACGGTCCGGGTGGACACCCCGAGCAGTGCGGCAAGCTCTCCGATCCGCATGCTCCACCATAAATCAATGGCATCGTCCGCCGCACACCCGCTACTGTCAGGTTTGTCGGAAGAACGAAAGGAAAGGCCCGCCATGCGATTCGCTGTCGAACGCCACTATTGCCGGGGCGCGGCGTGCGTCGGCGCGCTCGTGCTGGCCGGGCGGGCTTCTGGATAATCCCTTTCAAGGACCCTCCAGAGGCCGCCGGGCACGCATCCGGGCGGCCTTTCTCTTTGGGCTGATGGTGAAAAGGCATCACGCCTGCCCTGCAAGCAGGAGTTCAGGTTTCGAGATCCTGTCGGTCCACGAAAGTGCTGGCACGTCCGTAGCCCAATGGCAGAGGCACCGGTCTAAGGAACCGGACGGTGCGGGTTCGAATCCCGCCGGACGTACGAAAAGACAAGGCCCCGTTGGTCTAGCGGTCAGGACGCCCGGCTTTCACCCGGGAAATCGCCGGTTCGAGTCCGGTACGGGGTACGGAGTTTTGATATTCATAGCCCTATAGCTCAATGGAGAGAGCGCCGGCCTACGAAGCCGGGTCTGTTGCAGGTTCGAATCCTGCTGGGGCTGCTGAACGGCCTGTAGCTCAGGTGGTCAGAGCGCCGGTCTTACAAACCGGGCGTCGCAGGTTCGACTCCTGCCGGGCCGACCGCACACGGCTTGACATCCTCCGTGGATCAACGTGTAATGGCCGTCGCGTCGCGTGACGCCGGCCGTTTGCACGGCGGCGGCATGGAGGCGCCGTACCGAAGGGGATGAGGCCGATGACTTCTCACATCGCTGGGCTTGCCTGAACGCAGCTGACCCGAGCACGTCGTTTCGACGTGCCGTTCCGGGTTTCCCAGGTCATCGACTTGAACCATCTCTTTTCGGAGCGCATACACGCATGCCCATTGACTTCAACCAGCAGATCATTGACGAATTCCGGGCCAACCGCGGCCAGGTCGGCGGCATGTTCGAGGGAGCCAGGCTGCTCCTTCTGACGACCGTCGGAGCGCGCACGGGCGCGCGTCACACCACGCCGCTCGGCTACCTGCCCGACGGCGAGCGCAGCCTGATCATCGCCTCGGCCGGCGGCGCGCCGCGGCACCCGGCCTGGTTCCACAACCTCGTCGCCAACCCGCAGGTCACCGTGGAGGACGGCGTCTTCACCTATCAGGCGAAGGCGGTCGTGCTGGAGGGCGAGGAGCGCGATCGGATGTTCGCCCGCGCGGTGGAGGCCGACCCCGGCTGGGGCCGCTACCAGGAGAACGCGGGCCGGGTACTGCCCGTGGTCGCGCTCCTGCCCGGCTTCGACGGGCCGCCCACGGGCCGTCTGGGCGACGTGCTCAAGCAGGTGCACGACGCCTTCCGCCTGGAGCTGGCCCGCATCCGCACCGAGGTCGCCCGCTCTGGCCCGCGCGTGGTCGCGCAGTTGCGCGTCAACTGCCTGACCATGTGCCACAACCTGCACGAGCACCACACGCGCGAGGACGGCTTCATCTTCCCCGCGATGGAGGGGCGCTTCCCGGAGCTGGCGCCCGCGATGGCCCGGCTGCGGGCCGAGCACGAGACCGTCCAGCTGCTCCTCCAGCAGCTCCAGACGCTCCTCGCCGACGAGGGTCTCTCCCCCAGTACGTTGCTGGCGGAGGTCGAGCGGCTCACTCAGGAAGTCGAGGCCCACCTCGACTACGAGGAGGAGTACCTCGTACCGCTGCTGAACGGCTGATCCCGCCCGGCAGGTGGCGCGGCCTACACCCGCTCCGGCCCCGCCACCTGCTCGGCCACCCGTCCGATGCGGGCGAGCCGGGCCAGGGCGGGGCGCGACAGCACCTCCTCGATGTCGTGCAGCGCGAGGATCAGCTCCTCGACGCCGTCGATCGGTGACTCCCGCTCCCTGTTCAGGAGAATCCCCCGGTAGTCCTCGGGCGGGACGGCACCGCCGGGGAGCTCGACGCCTCCGTCCTCCACCCGGAACAGGGCCGGGATGGACGTGTCCAGCGCCAGGGCGAGGCCGGTCAGCTCCATGGCGGTGAAGGAGCGCTGGCCGCGCTCGGCCTGGTGGACGGCCTGCCGACTCCACGGCCTGTCGAGGTAGCGGCCCAGCGCCTCGCCCAGCTCGGTGAGTGACAGTTGCCGCTCCGCCCGCAATCGTGCGATCTGCCGCCCGATGGCCTCTTCGACCCGCATTCGTCCCCCTGTCATCGTGGGCAATGACGCTGATATGTCCACGTTGACACCAGCGGTTCGACAGAGCTACTGTAGCGATACAGATTTACATGTCAATTTCTGCGATGACAAGCGGGTCGCGATGCAAGATTTTCATTTAGAGGTGATCGGGCCGGTCGGCGACTGCGCCGTGCTCAGGATCGCGGGCGAGATCGACGTGGAGACCGCGCCGGAGCTGCGCGCGCGGCTGGTGGAGCTGGCCGGCAAGGGCGTCCGTCACGTCATCACCGACCTGCGCGGGGTCGGGTTCCTCGACTCGACCGGCCTCGGCGTCCTGATCGGCGGCCTCAAGCGGCAGCGCACCCAGGGCGGCTCCCTCACCCTGGTCACCGACACGGAGCGCATCCTGCGGGTCTTCCGCATCACCGGGCTCGTCACCGTGCTTCCTCCGCACCCTTCCGTGCCCGAGGCGATCGCCGCCGATCCGCACTGGCGGGAGGCGGTCGAGAGCCGGGCGGAGAGCGTCGAGGAGTGGTGCCGCCGGCAGGGCCTCGCAGGCTGAGCCCGCCCCGGCCGATGTTCGATAGGTTCTCGGCGTGGACGACACCTCGCACGACGACCTCGACGTGGACACCTTCACCACGGCGATCGAGCAGTTCAACCGCTTCTACATCCGGCTTCCTGTGCTGGAGAAGCTGCCGTTCACGACGCTCTCGGTCCTGGACACCCTCGCGTTCAGCGAAGGCCCGATGCGGCTGACCGACCTGACCAGGACCGAGCAGGTCAGCCAGCCCGGCATCACCCAACTCGTCACCCGGCTGGAGCGTGACGGGCTGGTGGAGCGCCGCCCCGACCCGAGCGACGGACGCGCCGTGCTCGTCCACATCACCGAGGCCGGCCGCCGGATCGGCCGCTCCCGCCGGGAAGACCGCTCCCGCCACCTGGCCCCGCTCCTCGCCCGGCTCACCCCCGAGCAGCGCCAGGCGATCGCCGCCGCCCTCCCCGCCCTGACCCGCCTCGCCGAGCTCGGCCGCGATCGCCCCTGATCAGGTCATCCCCCGGCCCCTGAAGCGTTCAGGCGAGGCCCGCGTCGTGGGCGAGGAGCGCGATCTGGGTGCGGTTGTCCAGGTCGAGCTTGGTGAGGATGTTGGAGACGTGCGCCTTCACCGTCGTGATGCCCATGGCCAGCTCCGCGGCGATGTCCGCGTTCGCCCGGCCGCGCCCGATCGCGACGGCGACCTCGTACTCGCGCGGGGTGAGGGCGGCCAGCGCGGCGCGGGCCCGCTCGTAGGCCCCGGCCTGGGCGACGGTGCGCTCCATCAGCCGCCGGGTGATGCGCGGGGACAGGATCGGGTCCCCCGCCGCGACCCGGGTGACCGCCTCCACGATCTGCGGCGGCGGGGTGTCCTTGAGCAGGAAGCCGCTGGCGCCGGCGCGCAGCGCGTGCAGGATGTTCTCGTCGGTGTCGAACGTGGTCAGCACGATCACCTCCGGCGGGCGGGCGCGGGCGCGCAGCCGGCGGGTGGCGGTGATGCCGTCCACCCGCGGCATCCGCAGGTCCATCAGGACGACGTCGGGCGCGTGGGCGTCGGTGGCGGTGACGGCCTCCTGGCCGTCGGCCGCCTCGGCGACGACGGCGATGCCCGCGGTGCCGTCCAGCATCATGGACAGCCCGGCGCGGACCAGGGCGTCGTCGTCGACCAGAAGCACGCGGATCACGCCGGCCATGGTAGCCAGGCCTGGAGCCGGAACTGCCCGCCGGTGCTCTGGTGGTCCAGTTGCCCGCCGGCCAGCCGTACCCGCTCGGTGAGCCCGACCAGGCCGACGCCGCTGCCGGGCGCGGCCGGGGCCGAGCCGGGCGGGGGCAGGGGGTTGCTGATGTCGATCAGCAGGCGCGTGCCGGGGGCGCCGCTCAGCAGCACCTCCACCGGTTGACCGGGGGCGTGCTTGCGGGCGTTGGTCAGCCCTTCCTGGACGACCCGGTAGCCGGTCCTCCCGGCGACGGGCGGGGCGGCGCCGGTGGTCTCGTCACTGACCCGTACGGGCTGGCCCGCCTGGCGCGCCTCGGTGACCAGGCGCGCCACCTCGGACAGCGTGGGCTGGGGTTCCAGCTCGTCCAGGAGGTCATCGTCCTCGCGCAGCAGGCCGATGACCTGCCGCAACTCCTCCAGCGCCTGGTGCACCCCGGAGCGGACCACCCCGGCGGCCCGGGCGAGCTGGTCGGGCGAGGAGTCCGGGCGGTATTCCAGCGCCCCGGCGTGCGTGGCCACCAGCGACAGGCGATGGGCCAGTACGTCGTGCATCTCCCGGGCGAGCCGGCGCCGCTCGGCCATCCGGGCCTCGGCGACCCGCCTGCCCTGTTCGGTCTCGGCGCGGCGGGCGCGCTCGTGCAGCGACCTGAGCAGCGCGCGGCGGGACTGGGCCAGCGCTCCCCAGCCGAGCAGCGCGCCGTACGAGGCGCAGATCAGCAGCAGCCACCAGTTGAAGGAGACCCCGGAGTTCGGCCGCCACAGCCCCTGGACCAGATGCGCCGCCATGCCCGCCGCCGCCACCGCCGCCGCGACGGGGAACCGCCTGCGCTGGGCCACCTGCAGCGCCCCCATGCCCGCCGCCGGCGTGGCCGCCGGGGAGACCACGGCGAGCAGGGTGGCGGCGAGCGCCCCGTGCACCGGCCACCACAGCTGGGCGACCGCCGCGACCAGGCTCAACGCCGCGACCGCGACGTCCGGCCCCAGCATCGGCCCGCCGCCCAGCCCCCACAGCGTCACGCCGGCCAGCGCGCTCACCCCGAGGACCACACTCGACACCGCAATCAGCGTCCTGCTCACCGGCCCAGGCTAGCCCTCAGCACAAAGGCGCCATCACCTACTAAAGGAGGACCCGTACCCCGCTGGGGAAGGACGGAGCGCGACCGCGCGCCCGATGTGCCGGCCTGGCCGGCCAGGCGAACCTGATCGGCATGAACACCTCCCTCAGAAGGCCGCTCCTCACCCTCGTCGGCGCGCCCGCGGCCGCCCTGGCCGTGTGGGCCCTGGCGGTGCCGCTGGCCGGAACCATCCTGACCGTCCGGATGGGTGCCGGCACGCAGACCGTCGGCCCGGTATCGGTCGTCGTGGCGAGCCTGGTGGCCGGGCTCGCCGGCTGGGCGCTGCTGGCCGCCCTGGAACGGTGGGCGCCCCGGCCCGGCCGCGTCTGGACGATCACCGCCCTGGTCGTGCTCGCTCTGTCCCTCACCGGCCCGCTCGGCAGCGCCGTCGGCGCCGCCGCGACGCTGGTGCTGGTCCTACTGCACCTGGTCGTCGGCGCCGTGCTCGTCCCCGGGCTCGCCCGGCGATGAACCTGCCGTACGGATGGCGTGCCTTTCCGGGTCAGCCGGCGCTGGGGAGCCGGGCCTCGCCGGCCGGTTGCCGGACCGCGATCTCGACGAGCTTGCCGACCTGAGCGGCGGGGACGGCGATGCCGGGGTTCTGGAGGGTCCAGCGGAGGAAGTCCTCGACGTTCATGGCGGGCGTCTCGCCGAGGTAGGGGTGGATGTAGACGGGGGTGTTCGGTTCGCTGCGCCAGCTGTCGGCGAGCGGGCCGAGGTCCACCGCGTCGTAGCCGAGGAGATCCAGCAGCCGGGCGGCCTCCGCCCTGGCCTGCGGGGCGTCGCCGGCGATGGGTAGGGCGCTGCGGTCGGGCGCGCCCGCGGGCCGGGCGAGGGTGAGCAACTGGTGCGGGGTGATGTTGTTGAAGGCCTTGACCACGTGGGAGTCCGCGAGGCAGCGCTGTGTCAGGGCGCTGGAGGTCAGGTCGCCCGCGTCGAGCTCGGCCAGGTGGCCGTCCCGTTCGGGGTAGTAGTTCGCCGTGTCCAGCACCGTCTTGCCGGCCAGGGCCGCGGCGGGGAGCTGGTCACGGGCCTTGAGCGGGATGGCCGCCACCACCAGGTCCGCGGCGCGGGCCGCTTCCGCCGGGGTGGCCGCCCGGGCCCGCTCGCCCAGCTCGGCGACGAGGCCGGCGAGGGTCTCAGGCCCTCGCGAATTGCTGAGGACGACCTCAAGACCGGCGGCGACGGCCAGGCGGGCAACGGAAGAACCGATCATTCCGCTGCCGATGAGGCCGAGCGTTCGAGGCATGGTGTATCTCCGTTCGTGCGGGTTGTGGCTCGTCCGACAATGGAGCCCCCGCGGCCGCCCGGCCAGGTCCGTGCCGTGCGTACTCACGGCTTGATCACCCATAAAGTTGTCGCGTGAACGACCGGACCGAGCTGAGCGAGTTCCTCAAGTCACGCCGTGCCCGCCTGCGTCCGCAGGACGTCGGGCTGCGCGATTACGGCGGGGCCCGCCGGGTCGCGGGCCTGCGGCGCGAGGAGCTGGCCCGGCTCGCGGGCGTGAGCATCGCCCACTACACGCGGCTGGAGCAGGGCAAGGGCGACAGCGTCTCGGACGAGGTCCTGGACGCCGTCGGCGCGGCGCTGCGCCTGGACATCGACGAGCTGGCCTACCTGCGCCGGATCGCCCGGCCTGCCGTGGCGTGCGCGGCCTCGTCGGAGGTGCCTCCGGGCCTGCGCCACCTGCTGGAGTCGTTCGTGATGACGCCGGGGCTGGTGGTCGGCCGGCACACCCAGATCATCGGCTGGAACCGGCTCGCCGTGGCGGTGTTCGGCGACTTCCCCGCGCTGCCGGAGAGCCGCCGTACGCTCTCGCACCTGCTGTTCACCGAGCCCTACCTGCGCGACTTGCACCGTGGCGGCTGGGAGCGGGCGGCGCGCGAGCAGGTGGCGCATCTGCGCGTGCTGCTCGGGCGGTATCGCGGGGACGCCGGGCTCGCGGCGCACGTCGACCACCTACGGGAGGCGAGCGCGGACTTCGCGCGGATGTGGGCGGAGCACCCGGTCGCGCAGGTCCGGTCCCGGACGTACGTGCTGCATCACCCGGTCGTGGGCGAGCTGACCCTGCACGGCGAGCTCCTCGCGCTGCCCGACGAGCCTTCGTGCTACGGGCTCGACCTGTTCGCCGCCGAGCCGGGCTCGGCGTCGGAGCAGGCGCTGCGGAAACTCGCGAGCCTGTAGGCCGCCGATCTGCCGGGCGGGGCGCCTCAGAGCAGCAGCGCGAGCGTCCCCCAGGCCGCTGCCGCCCCCGCCACGGCGCCCGCGAGCGCCTGGGCCGCCGTGTGGTGCGACACCTGGACCCGGGCCCACCCGATCACCGCCACCACCACCGCGCCCGCCACCAGGACCGGCACCGCAGGAAGCACGTACGCGAGCACGACGGCGGTGCCGGCCGACACCCCCGTGTGGAAGCTGATCTTCCACAGCAGGGTGATCGGCCCCATCACCAGCACCCAGGCCAGCATCACGGCCACCGACGCCACCACCGCACGGGGCGCGTCCAGCAAGGCCAGCGCGGTCAGGCCCACCACCACCGCGGCCAGCCCGATCAGCATCGGTCCCTTCCTCGACTTCCGCTCCACCAGGTGAATCGAGTCGAGCCGGCCTCGCCGCACACCCACCGCGATCACGGCCGCGGGCACGCCCGCGCACACCGCCGCGGCGAGCACCCCCCACGCCAGGCCCGCCCAGCCCTCGGCGAGCAGCCCGACCACCGGCGGCATGGCGATCCCCACGTACTGCGGGGCGAACACCTCGGTCACCGCACGCGCGAACCTTCCACCGCCTCCGGCCACGCCCGCAGCTTCAGCCACTTCGCCCCCTCTGTGAATGGAGATCCACTTTGGGGATTCTTGCCGATAATCGTGAGCCTTGCTGCGGCTTTTCACCGGGCTGCACCCTGGCTACAGCGCTCCCGCGGGCGGCTGGGGCGCCGTCCAGCTGGTGAGGAGCCGGAGGGCCTGCTCGGTTGGGGAGCCCGGTTCGACGTTGTAGACGCACAGGGTCTGGTCGGCGTCGCCGGGCGCCTGGAAGGACTCGTAGGAGAAGTGGAGGTCGCCGACGAGAGGGTGGTGGTACGACTTGGCGCCGTGGGTGCGGCGCAGCACGCGGTGGTCGTTCCACCAGGTGGAGAACTCGGGCGACTTCAGGGTGAGCTCGCCGACGAGGTCGGCGAGCCGGCGGTCGTGGGGGTGGCGACCGGCTTCCAGGCGGAGCACGGCGACGGTCTCGGCGGCGATCCGCTCCCAGTCTCCGACCTTCTCGCGGGCCTGGGGATCCAGCAGGTAGTAGAGGGCCAGGTTCCGCCGGGTCGCGGGCAGGGCGTCGAAGTCGGTCAGGACCTCGCGGGCCAGGCGGTTGGCGGCCAGCACGTCGGTACGGCGGCCCAGGACGAAGGCGGGCACGTGGTCGAGGGTGTGCAGCATCAGGTGCAGGCCGGGCCTGACCCGCTGCGGAGCGGCCGGGGCTCGGCGCGCGGTGGCGGGGCGGGCCAGCAGGTTGGTGAGATGCTCGCGCTCGGAGGGGTTGAGCCGCAGGGCCCGGGCCAGCGCCTCGATGACCTCGGGTGACGGGGAGCCGCCGCGGCCCTGCTCAAGACGGGTGTAGTACTCGGTGCTGACCCCGGCCAGGCGGGCCACCTCGTCGCGGCGCAGCCCCGGCACCCGGCGGATGCGCCCGTCGGCGGGCAGCCCGGACCCCTCAGGGCTGATCCCGGCCCGCCGTGAGCGGAGGAAGTCGGCGATCTCGCTGCTTCGGTCCATGTCTCCAGTGTGGCCAAGCCGGGCATGCCCCGCTCCCGCACGGGTAGCCCTGTCAGTACCAGCCTCGCCAAGACCTGCCTGGTCAGGGCACATTTTGGCGGCCCTTGACGGGCCGGGCGGGTGATGTCCTGGTCTCGGAAGCCGGCGGCGATCGGCCGCGGCCACCTGTCACTCCACCCACCTTGAAAGGTGTTCACCATGACCACGCAGACCTCTGCCCGCCCTCTCACCGGCCGCGTCGCGGTCATCACCGGCGCCTCCAGCGGCATCGGCGAGGCCACCGCCGAGCACCTGGCCGAGCTGGGCGCCCGCGTCGTCGTCCTGGCACGGCGCGCCGAGCGGCTGGACGACCTGGTCGCCCGGATCGACAAGGCCGGGGGCCAGGCGCTGGCCCTGGCCGTCGACGTCACCGACGCCGCGGCGCTGCGCTCGGCCGCCGACCGCGTGGCGGCCGAGCTGGGCGACGCGGACCTGCTCTTCAACAACGCGGGCGTCATGCTTCCCGCCCCGATCGAGGAGCTGGCCACCGACCAGTGGCAGCGCCAGATCGACCTCAACATCACCGGGCTGATGAACGCCATCGCCGCCTTCACCCCTCAGCTGGTGCGGGCCGCCGCCGAGCGCGGGGTGGCCGACCTGATCAACACCTCGTCGATCGCGGCGCAGAACATCTTCCCGAACTTCGCCGTCTACTCCGCGACCAAGGCGTACGTCACCCATCTCTCCCGCCACATGCGGGTCGAGCTGGGCCCGAAGAAGGTGCGGGTCTCGGCCATCGAGCCGGGCATCGTCGGAACCGAGCTGCAGGACCACGTCACCGACAAGGGGGCGCTGGAGTGGCTGGAGGGCTCCAAGCAGACGCTGGAGTGGCTCACGCCGCAGGACATCGCCCAGACGATCGGGTTCCTCGCGAGCCTCCCGCCGCGGGCGAACCTCCAGCAGGTCACCATCATGCCGACCGGCCAGACCGGCTGACCGGACGCTGTCGCGGGCGGTGAACCCGGCCCCGGGTCGCGGGGCCGGGGCAGGCGGTCAGAGCTCGTCGAGCACCTCGATGTCCTCCGCCATGACCTCGCGGGCCACCTCGAACGCCGCGACGGCCGCCGCGGTGCCGGGCGCCGCCTGGCGGGCCGCCTGCAGGCTGGCGGCGCTGTCCCAGCGCCAGACACCGACCCACGTCTCGTCATCGAGCCGGCCGAGGCGGGCCTCGGTGAGGCCGGGCTGGGCGGCCCTGATCGCGGTGACCAGGGCCGCGTGCCGGACCCGGACCTGCTCGGCGTCGGCGGGATCGGCCTGGAAACGGGTGACACTGACAATCGACACGACTGGATCTCTTCTCTAGAGTTGACTTCTAGTGACTAAATCTAGAGATAGACTCTAGCCATGAGCGATGTCAAGCGGACGAACAAGCGGGCGCAGAAGGCGCAGGAGACGCGACGGCGCATCCTGGCGGCGGCGCTGGAGTTGTTCGCGCGGGACGGATACGGCGCGACGAATCTTCAGGACGTCGCCGACAAGGCCGGGGTCGCGGTGCAGACGATCTACTTCGTCTTCGGCAACAAGCGCGCCCTGCTGAAGGAACTGGTCGACGTCACGATCGCGGGTGACGACGAGCCCGTGGCCACGATGGACCGGCCGTGGTACACCGACGCGCTGGCCGCTGGCACCGCCCACGACATGGTCCGCGCCTACGTCACGGGCACGACCTCCATCCTGGAACGAGTCGCGCCCATCGGCAAAGTCCTGGAAGCAGCGGTCGCGAGCGACCCCGAAGTCGCCGCCCTGTGGCCGCACGAGGTCAATCCGCGCTACGTCGTCCAGCGACAAGCCGCCGAGGCGCTGGTCGCCAAGCCGGGCGCACGGGCACGACTGTCGGCGGAGGAAGCGGCCGATCTGCTGTTCGGCCTGCTCAGCCCCGAGCTGTACCTGCTGTTCGTGCAGGAGCGGGGCTGGTCGCGCGAGCGCTGGGAGCAGTGGGTCTGCCAGACCCTGCACGCCCAGCTCTGTTCAGGCTAGGCCTGCCGGCGGGCCTTGGCAGGCGGCGGTCAATGGCTGAGCAGGTAGCGCCGGGGCGTGGTGCCGACCGTACGGCGGAAGGCCGCCAGGAACGCACTCGCCGTGGCGTACCCCACGCTGTGTGCCACCCGTGACACCGGCTGCCCCTCGGCCAGCAGCGGCAGGGCGGCGCGCAGCCGTACCTGCGTGCGCCAATGGTCGAAGCTCATGCCCGTGTCGCGCACGAACAGCCGCGTCAGCGTCCGCCTGCTCACGCCCGCCGCGCGGGCGTGAGCCTCCAGGCTGCGCGGGTCGGCCGGGTCCGCCAGCAGGGCGGCCGCCACCACCCGGACGCGCTCGTCGGTGGGCTGCGGCACGTCGATGGGCCGGGTCGGCAGCGGGCGCAGCAGGTCGTACACCACCGCCTCGGCACGCAGCCGCGCGCCGTCGGCGAGGTCGGTGCGGGCCAGGTACCCGACCAGCTCGGCCAGCAGGCCGTCGACGCCGACCGCCGTGGGCTCGGGCCAGTCCAGCGGGCAGCGCTCCGGCGACAGGTACAGGCTGCACAGCACCGCGTCGCGGGTCGCGCCGGTCGCGTGGGTGACCCCCGCGGGCAGCCACAGCGCCCTGGTGGGCGGCAGGACCCAGTACACCTCGCCCACGTTGACGCTCAGGACGCCGCGGCGGGTCCAGGCGAGCTGGTGGTGGGTGTGGTTGTGCGGGGGGATCCAGTCTCCCGAGGCCAGCGGGAAATGGCCGACGACGATCGCGCCCATGTCCTCCATGCGACATAGTCTGGCCCCATCGCGGATTGTGGCCAAATGGGGCGGATCATAGCGTCGTCGGGTGCCGATGATTGTGTTGTGTCTGGTCCAGTTCATGCTCGTGCTCGACGACACCGTCGTGAACGTGGCCCTGCCCAGCATCCGCGATGAGCTGGGCTTCAGCGCGTCCGGATTGCCCTGGGTCGTCAACGCCTACTTCCTGGCCTTCGGCGGGTTGTTGCTGCTGTGCGGCCGGATGGCGGACCTGCTGGGCCGCCGTCGCGTCTTCCTCGCCGGGGTGGCGCTGTTCGGCGTGGCCAGCCTGGCCTGCGGGCTCGCGCAGGAGCCGTGGCAGCTGGTGATCGGGCGGTTCGTACAGGGCGCGGGTTCCGCGATGGCCGGCCCGGCGGCGATGTCGATGATCACGCTGCTGTATCCGGGTCCGGAGGAGCGGGCCAAGGCGCTGGGCATCTGGGGCGGCATCGCGGCCCTGGGCGGGACCTCGGGCCTGGTGGTGTCCGGGGCGCTGACCGACCTGGTGTCCTGGCGCGGGATCTTCCTGATCAACCTGCCCGTCGTCGCCGTGGCTCTGGCCTCGCTCCCCCGTCTGGTCCCCGAGTCCCGCGCGCCCGGCCGGCGCCGCCTCGACGTTCCCGGCGCGGTCCTGGTCACCGGGGCCGCGGTGTCGCTGGTGTACGGGCTGCTGCGGGCCGGGGAGACCGGCTGGGGCGATCCGATCGTCATCGGCGCCGTCGTGCTCTCGGCCGCCTTGGCGGTGGCGTTCGTGGTGGTCGAGTCGCGGGCGGCGGCGCCGCTGGTGCCCGGGTCGTTCCTGGCCTCGCGGACGCGGGCGGTGGCCAACGGCGCGACCCTGCTGTTCTCGATGGCGATGTACGCGATGTCGTTCCTGCTGATGATCCAGGTGCAGACCGTTCTGGGCTACAGCCCGCTCCTGGCCGGCATCGCCTACCTGCCCTACGGCGCCGGCATCCTGGCGGGAATGTGGTTGTCCTCCCGCGTCTCGATCAAGATCGGGACGCGCTGGGCGCTCCTGCTGGCGTTCCTGGTCAACATCGCCGGCCTGCTCCTGCTGTCCGGCGTGGCGGCGGGCGACTCCTACGCAGCCCACGTCCTGCCCGGCATGCTCATTCTGAGCGTGGGCAACGGGCTGAGCCTGCCCGTCATGGCCGTGGCCGCGGTCGAGGGCACCACCGAGGCGGACGCCGGTCTCGGCTCGGCCCTGTTCACCTCCGTGCAGCAGGTCGGCGGGGCCGTCGGGGTGGCGGCGCTGACCATCATGGGCTACTCGGGCGGGCTCACGGCGGGTGCGGTCTGCGTGGCGCTCGGCGCCGTACTCATCGTCGTGCTGCTGCCGTCGCGGGCCGGCGGCCCGCTGGACAGGGAGCCGGCAGCCACTCCCCGGTGAGCCGACTGCGCCGGGTGAGCGCTGACTTGTCAGACCGCGCTGTCGCCGTGCGGGCGGCGGGGGCGCCGGGCATCCACGTTGCCGGCCACTGTCCTGAGGATGCCGGGTAGTTCTGCCACCGTTTCGGCGGGCAGGCCGACCACGGTTTCCTCGGCCAGGGCGCGCCAAAGGTCTTTGATCTGCTCGGTCAGGGCTCTGCCGCTGTCGGTGAGCTCGACGATGCTGGCGCGCCTGTCGGAGGGGGCGGGCGCGCGGCGGATGTGACCGCTGGCTTCGAGCTTGCGGGTCATGAGCGTGACGCTGGGCGGTTCGCAGCCGAGCGCCTCGCTGAGCTGGGCCTGGATCATCGGACCGGTACGGGCGAGTTCGAGCAGGAGCGCCTCCTGCCCGGGGTGCAGGCCGAGCGGGGCCAGCAGCGCCGCGGCCCTGGCCCGGTGACGCAGGCTCAGCAGGCGGATGGCCTGGTTGAGGGCGTCGGCTTGCTCGAAGTCCATGGGCTCTCCTTGACAAATTGGTTATGCGCATAATAGTTATCCGCATAACCAATGTTACCTGACATCGAGGAGCCCCGGAATGACCGTCAAGGTCGCCGTGATCTACTACAGCTCGACCGGCACCGTACACGCGCTCGCCCATGCCGTCGCCGAGGGCGCCGCCTCGGCGAGAGCCGAGGTGCGGCTGCGGCGGGTCGCCGAGTTGGCGCCCGACAGCGCGATCGACGAGAACCCCCAGTGGCGGCGGCACGCCGATGCCACCGCGTCGATCACCGAGGCATCGGTCGAGGACCTGGCCTGGGCCGACGCGTTCGCGTTCGGGACCCCGACCCGGTTCGGCGCGCCGGCCGCCCAGCTCAAGCAGTTCATCGACCAGACCGCCGGGCTGTGGCGGGAAGGAAAACTGGCCGACAAGCCGGTCACGGCCTTCACCTCGGCCTACAACCGGCACGGCGGCAGCGAGGCCACGATCTTGTCGCTGGCCAACGTCTTCTACCACTGGGGAGCGCTGATCGTCCCGCTCGGTTTCACCGATCCGGCCGTGTACGCCGCCGGCGGCAACCCGTACGGCACGTCGATGACCGGCCCCGCCATGGACGGCCCGGACACCGCGACGCTGGAATCGGCCAGGTACCAGGGGCGGCGGCTGGCCCAGGTGGCGATCCGGCTGCTGGAGGGCGGCCGCGCCGCCGATGCCGCCGAGCGGGACGGCAGCCCCCGCGAAGCCTTGACCGCGACGACCTCCCTGACCGCGTGAACGGCGGCATCCGGCACGGAAAGGAAGTCATGACGAGCGTCGACACCGCCACTCGGCGGGCCAGGCAGCACGCCGGCCCCGCCTGGATGATCATGGCGCTGGCCTGCGCCTGCCAATTCATGGTCATCCTGGACTCGTCCATCGTCAATCTCGCCCTGCCGTCGATCCGCGAGGACCTCGGCTTCACCGCCACCGGCCTGGCCTGGGTGGTGAACGGCTACCTGCTCACCTTCGCCGGCTTCATGCTGCTGGGCGGGCGCGCCGCCGACCTGGTCGGCCCGCGCCGGATGCTGGTCGCCGGGCTGCTGGTGTTCTCCGCCTCGAGCCTGGTCGGCGGCCTGGCGACGGCCGCGGAGGTGCTGGTGGCGGCCCGCGTCGCGCAAGGCGTCGGAGCCGCCATGATGGCCCCGGCGACGCTGGCCGTGATCAACACCTCCTTCACCGAGCCGAACGCCCGCGCCAAGGCGTTCGGCATGTGGTCCGCCGCGGGCGGCGTGGGCGGGATGGCCGGCGCGATCGCGGGCGGAGCCATCACCACCGGCCTGTCGTGGCGGTGGGTCTTCCTCATCAACGTGCCGATCGGCGCAGTGCTGATCGCCGTGGCCATGGCGGTGCTGGCCGGCACGCGTACCGGCCGGCGGGAGCCGCTCGATCTCGCCGGTGCGATCACCGGGACGGCGGGGCTGGCGGCGCTGGTCTTCGGGGTCATGCAGAGCGCCGATCACGGCTGGTCGTCGGCGCTGGTCGCCGGGCCGGTGGTGGCGGGCCTGCTCCTCCTCGTCGTCTTCACCGTGGTGCAGGCGCGTTTCGCCGCCGTGCCGACCATGCCCCTGCGGCTGTTCAGGAGCCGCGCGGTGGCCGTCGGCAACGGCATGCTGCTGCTGTTCGGCGCGATCCCCATCGCGATGTGGTACTTCACGTCGCTGTTCCTGCAGAACGTTCTCGGTCACAGCGCGCTGCAGGCCGGGCTCGGGCAGACACCCGCGGCGGTGACGTTCCTGGTGATCGCGCGGTGGGCCGCCCCGCTGCTGCCGCGCACTGGTGCTCGCCCCTTGGTGCTGGCCGGCAGCGCCTGTTTCCTGGTCGGTTTCGGCTGGCTCGCCCAAGCCGACGCCGCCAGCGGCTACCTCGCCGGCGTGCTCGGGCCCACGCTGCTCGTCGCGATCGGCATCGGGCTCACCTTCCCCACCCTCATGGCCGCGGCGACCGCCGACGCCCCCGAGGGCGACGCGGGGATCGCCGGTGGCCTGGCCAACACCGCCGGCCAGGTGGGCGGGGCGATCGGCCTGGCGGTGCTCGCGACGGCCGCCGGCACCCGAGCCGCGTCGGAGGCGGGCGGAAGGCTCTCGCCGGCCTCCCTCGCCGCCGGCTACGACCTGGTCTTCCTCCTGGCGGCCGGGCTCGGCCTGGCAATCGCGTTGGTCAGCGTGCTGCTGCCGCGGCACCGCTTCACCCGCTCGCCGCATCTCCAGGAGTCGTCCGTATCAGGTGGGCGGCCATTGCCGTAGGGCCATGTCGGCCACCAGGTGGAGGTCGTCGCGGGTGGCGCCACCGGCGGCCTGAACGGCGATGCCGTTGGCCACGGCCATGAGGTATCGGGCGAGCAGGCCGGGATCGGTCTCCGCGGGAAGGTCGCCCTCGTCGACGGCCCGCTGGAACCGCTCCCGCAGGAGCGAGATGCCGTTGTCGCGCCAGGCCGCCAACGTGTCCCGGGCGCTGAGACCGGCCTCTCCCGCCGCCAGCGAACCTTGGACGCCGAGGCATCCGGCGGGACAGCCGGGACTGGTGGTTGCCCGGACGGAACCGTTGAGGAACGCGGTGGCCACCTGCCACGCCGTCGGCTCCTCCAAGGCCCGCGGGACGTATGAGGCGGGGCCGTCGGTGTAACGCTGCAGGGCCTTGTGGAACAGGTCTTCTTTGCTGCCGAAGGCGGCGTACATGCTGGTGCGGCTGATGCCCATGGCGTCGGTCAGGTCGGTCAGGCTGGCGCCCTCGTAGCCCTGCTCCCAGAAGACCCGCATGGCCTGGTCGAGCGCCTTGTCGACGTCGAAGCCGCGTGGCCGGCCGATCGGCGCGTTCCTCCGGGTGTTCACGTGATCGATCATACCTCTTCTGTACCGATCGGTCCTGAACTGCTATCGTCCACTTCGGCACCGATCGGTACAGATTTCTATCGAGGTGAAAGCAATGGGACAGCTGGAAGGCAAGACCGCCGTCGTCACCGGCGGTGGAACGGGGATCGGTCTGGCCGCCGCCATACGGCTGGCGGCCGAGGGCGCGCACGTATTCATCACCGGCCGCCGGAAGGCGGTCCTCGACGCGGCGGTGGAGCGCATAGGCCCGGCGGCGGTGACCGCCGTGCCGGGCGACATCTCGGACCTGGCCGACCTGGACCGGCTCTACGCCGCGGTCCAGGCTCGGGGCCGGGGCCTGGACGTGCTGTTCGCCAACGCCGCCGCCGCGTCGTTCGCGACGCTGGAGCAGGTCACCGAGGAGCACTTCGACGAGACCTTCGGCGTCAACGTCCGGGGCACCTTGTTCACGGTGCAGAAGGCGCTGCCGCTGCTCAACGACGGCGCATCGGTGATCCTGAACAGCTCGGTGCGCGCCGGCGACGGTGTCGCGGCGTTCGGCACGTACGCGGCCTCCAAGGCGGCGATCCGGTCCTTCGCCCGGACCTGGGCCAACGAGCTCAAGGGCCGGAACATCCGGGTCAACGCGATCTCTCCGGGCACCATCGACACTCCTGGACTCGACGGCGTGGCCGGGACGGCGGACACCCCCGTCACCAAGTCGGATTTCGCCGCGGCGGTCCCGCTCGGCCGGATCGGACGCCCGGACGAGGTCGCCAATGTGGTGGCGTTCCTCGCTTCCGACCAGGGCAGCTTCTTCCTCGGCGCCAACCTGGTCGTCGACGGGGGCGAAGTGCACATCTGACGGGCATCGTCCTGTCTGATCCCGGCCGGGTCGGAAGGTCAGCGCAGGCCGGCACGCCGCAGCCAGGATTGGACGGCGGCGCTCGCCTGCCGGACCTCTTCGCCGCGCACGGCGAGCCCGTCGCCGATGGTGGCGCCGGGGCAGGCGTCCGCGTACTCTTCGGGCGCGGCGCCCAGTCCGCTGACGGCATAGGTGACGACGGGCAGGACGGTCTTGCCGGTGAAGTCGAGGCTTTCGGCGAGAGTGCGCATGATCATGGGTGGGCGCACGTTCCAGATGCCGCTGCCCAGCAGGACGACGTCGTAGCCGTCGATGGCCGGGACGGGGCCGGCAAGGGCCGGGCGGGCGTCGGCGTCCTGTTCGCGAACGTTGCGCGCTCTGGCGTCGTCGTAGTCGTCGGAGTAGGGTTCGGCGGCCTCGATGCGGTGCACGTCGCAGGCGATGCGCTCGCTGATCAGGCCGGCCAGCACCTCGGTGTTGCCGACTCGCAGCTGCTTGCGGCCGCCGTAGTGGTAGTTCTCGCCGGCGCGGGAGAAGTAGGCCAGCAGGACACGCGGTCTCGGTCCGGTCCCGGCGGGGGACGGCGTCGCGGTGGGGTTCGTGCCTGCGGTGCCCTGAGATGGCTGGGCGCCGCAGCCCGTCAACCCGGTGCCGCCGGCGACCGCCAGTACGGTCGCGGCGGTGGCGCGCAGGAAACCGCGCCGGTTATGGCGGTCGGTGATGGGATCGCCGGGAAGCCGGTGTGCGCCGGTGCTGTTCACGCGGTCGCCTCCTCGCGCTTGCTGTCGTTGATCGGGGTGGCGGGCACGGTCGAGGGGGTCTGCCTGGCGGGGGCGATGACGAGCATGACGACGAGCAGCGCCAGTGCGAGCAGGACGGTGGAGCCGGTGAGCGCGGCGCTCACGTGCGCGGCGACCCCGCCCGCCCCGCCCGGCGCACTGCCGGGGGCTGCGGTCCGGGTCGAGGCGGCGACGAGAATGCCCAGCCCGAGGGCCATGCCCAACTGGTGCGCGGTGTTGACCAGGCCGGAGGCGGCGCCGGCGTCGGCGGACCCTATGCGGGCGATCCCGGCGCTGGTCAGTGGGGCGAACGCGAGTCCCTGGCCGGCACCGATGAGCAGCATCGGCAGGGCGACCGCCGTGAGATAGGTGTCGCCGGCGTCCAGCCGGCTCAGCCAGGCCATTCCGGCGGCGGTGGCCGCGACTCCGGCCGTCAGCAGCGCCGCGCGGGGCAGCCGGTCGGACAGCCGCGGGATGGCCATCGCGACGGCGAAGTTGACCGCGGTCATCGGCAGGAAGCCCAGGCCGGCCTGCAAGGGGTCGAAGCCGAGCACGTCCTGCAGGTACTGGGTGGTGAAGTAGAAGAATCCGATCATCGCGCCCATGTAGAGCATGCGTGCGGCGTAGGCGCCGCTGCGTTCACGGTCGCGGAACAGCCTCAGCGGCATGATCGGCTGCTCGGCCCGCGATTCGTGGAAGACCAGCGCCGTCAGCAGCAGCACGCCCGCCGCGAGCCCGGCCAGGGCGACCGGCGCCGCCCACCCGTACTCGGCGGCGGAGACGATCCCGAAGACGAGAGCGCCCATGCCGAGTGTCGCGTACCCGGCGCCCAGGGCGTCGAACCGGCCCCGGCTGCGCCCGGTCTCGGCCAGTACGCGCCGGGCGGCCACGATCATGGCGACGGCGATCGGCACGTTGACGAGGAAGGCGGCCCGCCAGGAGATCCAGGCGGCCAGGGCGCCGCCGACCAGCAGGCCGAGGCTGGCCCCGATGCCGGCGGTGGCGCCGTACCAGGCGACCGCACGGGCGCGCTCGCGGCCGTTGAAGTGCGCGGTGATCAGGGCCAGCGAGGTCGGGGCGACGATGGCGGCGCCGATGCCCTGCAGGGCACGTGCGGCCACGATCCACCAGCCGGTGGGCGCGAGCCCGATCAGCAGCGAGGCGACGCCGAAGATCGACAGCCCGGCGACGAACAGCCGCCGCCGGCCGAGGAGGTCACCGGCGCGGGCGCCGAGCAGGAGCAGACCGCCGAAGACGAGCGTGTAGGCGTCCTGCACCCAGGACAGCACGCCCGGGCTCAGGTCCAGATCGGCGCGGATGCTCGGCAGCCCGGTGAAGATGACCGAGTTGTCGAGCAGGATCATGAAATAGCTTATCAGGATGATCGCCAGGATCGCGTTCGGGCGTGCCGCAGACCGTTCTACGGTGCCGCCGGCGGGGTTGGGCTGCATGCTGCCTTCCCTCGTGTGCGGATGGAATGCTCCCAGTCAACGTCGATTCGAGCGGGTGAGGGAGGGACGCTCGTTCGGGGTACTGGCCGTACCTCCTTCACCGCCGCCGCCCTGCTTACCCTGGGGTTATGAGCCAGATCGACCACCGCACCGAGGTCCGCGAGTTTCTCAGCTCGCGCCGGGCGCGCATCACTCCGGAGCAGGCGGGGCTGCCCGCCTACGGCGGCAACCGCCGCGTCAAGGGACTGCGGCGCGAAGAGGTCGCGATGCTCGCCGGCGTCTCCATCGACTACTACGTCCGCATGGAGCGCGGGAACCTGTCCGGCGCCTCCGACAGCGTGCTGGACGCCCTGGCCCGCGCGCTGCAGCTGGACGAGGCCGAGCGCGAGCACCTGTTCGCCCTGGCGCGGGCCGCCGGGCCGGGCCAGCGCCGCCGCACGACGCCGACCACGGTGCGGCCGGTGATCCAGCAGGTGCTGGACGCCATCACCGACGCCCCGGCCTGGGTGCGCAACGGTCGCCACGACATCGTCGCCATGAACCGCCTGGCCCGCGCCCTGTACGCCCCCATCCTGGCCGACCCGCGCCGCCCGGCGAACACCACCCGGTTCGTCTACCTGGATCCGGCCGCGCGCGAGTTCTTCGTCGACTGGGACCGGATCGCCAACGACGCCGCCGCCATGCTCCGGCTGGAAGCCGGCCGCAACCCGCACGACCGGGCGCTGATCGAGCTGGTCGGCGAGCTGTCGACGCGCAGCGAGCTGTTCCGGCAGCGCTGGGCCTCCCACGACGTGCAGTTCCACCGCAGCGGTCTGAAGCGGCTGCGCCACCCGGTGATCGGCCGGCTCGATTTGAACTTCGAGTCGATGGAGCTGCCGTCGGAGCCCGGCCTGACCCTCAACGTCTACACCGCCGTTCCCGGCAGCCCCACCGCCGACGGCCTCAAGATGCTCGCCAGTTGGGCGGCCACCCAGGACCTCGCCGAGGTACAGCAGCCGGCCCCGGACCAGAGCTGACCCACGCCCCGCAGCACAAGCCTGTCAGGCGCGCGGAACGCCGCTGCGCGAAACCCCGTTGGGGGGCTCTGTCAGTACCTGTAACAACAGACCCTGCCGCATGTTCGAGCGAGCCGGTTGAATAGACCTTGACCAGGGAAAACACCGGCATCGAGGCAGGTATAGGGGCGCATGCGGCGAATCGGCCGACCCGATGACGTGGTAGCGGCCTTCGGCCCCGCAGCCGCCGAAACGCCCCAGCCGGTGGCTGCTTCGAACCAATGCCGCCATTTCCTGGCTTTGACCCTGATGACCTTGAAGGTGCCGCGCGGCCGCTGCGGCACCGGCCCGGATTTGCCTGTACGGATCCGGCCCCGGGCAGGCCCGACGACGAAGACAAGAACGGAAATTCTCGATGCGAGCTACATACATGTACGGCGCCGGTGACGTGCGCGTGGAGACCGTGCCGGACCCGGTCCTGCAGCGGCCCACCGACGCGATCGTCCGCATCGTGCGCTCGTGCATCTGCGGCAGCGACCTGCACCCGTACCACAACCTGCCGGCCTCGCCGCAGGGCACCCCGATGGGGCACGAGTTCCTCGGCGTCGTCGAAGATCTCGGCACGGAGGTGTCCGGGCTCAGGCGTGGTGACCTGGTGGTGGCGCCGTTCGCCTACTCCGACAACACCTGCGACCTCTGCCGTGAGGGGCTGCACACCTCCTGCCCCAACGGCGGCTTCTGGGCCGCCGGCGACGTAGGCGGGGCCCAGGCGGAGGCGATCCGCGTCCCGCAGGCGGCCGGCACCCTGGTCAAGCTGCCCGTCGGCGAGAACAGCATGCTCCTGCCGTCGCTGCTGACCCTGGCGGACGTGTACGGCACCGGCTACCACGCCGCCAAGCAGGCCCACGTCACCCCGCGCACCACGGTCGCGGTGATCGGGGACGGCGCGGTCGGGCTGATGGCGGTGCTGTCGGCCCACCGGCTGGGCGCCGAGCGGATCATCCTGATGGGCCGCCACGACGTGCGCACCAAGCTCGGCATCGACTTCGGCGCCACCGACGTCGTGCCCGAGCGCGGAGGCGAGGGCGTCGAGAAGGTGCGCGAGCTGACCGGCGGGCAGGGGGTGCACGCGGTGCTGGAGGCGGTCGGCTACCGAGACGCCTACGAGACCGCGTTCGGCATCGTCCGCCCGGGCGGGGTGATCAGCCGAGTCGGTGTGCCGCAGTACGAGGAGGCGCCGATCGGCTTCGGCAGCCTGTTCGGCCCGAACATCACGCTGACCGGCGGCCCCGCCCCGGTACGCGCCTACATCGACGAGCTGCTGCCCGGCGTACTGGAGGGCACGGTGGAGCCGGGCCGCGTGTTCGACCAGACGATCGGCCTGGAGCAGGTTCCCGACGGGTACCTCGCGATGAACGACCGCACCGCGCTCAAGGTCCTCATCCGCCCGTAGCGCGCCCATCCTGTGGAGGCACAGACCATGAACCTGACGTTGAACAACGGCGTCTCGATGCCCGCTCTGGGATTCGGCGTGTTCCAGACGCCGCCGGAGGAGACGGCCGAGGCGGTGCGGTCGGCTCTGGAGATCGGGTACCGGCTGATCGACACCGCCGCGGCCTACGGCAATGAACGCCAGGTCGGTGAGGCGATCCGCCGTTCGGGCCTGGACCGCGACGAGGTGTTCGTCGAGACCAAGGTGTGGATCAGCGACTTCGGCTACGACGAGACGCTGCACGCCTTCGACAAGAGCGCCGGCAAGCTGGGCGTCGAGACCATCGACCTGTTCATCCTCCACCAGGCGCTTCCGTCCCGGTTCGACCTGACCCTGCGGGCCTACCGCGCCCTGGAGACGCTGCTGGCCGACGGGCGGGTGCGGGCCATCGGCGTCAGCAACTTCATGCCCGGCCATCTGGACGCGCTGATGAAGGAGGCGTCGGTGGTGCCCGCGGTGAACCAGGTCGAGGTCCACCCGTACTTCACCCAGCCGCAGGTGCAGGCCGCCGACACCGCGCGGCAGATCATCACCCAGGCGTGGTCGCCGATCGGCGGGATCACCGGTTACCGCGGCACCGGCACCAGCACCTTCGACGACCCGGTCATCAAGGGGATCGCCGACGCGCACGGCAAGACCCCCGCCCAGGTCATGCTCCGCTGGCACCTGCGGGAGGGGCGGGCGGCCATCCCCAAGTCGGTGCGCCCCGCACGCATCGCAGAGAACTTCGCCGTGTTCGACTTCGACCTCACGGACGCCGAAAGCGCGGCCTTGGACGCCCTCGACACCGGAGTACGCGGCGGCCCTGAGCCTGATGCCGTCACCTTGGAGTCCTTCGGCAGGACCATCCCCGAAGCCTGACCTGAAGAAGGGACGTCCAGGTCGGGATGGCGACCGTTCGGACTCGACCTCGGCCAGATCGCCGAACGCAACAACGCCACGCCCGGCCGCTCGCCCGGCACTGAAGGTCCTCATCACCATGCTGAACCGAAGGAGCATCTGACCATGGCCGCCTGGACCAGCGACGAACTCACCGCGATCGGCGAGGCCGAGGAACTCGACCTCGCCTCCCGCCGCGCCGACGGCAGCTTGCGCCGGCCCGTGACGATGTGGGTCGTGCGCGTCGGTGACGACCTGTACGTGCGCTGCATGAACGGCCGCGCCGGCGCCTGGTACCTCGGCGCCCAGACCCGCCATCAGGGCCGCGTCACGGCCGGTGGCGTGGCAGCCGAGGTGACCTTCGCGGACACGGACCCCGGCGACACCGCCGTCCACGACCGGATCGACGAGGTCTACCGCACCAAGTACCGCCGCTACGGCGCCAACATCATCGGCGGCGTCGTCAACCCCGCGTCGCGAGCCGCGACGATCAAACTCACCCCTGAAAGGTCATCATGAAGCACATCAAGCTGGGCGAACTGGACGTCTCCCGCATCGGGCTGGGCTGCATGGGCATGTCCCACGGCTTCACCGGGGCCGGCAGCGACGACGCCGAGTCCATCCGCACCATCCACCGCGCGCTCGACCTGGGCGTCACCCTCCTGGACACCGCCGAGATCTACGGCCCGTACACCAACGAGGAACTGCTCGGCAAGGCCCTCAAGGGCCGGCGCGACCAGGTCGTGCTCGCCACCAAGTTCGGCCTGGTCTCCCACGCCGGCGACGGCCCCTGGAACCTGGACAGCAGCCCGGCCAACATCCGCACCGCCGTCGAGGGCTCGCTGCGCCGCCTGGGCACCGACCACATCGACCTGTACTACCAGCACCGCGTCGACCCGAAGGTGCCGATCGAGGACACCATCGGCGCGGTGGCCGAACTCGTCCAGCAGGGCAAGGTCCGCCACATCGGCCTGTCGGAGGCGTGGCTGGACACCATCCGCCGCGCCCACGCGGTCCACCCGATCACCGCGCTGCAGTCGGAGTACTCGCTGTGGACCCGCGACCAGGAAGAGGTGCTGCCGCTGCTGCGCGAGCTGGGCATCGGGCTCGTCGCCTACTCCCCGCTCGGCAAGGGTTTTCTGACCGGGAAGATCCGCTCGGAGAGCGACTTCGGCCCCGACGACTTCCGCGCCACCAACCCCCGCTTCACCGGCGAGAACTTCCAGCGCAACCTCGCACTCGCCGACGAGGTGCAGGCCATCGCCCACGAGGCCGGCGCCACGCCCGCGCAGGTCGCGATCGCCTGGCTGCTCAGCAAGGGCGACGACATCGCCCCCATTCCGGGCACCAAGCGGGTCGCGCGCCTGGAGGAGAACGTCGCCGCCGACGGCCTCGTCCTGACCGCCGAGCAACTCGCCAAGCTCGACAGCCTGCCCCCGGCCGCCGGCGGGCACCACAACGAGGCGCAGATGCAGATGATCGAACGATGACGGGATCCGCCATGCGGGCGGTCACCCTGGACAACGGCGTCGAGAGGCCGATCCTCGGCTTCGGCGTCTACCAGATCCCGTCCGAGCAGACCGAACAGGCGGTGCCCGAGGCCCTGGCGGCCGGTTACCGGCTGCTCGACACCGCGGCCGCGTACCGGAACGAGGGAGCCGCCGGCCGCGCGATCAAGAACAGCGGCAAGCTGTGGATCTCCGACACCGGTGAGGAGAACGCCCGGCGCGCCTTCGACGAGATCACGCCCGCGGCCAACCAGATCGAGACCCACCCGTTCTTCCAGCGCACGCAGTACCAGCGGCTCAGGGTCGAGCGCGGGGTCCAGATCGGGTCGTGGGGCCCGTTCGACGAGGGCCGCAACAACCTGTTCACCCATCCGGTGCTGAGCGACATCGCACAGGCGCACGGCAGGTCGGTGGCTCAGGTCGTGCTGCGCCGGCTCATCCAGCGCGACGTGGTCGTCATCCCCAAGTCGGCACACGCCGACCGGATGGCCGAGAACTTCGACGTCTTCGACCTCGAGCTCACCGACGACCAGCTGAGCCGCACCGCCGGCCCGGACACGGGCCACTCGTCGTTCCTCGACCACCGCGACCCGGCCATGGCCGGCCGGGTCGGCAACCTGCGCCTCACCGACTGATCACAGGAGACGGCAGTGCACACCAGAACACTCGGACAGGGCCTGCGGGTATCGGCCGTGGGGCTCGGCTGCATGGGCATCTCACAGAGCTACGGCCCGAACCCCGGCACCCGCGAGGACATGATCGGCGTGATCCGCTCCGCCCTGGACGCCGGGGTGACCTTCCTCGACACCGCGGAGGTCTACGGCCCGTACCACAACGAGGAGCTCGTGGGCGAGGCCATCGCGCCGATCCGGGATCGGGTGCAGGTCGCCACGAAGTTCGGCTGGGACATCCGCGATGGTAAATCCGTCGGCCTGAACTCCCGGCCGGAGCAGATCCGCAAGGTCGCCGACGCCTCCCTGCGGCGCCTGCGTACCGATCGCATCGACCTGTTCTACCAGCACCGGGTGGACCCGGACGTACCCATCGAGGACGTCGCCGGCGCGGTGGGCGAACTCGTACAGGCAGGCAAGGTCCAGTATTTCGGCCTGTCGGAGGCGTCGGCCACCACGATCCGCAAGGCGCACGCCGTGCACCCGGTCACCGCCGTGCAGTCGGAGTACTCACTGTGGACCCGCGACCCCGAACCCGAGGTGCTGCCGACGTGCGCGGAGCTGGGCATCGGGTTCGTGCCGTTCAGCCCGCTCGGCAAGGGCTTCCTGACCGGCACCGTGGCCCCGAACACCTCCTTCGCCGACGGCGACATCCGGGCGACGATCCCGCGCTTCGACGCCGAGCACCTGCCCGCCAACCAGGCCCTGGTGGACCAGGTACGCAAACTGGCCGACGCCAAGGGCGCCACGCCGGGGCAGATCTCCCTGGCCTGGCTGCTGGCCCAGCAGCCGTGGATCGTGCCGATCCCGGGCACCCGCCGTCTGTCCCGCCTGCAGGAGAACGCCGCCGCGACCACGGTGGCGCTGTCCGCCGACGAGCGGGCCGACCTGGACGCCCTGGCCGCCCGGGTCGGTGTGGCCGGCAACCGGTACGGCGAAGCACACATGAAACTGGTAGGCCGCTGAGACGGGGGGCAACCGGCCTCGGACCCTGCACCAACGAAGACGCCTGCGGCAACGGCGCAGCCCCTGGTCCCCGAACGAGGAGATCACCGACGGAACTCCTGAACAGACACCCCCACCAGCAAGGGCCCGGCTGAATCGTTCACCGGCGATGTCTGGTTCAACGTCATCTGCGCCGGCATCGAGCGACGAGGTGTCGCGCCAGCCGATCGCCGTCCACGTCGCCGGGGCCGCCCGCATCGAGCCGCCGCGGATGCGGGTCAACATCGTCCGCTTCGCGCCCTGCTCGCGCACCGCCACACCACCGGCCCGACGCTGCACGTCACCGAGGGCATCGGCCTGGTCCAGTCGCGCGGCGGCGAGATCGTCGTCATGCGGCCCGGCGACACCGCCCAAAACCCCGCCCGGCGAGTGGCACTGGCACAGCGCCGCCCCCGACCACTTCATGGCTCACCCGGCCATGTGTGTGTGGGGCGATCCGGACGTCCCCGAAACCGAATGGGGTGAGCAGGTCACCGACGACGAATACCGCGCCCACCCTGCCATCGGCTGGCCCGGCCCTTCTCAGGAGCAGTACCGAAGGGCGGGCCGGCGTACTCGGCCTCGAACTCGTGTTGATCCTCAGCGCGGCGGTCGCCATACCCGCCCGACCCTCGGCACTACGGCGCCCTTACATAAATCCGCTCAAATCCCCTTCGCCGCACATCCCCTACATTGCGCCGGAAGCCCCATCGGCCCCACTGCCACCTACCGAGCACCAAGCGCAGGTCCACCGCTCGTACTGCTGCACAGCGAGGTAACCGCTCCGCAACCAGACAGAACCGGTTCGCACCCACATCCACCCATGATCGCCACGAGCAGCGGGACGCGTTCCCTCCACCCGCACCGCTGACCACTCACACCTGCTTTCTCCGGGTATCCGACGGGCTCCCGGAAAAAGCCCCCTATGACGAACGCAGCTCCGCAGCCACCGCCCGTTCCCGCAACTGCGCCGCCTCCGCCCGCGCCGCCTCCAACTCGCCCCGCAGGTCCTCAAGCCGCATCCGCTCCAGCCTCAGCTCAGCCAGCAACCCATCCCGCTCCTTGGCCGCGGCATCCGCCCGAGACTTTTCCCGCAGGACCAGCTTCCGCTCCTTGGACAGCGCCGCAGCGGACTCCGTCGCCTTCCCCTCGAGCCGCTCCACCTCAGCGCTCGCCTGCGAGGCATCCTTGAGCGCCACCGCGCGATCCCGTTCGGCCTCGGCCGCCGCCCGTTCGGCCGTGACGGCCCGTTCCACAGCACGGTCCCGCTCCTGCGCCGCCGCCTCCGCCCGAGCCTGCGCCCCGATGACCTCCCGTTCGGCCTGCTCACGCGCCCGCACGGCCGCCACCGTCTCGTCTCGGGCCCGGTCATGCCCCTCCCGCGCCTGTTCGGCCTCCTCCCGAGCCCGTACGGCCTCCGCTCGCGCCTCGCCGACGCGCTGCTCAGCCTGTTCCAGCGCCTCAGTGGTACGCCGCTCGGCCGCGTCCACCCGCTCGGCCAGCTCCTGAACGGCCTGGTCCCTGGCCTGCTCCGTCAACTCGACCCGATGCAGCGCCTCCTCGGCCCGCCTCTCGGCCGTCTTCGCACGCCGTTTCGCCTCCTCGGTCGACTGCATCGCCTGCCGTTCGGTGCTCGCGGCCTCCCGCAACGCGGCCAGCGCCTGCTCCCGGGCCCGCTCAGCATCCCCCAGCGCGGTCTCGCGCTCACCTTCCGCCTCTTCGAGCCGAACCCGCATCTCGGCCGTCTGCCTGCGGGCGTGCTCGGCCGCCTCCCGCGCGAGCCGTACCTGCTCGAACGCCTGCTCCCGCTCGGTACGCGCGATCGCGACCCGCGTGTGCGCCTCGGCCTGCACCGCGCTCAGCTTCGCCTCGACCCCCGCCGGACTCAGCTCTTCGGCCAGGGCTCGCGCCAGCGGCTCGATGGCGGCGGCCAGCCCGTTCTCCATCCGGTCGTACAACTGCTCGGCCCTGGCCAGCGCCCCCTCCAGCCCCGGCGTGGCCCGCCGCAACTCCCGCTCCCGCTTGGCCGCCGCCTGACAGTCCTTCTCAGGGCAGTACGCCTTGGGCCGCCCCCTCCCGCGCCGCTGCTCGATCGGCGCCCCACAGTGCTTACAAGGCGTCACCACACTGGTCTCCGCAGTCACACCGACAGTCTACCATTTTCGATTTTCCAGAAAATAAAAATCGAAAAACAAGATCCGTTGCGCAGCGGCCACCTCCACCTAACTTTTGAGAAGGCAACATTCCCGCAAGTTACGACCTGCCCGACGACCCGGGCGCCGACGCGCCGCTGTCCTGCCTCAGCGAGAGTGATGCGGCTCAGTCAAGCTGACGCCGTGACTCAGTGGATCTGATGTCGGCTCAGTGAAACTGATGCAGAGCGCCTGCCTGGCGGGTCATAACCAGCGCTGCCTTGTGATGATCGTGACGTGGGTGGTGCTGGTATGTCGGTGCGCGCGGTAGCGGGCGATACCCGGTTACGGGGCCGGCAGGGATTCGAGGTCGTAAACGCCGACGAGACGGAGGGCGAGGTGCGCATGCCGCTGGCGAGGGCCGGGGCCGTGCCATTCGAGCAGGTGCCCGCCGTCCGGGAGCTCCCATCGTTGATCTTGGGTTATTGAGCGTTTCTACTGGTCAACGCGGTGATGTTCAGTTAGGCAGGTAGGCCGCCTGCTGTCTGTGGCAGGTGGAACTCCGCGCCCGCGCTGCGCGTCTTCTTTCATGAAGAAGATTGTTCCCACCCATCGCCTTTGGTGCTTTGCCCCATGGGCGTCCCATTCAGCCCCCTGGACGTGAAGATGCCGTTCGTTGAGGTCAAGGTCCCGCAGTTCCCCGAGAGCGTCCCG